>JBCCRH010000179.1:0-11284 GCA_039208045.1 Bacteroidota bacterium
CTTCTCGATTTATGGCTGGCTCTTTTGCTCCAATACTGCGTTGAAAAGCCTCGCCGATGCTAGGCATCGTCTGTGTTTTTCGCCTTGCCTTGGAGCAAAATCCCCTTGCCAAAATGCGGAACTTATTCTTTGGCTGTTACTTAGCCTTTTCGATAGCCTTAGAGAAACCTTTCTTGTTGTTATCTTTCTTACTTGTCGACACTGGCTTCAAGTCACCAGTTAAATCTGACATTACCGGTGTAGCTACGAATACAGAAGAGTATGTACCCACAATGATACCTACCAATAGGGCAAAGGCAAAGCCTTTGATACTGGCACCACCAAATACAAATAGGATAGCTACCATCAATAAAGTCGTTAAAGAGGTAATCACGGTACGGCTCACTGTGCTGTTGATCGCCATATTGATCACTTCTTCCTTACTCTTTTTGGTGTATAGTCCCATAAATTCACGGATACGGTCGAATACTACTACTGTATCATTAATAGAATAACCAATTACCGTAAGGATGGCTGCGATAAATGCCTGGTCGATCTCCAATGAGAATGGTAAAATACCATGCCCAATAGAGAATACAGCCAATACAATCATCGTATCGTGGAACAATGCCGCTACCGCACCTGCACTATACTGCCATTTGCTGAAGCGAATGAAGATGTACAGGAAGATCAATAAGAGGGCGAAGATCGTTGCGTAGAATGCACTGTTCTTGATGTCATCGGCAATAGTTGGTCCTACCTTACTAGAACTTGATACATAGGTACCTTCTCCATCTGGTGATTTGAAATTGTTGAAGTCTAAGTTACCACCACTCATGGTGTTCACTCCTTCATACAGTTTCTCCATCACCAAATTAGGAGCATCATCATCGGTATTATCTACTTGATAATCCGTTACTACATTGAAGGTATTTTCTGTATCTACAGCCTTTACTGTTGGTGTACTACCGAATGTAGTGGTTAGTGACTCCCGCAGATCATCTGCATCGATACTAGCATTTTTATCAAAGGTGATATTATAAGAATATCCCCCCTTAAAGTCTACACCAAGCTCAAAACCTCGCATAGCAAAAGATGCTATACCAAGTACGATAATTGTACCAGATATGATGTACGCCAACTTGCGGCGGCCCAGCCAGTCAATCTGCAAATCGGCAAAAAGGTTTTTAGAGAAACCTGTCCAGAAAGACAAGTTATTGCCTCTACCTACCCACCAGTCGATGATGAGGCGACCTACTAATACCGCAGTAAATAAAGAAGAAAGTACACCTATGATTAACACCACAGCAAAGCCCTTGATAGGTCCCAAACCGAAGTAGGCTAATACAAAGGCCGTCAGTATCGTCGTAACGTTGGCATCAATAATGGCTGAATAGGAATTCTGAAAACCATCGGCTATGGAGGCCGCCAGCGACTTCCCATCTCGCAGTTCTTCTCGTATTCGTTCATAGATGATTACGTTAGCATCTACGGCCATACCCACTGTTAGGATAATACCAGCTACCCCAGGTAGCGTCAGTACCGTTCCGTAAGAAGCCAAGGCACCGAAGATGAAGAACAAGTTCAAGAACAACACGATGATGGCCACAATACCACCTCCACCATAGTAGAAGACCATAAAGCCAAGTAGCAATAAGAAACCAATAATCAAAGAGTTTAAGCTTCGATCAATATTCTTTTGCCCCAAAGATGGACCTACTAAAGATTCTTGGATGATACGTGTTTCAGCAGGCAATTTACCGACCTGTAGGATGTTCGATAAATCCTTCGCTTCCTGGATAGAGAAACTACCAGAAATCTGTGAATCTCCCGTTAGAATGGGGTTAATTACACGTGGTGCAGATACTACTTCATTATCTAGTAAGATGGCAATCTCCCGATTGTTGTCTTGCCCTGCTTTGGTAGTCATCTGCCCCCAAATCTTAGCTCCAGCATTATCCATCTTCAAAGACACTCCCACTTCATTAGTCTGCGGGTCAGGACTCGCATTTGCATCTACTACACGATCACCCGTCAATGGCGGCTTTTCAGAACCGCGCTCTTTCTTGATGGCGTATAGCTCGTAGTCATCTGTCAGATCACCAGTTTCTAAGTCTCTAATTGGGTCTTTTGACCAGCGGAATACCAAATCACGTGGAAATAAGCCCTTAATATTTTCTTGATTCAAATATCCCTCTACTATGCTGCGCTGATTTTTGCGCGCCGTTCCCATCACAGCCAAACCTCTCGCGCCAGTTTGGTTGAGTTGGAAAACATCGAATAGTGGTCCAGCATTCGCATTGAATTCATTGTACACAGTATCGATAGCTACAATCTGATCCAGAAGATCATTACCTAATGAATCCTGCTTGTAAAGCGTATCTATACGTGTAATTTCCGGCTCTACACTAGCTCCCAACTCCTTTGATAGGCGTTCGTTTGCTTCCGCAAATGCCGTTACTAATCCACTATCAGAGATACGATAGACGTTCCAAAACTCCAATTTAGCGGCAGCTTGAAGAAACTGTCTGGCCCGTTCTGGGTTATCAATACCTGGTAGTTCTACTGTAATCAAATCACGGCTGGCATCTAGCGATACGTTTGGTTGGGTTACCCCTAATTTGTCGATCCGTTCCTTTAGTAGCTTATAGGTCAAGTCTACCGTTTCGTTCGCTTTTTCGCGAATCAGGCGTACGACTTCACCATCAGAAGTTTCAAAGTTAATTTTTTCTCTTAGCGCTTCGTTGCGCGCAAAGATAGGGGCGAGTTTTTTGCCTTCGCTGTTGCTTCTGAACGCGTCCGCAAAAAGAGTAACATAATCAGCCTGAGCATTTTTTTGTGCTTCTGTGGCTTCATTTAACGCTGCTAAAAAAGTAGGATCCTTACTGCTATTGGCCAGGGCTCGTATAAATTCGCGCAAATCAACCTGTAGTACTACACTCATTCCACCTTTCAAATCTAAGCCCAACGCTAATTGTTGTGCCTTTAAATCTTGATAAGTGTAACTTTTCAAATAGGGGATCTTAAAGACCTCCTCCGTAGACATCGAGTCTAGAAACTCGGACCGCTTCTCCTTGAAGACGGTTTTCTGTTGTTCTTCTGCGGCTTGACTAGCCAGCGTTTCAGCATACTCATCAGCTGCCGTTTCCACTTTTTGGGTCGGCAACATAAAGAAGTACTGTACAAGCGTTACGATAGTCATGACCACAAGGAAGAACCTTACAACTCCTTTTCCTTGCATAACTTCAGAATACTTTTTTAGTAAATGTTATTAAATAGCGTTAAAAAAAGTTTTCTATTCGCGGACTCGCCCCCGAATCCTTGAATAAAAAACTGCGCAAATATACGCCTTTTCAAAGACTTTCCGCTTTATTTTCTAAAAGTTTAAACTTTTTCGTGAAGCCCGACCAATTATCCATGTACCGTTTCGAATTTCATTACTTTTGCATCAAAGACTTTAACAAAAATCAAAAAACATGGGACTTTTCTCTTTTTTGAAAGATGTAGGTGAAAAAGTATTCAACAAGGATACCCAGAAGCCTGCCAACAAACCAACTCCAACTCCAGCCACACCTGCAAGTGTTGATTTGGAAAAGCAAAAAGTACAACTCCTCTCCAATGTGGTACGTGCCCTCAATACCAGCGTAGAAGATTTATCAATTAGCCTATCAGGCGATACCGTATTCGTAAGTGGAGAAGTTACTTCACAAGCTGATCGCGAAAAAATCATACTGGCATTGGGTAACGTAAGCGGCATTGCTTCCGTAGATGATGCCATCCGTGTAAATGCCCCTGAACCAGAGCCCGAAGCCACCTTCCACGAAGTACAAAAAGGCGACACCTTATCCAAAATCGCTAAAAAATACTACGGAGACCCCATGAAGTACCCCATGATCTTCAAAGCTAATCAACCTATGCTCAAAAGTGTAGACCTCATCTATCCGGGGCAGGTGCTGCGTATTCCGCAAGGGTAGGGAGGGGTTGGGGGGTTTGAGAGTTTGGGAGTTGAGGAGTTTGAGAGTTGAGGGGTTTGAGGGTTTTAGTGTTAGGGGGTTTAAGTACTGAGAGTTAAAATAGCTACACCTGTAGTCCGTCACCCAAAAACCTTAAACACCTAAACCCCTCAACTCCTCAACTATTCTTCCATTCCCGAGATATTAATCGTAAGGCCAATTTGCGGAAGCAACAGATCAGTAGGGGAATTGCGTTGTTCGAAGGCATCTATTGGATCATCGTAAGTGATATTGGTATCGTTAGCTCTGCGTACAAGGTAGTCGGCATTGGTACCTGGCAAGTAGGCACAGCGTAGGTCTAGGGTGAAGTAAGGCGAGCCAAAAATATCGAGTTGTATACCAAAGGCACCACCGTAGCTGAAGGCCCAGTCGCCCTGCTCAATGCGGCTATCTTGATCTGGGTTGTTTTGATTTTGATTGGTCAGTCGCGTGCGAGTGTATAGATTTTTGGTGCCAATCATTCCATCAATGTAAGGCTGGATGAAGAAGTCGATATCCGGTTTGAAGCGGAGCATGGCGTGGCCCAAAAAGAAATTGTTAGTGGTACGCAATTCGTATAATTCGATAAAGCCAGCAATGCTGATGGCAAAATCTTGCGTTTCATTGCCATAGGTCATGCCCGATAATTCTAAACCTGCATAGATCGGTGTGTTGGCGATTCGGAACACCACTAATCCACCCCCACCAATACCGACATTATCCAAATTGTCATTAAATAGCCCCAGTGGGACACCAACTTGTAGATTACCATTTAGTTGAGCTTCAAGCGGTTGGTCTTCTTGCTGCGCAAAAAGAGGCACACTCAAGAGTAGCATGCAGATGAAAAAGCAAGTTTTTTTTATAGGCATAAGAAGGGATTTAGCAACAACCGTATACCACGGCGTCGGAGCACTTTAATCCGACTGATTGGTATCAAAAAGGCTGGCTAAAGATAAGGCCTATTATGGGTATTGAGGGAGCTTTCTTGGATTAGATTATGAATTTCGACGCTTTATTTCGTCCCGAATTTCGGCAGCACGCTCATAGTTCTCCTGCGCAAGCACTTCAGAAAGTAATTTATTCAGTGCTTCTGTCGAATAGGAATCTAAACCCGACACTGCCCTATCATCTGGCGATCTATCTATATCTTCCATTACTAATTCTTCCTCGTCTTCTTCGTCCATTATGATACCTGCGGCATCTAGGATAAACTCATACGTATATACCGGACAGTTAAAACGTACCGCTAGTGCGAGGGCATCAGAAGTGCGTGAATCAATTTCAATGACCTCTCCTGCTTTCAAGCAAACCAAGCGAGCGTAGAAGATACCATCTAGTAGATTATTAATAACTACTTCTTGTAGTTCCACATTGAACGTTTCAAGCGCATTACGGAATAGGTCGTGCGTGAGCGGTCGATTTGGAGTCATCCGCTCCATTGCTACAGCTATAGCCTGTGCTTCGTAGCTTCCAATTACGATGGGTAAGCGTCTTTTTCCTTCTTCCTCGCCAAGAACTACTGCATAATTATGGGATTGCGATACGCTGTGAGAAAGCGCCACGATCTCTAAACCAATCTTTCTCATAAGGTTTACTATTGCGACTTGTGCGTGTTATTGCACCTTGATTTTCAAATGGGCCACAAAGGTAAGTAAATCATCAATAGAAAACGAAGCCCAAAGAAGTATTTAACCTTACTTCTTCGCTTTAGTAACAGTCAAACAATAACTTCTCGATTTATGGCTGGCTCTTTTACTCCAATACTGCGTTGAAAAGCCTCGCCGATGCTAGGCATCGCCTGTATTTTTCGCCTTGTCTTGGAGCAAAATCCCCTTGCCAAAATGCGGAACTTATTCTTTGGCTGTTACTTAGCCTCGTTCCAGAGCTCATCCATCTCGGCTAAAGTCATTTGCTCAAGTGCTTTGGGGGCGTGAGCTTCGATATACTCAAATCGACGCTTAAATTTCTGATTGACACGCTCCAATGCAGTTTCCGGATCAATCCCTTTAAACCGCGCATAGTTGATCAGTGAAAAAAGCACATCCCCAAATTCTTCTTCTTGCTCTTTTAGTGGCAAATCCTCTTCTACAGCTGCTTTATATTCTGCCATTTCCTCTTCTACCTTCTCCCAAACTTGGGCTGCATTTTCCCACTCAAACCCCACTTGCTTAGTCTTTTCCTGCATGCGATAGGCTTTCACCATGGCAGGCAAAGAACGAGGTACGCCCGCTAGCACCGATCGCTTCCCTTCTTCTAACTTCAGTTGCTCCCAATTTTTTTTGACTTCCTCCGCATTCGCTACCTTCAAATCACCGTAGATATGTGGATGCCTTTTGATGAGCTTGTCGCAAATGGCATGCAGGGCATCGGCAATGTCGAAAGCCTTTTGCTCAGAGCCAATCTTAGCGTAAAATACCATATGCAACATCAAATCTCCAATCTCTTCTTTGATGCCCTCCAAGTCTTCCTCTAGGATAGCATCTGCCAATTCGTAGGTCTCTTCGATGGTGAGATTGCGTAGACTCTGAAAGGTCTGCTTACGATCCCAGGGGCACTGCTCCCGTAGTTCATCCATTATCGTCAGTAGTCGGGCAAATGCATCCAATTTCTCCTGCATCATATGTGTTTTTTATGTTAACTTTGCTGAGCAACCGCTGCAAGGTACAAAGCAATATTTTACAGCTCATGGAGTGCTCGCTAGATTTTTAGAAAAAGATTTTCAGCTACACTCAAACTGAATCTTGTAGCAACTTGTTTCACAAAGAAATATGAAATAAACTATGGAATTCTTATATGTTTTAGGTCTTATTTTCACTGTGTTCGGCGTATCGTTCCTTCTCATCAATATTCGGTATATTATTACTGGAAATGAATTTAGAGGCACCTGTGCCACAAACAACCCGATGTTAAAAAATCAGGTTGGTGAATGTACGGTTTGCGGCAAGTCACCTGAAGAAGAGTGCAAGATGCCCGAAATAAAGCAGCAGCACGCTTAGATGACAATTTTCATTGGTTTTTAGCCTCATCTATACTAAAGCAGGCTACGAACCAGTTTAATAATAGCATTTTACGTTGTGAGTATTAGCATGTTCAATAGAAGGTTCTGTTGCAGAGGCTGTAGCCCGGAATAAGCACCATGCTAAAGCGACTTTAGACTCCAGATTTAAGGTATAATCTGTAACAAAAACCTGAGAAATAGCAACGCCTTTATTCGTTGCTATTTTTTTGTTTCCCCAGCTCCCAAAGCTGAAAAAAGGAAAGTCCAAACGACCAGAATAAGAGCCCAGTCATCCCTGCTGCTACGTAAGCTCCCAGCGGAGTTGGAATAATTAGCGGAAAAGGAAGCATAATAAAAAAGCCTGCCCCAATCACCTTAGCAATAAAACTACCTGGTATTTCTCGATCTTGCCATCCAAGCAGCGCAATCACAATCACATAAATGTAGCGCAGCACCCCAGGCAGTAGCATCCATGCTCCTACCTTATCCAAGTGGAACAATAAGAAGGAGAGCAGAAGTACATAGAAAGCGTCAGCTTCCATATCAAAATACTGCCCAAAAGCGCTACCATGATTAAATTTTCGTGCCAAAAAACCATCGACAGCATCTAAAGACAGCGGTAACCATATACACATGAAAAGCTGAAATTCCGTTAAAAAAGGCACCAGACAGCTAATCAGAGAAAGCAATACTACTCGCCCCGCCGTTGCCCAGTTCGCATAGCCTCCCCAAGGCGAAAACTGCCCCAGCACTCCCCTACTTTCCCAAATCCAGTAGCCAAAAGACGCCATTGCCCATAGGCTGATCATCCACGAAAAATCAGTCAGTAGTGCCCAAATGGTGGCAATCACCATCACCCAAGCATGCTTTCTATTCCAATCTTTAATTGCGTCCATTATTGCTATTTCCAAAATCGATCCCATTCGCCAATACCTCCGGTAGCGAGAGCCCTGCTTCTCCATAAGCTTCCATCAAGCTACGTACCACTAGCGAGAACAACGCCTCATGACGGAGTCCGTCCTTATCCAATGGCATTAGCATACCTTCTGAAAAGCCATACCCTTTAAACGCTTCCACCCACGGCAAATGCTTTCCAATCACATGAACAGGCGTTTGAAAGCCCGCCCTTGGCCCAGGAAAAACTGGCGGCTGATGATCCCCCATCAAGATAAACAAATCATTAGCTTTTCCCTGCTGCTCAATAAAATGATGTATGAAATCCAACTGATACAAAATCGCCTCCAAGTAGTCTGCCTTTTGTGGTTTAGAAAAAATAGAAGCCGAATCAGCAGTGTCCATGGTGGCAGTAGGGTCAATCCAATCTTTGTAGTTTTCCAGCACTTCAGCAGGCCCCGTAAAAGGGCTATGCGAGTTTTGGGTAATAAAAAACAGAAAATGAGGCTCCGCTTGCTGCTTCATATAATCGTGAGCAAAGTGTAGCGAATACTGGTCGGGCGGGCATGGCCCAAATCCGTACAAGGGCCCCTGATAGCCAAAAGACTTAAACTTGATCCATTCGTCAATAGCATAGAAGTCTTGATAATCATCCCAAGGGATGCTCATATCCTCAAAGCCAGCAATAGGCGACAGGCGATAGTTGCGATACCCCTGCGTTTGCAGCCACCGCATCAAGTGCTGATAGTTGCGCATAGCCGGATGGTGCAATAAGGTCAGGTAGGCCGCTTGATCTCTGATGGGCAAGCCAAATAGTGCAGAGGTGTAGCTGATCCAAGAAGCACCACCTGTGATGGGCGCTTCGCTAAGTGAAGAAGCCGAGTGCCAATCTTTAGCCTTGAGTTGCTGTGCCATCAAGCTCAGCTTTTGGGTTATAGGTTCGCTAAATGCCAGGTCTTCCAGCGCTATTTTCCCATACGACTCCACGACTAAAAAGTAGATATTCGGTCGCTCTTTCAATTGAAGTCCCTCATAAGGCCGATGCTGACTCAAGGCCTCAAAGTCAAAATGCTTAAAGTAGGCACTCGTCCGCAGCGATTGGCGAATGTTCCGATAGATCGACTGCGTCTGCGAAGGAAAAGCAATTTTTCCAAACGCTTTATAGTTATACGTCACCAAACTATACAAGCCCAGAAACCCAAAACTTCCCAACAACAAATACGTCCCCCCACTCCATTCCGCCACAGCGGCCACCTCAATCACCTGCCCAATCAGCCACCACAATACGCCCAATACCCCCAGCACACCCGCTATAATCAACAAATTCGTCCCCTTCAGATTCTTCACAAACAACTGAAACCCTGTTTGCAACAGCAGTCGATCACTATAAAACACCGGCTCAATCTGATAAATCCGCTCCATCACATGATAATACACCTGATACGCCCATAGCACCACCACCACTACAAAATACCCCCCATGCCATACCTCCAACCCGCTATTTGGCTGCAGCCATACCAATAGCCCCGCCAGCACTAGCCAGTCTACGCTTACGCGAAAAATATCATAGTTGTACCGATTAATCAGATAGCGCACCCGCTCACTGATTGGCCCTTCCAAAAATCCCTTGTAGGGCACAAAACTGCTCTCCCGCCATTCCAACAAATAGCGCGGCAAGAAGAACAACACATTCACTCCCAAGAAGTATATCCAAAAGTTTAGTTCTGCTGACATTTTGTTTAGTTGAGGAGTTGGGGGGTTGAGGGTTGAGGAGTTTGGGGGTTGGGGAGTTGAGGGGTTTGGGGGTTGAGGGTTAGGGAGTTAGTACTAGTACAAACCCCTAAACCCTTAAACCCTTAAACCCTTAAACTCCTCCCCCCCTAAACCATCCCCTCCCCCCCTCAAAAAACTCGCAATATTTTCCAGTACGATATCCAGCAAGCGCTGGCGTGCAGCTCGGCTTGCCCAGGCATTGTGTGGCGTAATGATACAATTGGGTACACCATAGAGCGGATGATCTGTCGGAGGTGGTTCGGAAGAAAGCACATCTAGGCCCGCACCTGCTAGTTGCCCGCTTTCCAGGGCTGCCTTCAAGGCTAGCTCCTCCACTAGGCCACCCCGCCCCGTATTGATGAGGTAAGCCGACGGCTTCATTAGAGCTAGGTTCGACGCATTGATAATGCCAGCATTTTGGGTGGTCAGTGGGGCATGCAAGCTCAGGACGTCGCTTTCGCGAAAAAGGCTCGGCAGATCCACGAAGCGTACGCCAGGCTGTGCATCTCGCTCGGGATGTTTATGGTGCGCTATCACCTCCATGCCGAAGGCTTGTGCAATGCGGCCCACAGCCTGCCCGATACGGCCAAAGCCATAGATTCCCATCGTTTTGCCTACCAGTTCCTCAATGGGGTGCAAGGTGTACATAAAGTCTCGTTGTTTCGACCAATCACCTTGGTGTACGCTTGCGCTATGCGCTCCTACTCGATTGGTTAGCTCCAACAAAAGTGCGAATACATGCTGCGCCACCGATCCAGTTCCATACCCTACTGCATTACATACCACGACGCCTTGCTCTGCTGCGGCCACTAAATCTATATTATTATAGCCCGTTGCAGTAACTGCAATAAGCTGTAGATTAGGTAATTGCCGAAGCTTAGTAGCATCCATTTCTACCTTGTTGACCAATAAGATAGTGGCTTCTTTGGCGCGAGGTACTATCTCGTCGGGTGTAGAATGCTCATAGATGATAGTGGGGCCAAATGCTCGGAGCGCCTCCCAGCTCAAGTCGCCAGGGTTGAGCGTATAGCTATCAAGTACGACAATCTGAGGGCTGGAAATCGACATTTGTTGCTATTTTTGGTAAAGAAGTTGTTTAAAAACTTCAAAATTAAAATTAATCTAAAAATCACTACTCTTGAAATATTTAGATGATTGGCGAATCGTTGTTTTGCTATGCCTGACCTTAGGCTTAGCTCCCTTTTTTCCGGAACCTCATATTTGGGGTAAGCTGAAGTGGATATGGGGGGGAGCTAAAGGGATGGGCCCTATAGACTGGTTAGATTTCGTGCTGCACGGAATTCCGTGGCTTTTGCTGATTCGTTTGTTGAATAAAAAGCTCAATGAAGCTATGGCTAGCTAGGGAAGGATCGGCTTAAAACTTAGAGGTTTTCAGGCTAAGAAGAAAAGGTTAGTAGCGGCTTCCCATCTCGCCAAATATCAAATCCTACTCCATGCAGATGCAGGAGAGTCGTTACTTTGTATTCAATCAATTCTTCATTCTCTTCTACCGTAAATGAATGAAGCTTACCAAATAGCGACCATTTGGAGGAGACTTCTTCTCCATTATAATACACGGTCTCTTGACCAAGTAGCGAGTTGTGAATTTCAATCTGGTTATCTTCGTGAAAAAGGGTCATTACCTTCA
>JBCCRH010000180.1:0-11222 GCA_039208045.1 Bacteroidota bacterium
GCCTGGGGTTGCTGTATGCAAATATTCATAGGGTTGTCACCTGATTTAGTAGCATCCAAAATGCCATCATACAGAATATCCTGGGAAGTACCGGGGAAAAGCAAGTTGACCATCTGCCCAAATTTTTTGCTCAAATCCGGAATGCCTTTTTTGCGCTGGAAAGTATTGTTGTGGATGTAAATATCATAAGTGTACGGATCATAGCGTTCATCTTTCCACTCATTTTCGGTGATGTAATAACTAGCGATGGCTGCCCCGATCGTCTTATGGCCTAGGATTTCATTTTCATAAATTTCTACTCATTTGGCAGATAATAGGATGATACCCGTACCTGGTGGAACGAAACCTACGATATTGCCTGCTGGAGCGAAGTTCTTGTGGTTGTTCTCCACAATCTTGTTACGGAAAACCTTGCAGGTATGGCCATTCACCTGAGGTAAATCAGGAAGGTCAAATACTAAAATACCACCCGTATTATTACGAGCTTCATTATCATACACCTCAGAATTAATGCAATTTTCGATCTCAATACCCGCTACATTTTCAACCGCTTTACAATTTCGTACAACTACATTCGTCGATTGCCCTACATAAATGCCAGCATCCGAAGCATAACTGGCAACACAGCCTTCAATAAGTACATCCTCACAAGCCACTGGGTATAGGCCATAGCCTCCATTGGCTGCTTTAGCTCCACCACTCCAGGTTGTCTCTACATTTTGTAAGGTCACCCCTTTACAATCTTGCAGTTTGATACAATCCCCTTTGGTATCCTGAATCGTAAGGTCTTTTATGGTGACCGAATCTGCGGTAACTTTCAGGCCTTCCGCACCCACCTTTTGGCCCAGAAAAGATAAAATAGTCTTGCCCATGCCCGCCCCGGTGATCGTAATATTCGGGATACCATCTAGCGAAAGCGGACGATCGAAGTAATAGGTACCTGCTGGAATCTGAATAGTAGCACCTGATTGGGCAGTGATGAGTTGCTCTTGTAGTTGCGCATAGAGCGCTTCATTAATCGCATCAGGAGCCTTGGGGGTGGAAGAGTTGGTGCAGGCAAATAGTCCAAAGCACAGGCTAGAGAGTAGCAGTATTCTATTCATGATTCAGGTATTTTACTTGAAAATAAGGATTAACCAGCAGTTGGCCAAAGTAAATTGGCTAGTAATAATAAATTACGAACAAACATTCGTTTTTAAATAATGCAGTAAAAGCAGGCTTTTTTTGATGAAATGATGATGAGACTGACTTTTTTTGTGAAAAAGCTAATTTATTGAAGGGTAAACTTGTATGCTACCGAATTAATTTATACGTTTACGCGTACAAGAGATATTAAAATGATTACATCTATTAGCAAGTCTTTCTTTTACTTTTTTAGCTTTTACTTTTACGGACAACCGTAGGGGCTGCTAAAAATTTGTTGTAAGATGTAATAAGTTGCCCCGTTCATGCGGGGCTTTTTTTTTGCCTGTAACCAAAGCGTTGAGTAGTAGAACCAAGTCATTTTTTCATTAAAAAATAATACGATCATGCTTTCAACAGATTCTTCTTCTACCTCCGATCTAGTCGACTCCTCGTCTAAACGGCGGGTATGCATCCAAGGTTATGCTGGTGCATTTCACGAAATAGCTGCCCGTCACTGCTTTCAAGCAGAAGAAATTGAGGTCGTTCCGGCACACACTTTTGACGATTTAGTAGGTATGATTGAAAAAGGTGTAGAAACAGACTTGGGACTCATGGCTATTGAGAATACGCTAGCTGGCAGCTTGATGTATAATTATAACCTGCTCAACAGTTCCCAACTTGCCATTACAGGTGAAGTCTTTTTGCGCATCAAACAAAACCTATTGGCACTGCCCGGAACGCGTATTGAGGAGCTAGAAGAAGTGCACTCACACCCTATCGCTATCGCTCAATGCCGTGCTTTTTTTAGGCAATATCCCCATATCCGATTGGTAGAAACCGTCGATACTGCGCTGGCTGCCAAACGCGTACGCAACGAGCATTTAACGAAAGTGGGCGCAATAGCTAGTACACTTGCTGGTGACATCTACGATATGGAAGTACTGGCAGGCGGTATCGAAACCAATAAGAAAAATCATACGCGCTTCTTGGTCTTAGAGCGCAAGGTAGAAGTGCAAATGGACGCTGCCGCTAATAAGGTATCCCTATGCTTTTCCATAGACCACGAGGTAGGGAGCTTGTACAAAATTTTGTCGGTATTGGCTGCTTACCATGTCAATTTGACCAAAATACAATCGGCACCGATTATCGGACAGCCTTGGGAGTACTTGTTCTTTGTCGATTTTGTAGCAGAAGGAAAAGTGGGATGCCAGCAGGCTATTGATGCAATTCGCCCGATTACCCACAATTTGCATGTGATGGGCGTTTACCACAAAGGTCAACACTTTGACTATTAAAAAACAGATGATGATCGAACCAATTATAGCAACAGCCAGCCGCTTGGGAGAAGTGAAGGAATACTACTTTTCTACCAAGCTCAGAGAAATCGCAGCCATGCGAGCCGAAGGCAAGCAGGTGCTCAACCTGGGTATCGGCAGCCCCGATTTGCCCCCCAATCGACCTGCTATCGACGAACTGATTGAGCATAGTATGCAAGACGGAAATCATGCGTATCAGAGCTATTCGGGCATCCAAGAGTTGCGGGAAGCTTTCGCTAAATGGTACGCCCAATACTTTAAGGTACACCTCAATCCTACAGATGAGGTGCTACCGCTGATCGGTTCTAAGGAGGGGATTATGCACATTTCTATGACCTATTTGGAAATGGGAGATGAAGTATTGGTACCTAACCCCGGCTACCCCGCTTACAGTGCCGTTGCACGACTGACAGGAGCTAGCATTCGTACCTACAGCCTGAAGCCAGAAAACAAGTGGCTGCCCGATCTGGAAGCACTAGCCCAAACTGACTTGAGTAAGGTAAAAATCATGTGGGTCAACTATCCCAATATGCCGACTGGCACACCAGCGAACTTCAACTTTTTCGAGCGTTTGATCGCTTTCGCTAAATGTCATAATATACTGGTAGTCAACGACAACCCTTATGCCTTTATCCTATCGGATCAGCCTATGAGCTTGCTTCAAGTAGATGGGGCCAAAGAAGTGGCATTAGAGCTTAACTCTTTGAGCAAATCGCACAATATGGCAGGTTGGCGCGTAGGGATGTTAGCAGGAGCGGCACCCTATTTGAAGACCATTTTGCGTTTTAAAAGTAATATGGATTCAGGGATGTTCAAACCGGTACAACTCGCTGCTACAGAAGCCCTCAAAGCACCAGCGAGCTGGTATGAGCGGCTCAATGCCGTGTATCGGGAGCGTAGAGAGTTGGTGTTCCAACTGCTCGATATTTTGGGCTGCCACTTTGATCGCCAGCAAGTAGGAATGTTTGTGTGGGCGAAAATACCAAGCCACTTTAAAGACTGCTATGCTCTCTCGGATGAAGTGCTATACCAGTCACATGTGTTCATTACTCCAGGCGGAATTTTTGGTACAGAAGGGGAGCAGTACGTACGGGTATCGCTTTGCGCAGATGGAGAATTATTTAGAGAAGCAATTCGTAGAGTAAAAAAAGCATTAGCTGTTCATTGATATGAATGTTGCAATTGTAGGTATTGGACTAATCGGGGGATCACTAGCAATTACGCTCAAGGAGAATGGTTTTGCTAGCACCATTTACGGGGTAGATATCAGCTCCGATAATATCGATAAAGCGATTCGTCGGCGACTCATCGATAGGGGAGCTTCTCTGAAAGAAGCGATAGCGCAATGTGACTTGATTATCCTTTCCACCCCAGTGGATGCCTTACTCGGTTTACTGCCTAGTGTTTTAGATCAGGTAGAGCATCAGGTCGTCATCGATGTGGGGTCAACCAAGGAACGCTTGCTCGAACAAATTAAAGATCACCCCAAGCGGGGGCGTTTCGTAGCTACCCACCCGATGGCAGGAACCGAATATTCGGGGCCAGAGGCAGCCATTCCCAACTTATACGACGATAAGTGTACCGTACTTTGCGAAACCAAATGGAGCGACGCGGATGCTATAACGCTTACGCGAAAAATGTATGAGTCGATTCCGATGTCCATTGTAGAGATGGATGCAAAATCACACGATGTGCATACGGCATATGTTTCGCACATCTCGCACCTAAGCTCTTTTGCGCTAGCCCTAACGGTATTAGCGAAAGAGAAAGACGAGGATCGCATTTTTGAGCTAGCTAGTGGAGGATTTAGCTCGACGGTTCGTTTAGCTAAAAGTTCGCCGGATATGTGGATACCCATCTTCCGGCAGAATCGCGATAACTTGCTCGATGTATTAGACGAACACATTCAGCAATTAGCGCGCTTCAGAAGCCTACTGATCAAAAAGGATTTTGATACTTTTTATCAGCTTATTGAAGAATCTAATAACATTAAAAAAATATTATCCTAACACCATGGAAATGCAGTTCACACCTTATTTCAAAAAGCCTAACCAGCAGCCTTACGTTATTGCTGGTCCATGCAGTGCTGAATCAGAAGAGCAGGTGCTCAGTACCGCTCGCGCACTCGCTAAGCAAAATGTCGATTTGTTCCGTTCTGGCATCTGGAAGCCTCGTACGCGCCCCGGCTCGTTCGAAGGCGTAGGTAAAATTGGCCTAAAATGGCTCAAAACAGTCAAAGAAGAAACAGGCCTCAAAGTAACAACGGAAGTTGCCAAGCGCGACCACGTTTTTGAAGCAGTAAAGCACGGCATTGACGTACTTTGGCTGGGTGCACGTACCACCGTGAATCCGTTCTCTGTACAAGAAGTAGCCGATGCGCTAGACGGCATTGACATCCCTGTATTGATCAAAAACCCTATCAATCCAGATTTGAAGCTATGGATTGGCGCCATTGAGCGCATCTACAAAGCAGGTATCACTAGAGTAGGGGTCATCCACCGGGGTTTTTCTTACCACGGCGACACGAAATACCGTAATGTACCAAGATGGCAAATTCCAATCGACTTGAAGCGTCAGTTTCCTGAATTGGTAGTCATTTGTGACAACAGCCACATTTGTGGCCGCCGAGATATTCTCTTAGATGTGGCCCAAAAAGCGATGGACTTGAACTTCGATGGTATCATGACGGAAGTCCACCCTACGCCTGATAAGGCATGGAGTGATGCGAAGCAACAAATTACGCCCGATCAGTTCTTAGACCTAACCAACCAATTGGTACAGCGTACGGTCACTACTGACGATATGGAATTTCAAAATAATATTGAGCACTTGCGCCACGAGATTGATGAGATCGATGAAGAAGTCATCAACTTAATGGGTAAGCGTATGAATATTGCGGAGAAAATTGGCGAGTACAAAAAACGCAATAACATTGCTATTTTGCAGTCAAGCCGTTGGAACGAAATCCTTGAAAAATCCATCATCAAGGGACAACTAAAAGGCTTGAGTGAAGAATTTATGGCAGTAGTATTGAAAGCGATTCATCAAGAATCGATCAATCACCAAGCCAAGGTCATGCACAATAAGCAGGTAGAAGACTTGCAAGGTGGCCAATAAGTAACTTACTAAGTTGTAGTAAAGAATGCTAGACTGTCGATTTTTTACATTTTTTAGATAATTATGGGTTAGTTTTTAACAATCCTATGTGTTTATATTTGTGAAAAAGAAACCGAGATAATGAATTATAAGAATTTGTTAGTAGAAGAGCAGGATGGCATTCTGATTCTGACGATCAACAGGGAAAAAGCGCTCAATGCACTCAACCAGTTGACGATGTCAGAATTGCAGCAGTTCTTCAGTGAAGATGCGCCTGAGCAAACCGAGGTAAAGGGGATTGTGATTACGGGAGCAGGGCCAAAATCGTTTGTAGCAGGCGCTGATATTAAGGAGTTTTTGGGTGTTGATGCAAAGGCTGGCGAAGAATTAGCTCAAAGAGGGCAAGACATATTTACCTTGATTGAGCAATTTCCTAAACCAGTGGTCGCCGCAGTGAATGGCTTTGCACTTGGGGGTGGATGTGAGTTATGTATGGCTTGCCACCTTCGTATCGCTGGTGAGAAAGCACGTTTTGGGCAACCAGAAGTAAACCTAGGAATCATCCCTGGCTATGGTGGTACACAACGCCTAATCCAATACATCGGCAAGACCAAAGCAGTAGAATTGCTACTTACCGGAGATATGATTGATGCAAATGAGGCTTATCGTCTAGGCTTAGTAAACGCCGTGGTGGCACCAGGAGAGGAGGTCAATGCAGCGAAAGCTATGATTGAGAAAATAGCAGCCAAAGGGCCAGTAGCTATCGGAAAAGTTATCGAAGCAGTCAATGCTTATTTCCAGTACGATGAAGATGGTTTTGCCCACGAAGTGCGTGCTTTTGGCCAAACTACTGGAACAGAAGATTTTAGAGAAGGTGCTGCTGCTTTCATTGAAAAGCGAAAAGCAAATTTCGCAGGAAAGTAGGGTGCCACTCTAGTGCTGATAAAGAGCGACAAAAAGCTACTCTTAGTCTTCGGATTAGGAGTAGCTTTTTTTTTGAAAAAAAATTGCCCAACTACGAATCAGTAGCCAGGCAATCAATAAACCGATTTAAGTACATCTTTATAGTGCATAATATATACACAGCAGAGCTAGCTAGACTATTAATCTAACCAACCAATATTTACGTGGCTGTTACAGACCCTTTCGAGAAAGTGAAAAGATCAGATTAGACTTGTTCCGCCGGTCGCGAATGAGCGAAAGCGTAGCAAATTTTATTCTGAACAAGGCAAAAAACGTAGGTGATGCCGTAGCATCAGCGAGGCTTTTTAACGCAGTGCAGGATAAAATTCTGCCGCTTGCAGCCATTTAGTGGCCGGCGAAACAAGTCTATTACTGACTTAAGAATTGCGTTTGTGAAAGTTAAGCTCTGAGAGGGGGGTGAGCCTAAACTGAAAATCTATTCAAAGATAAATAGGAATTTTATATAATGCAAAAAAAGGCAAGCCCGAAAGGCTTGCCATTAATGACATTAACTACTTTTCTTTGTCAATGTCCCCCGATTTATCTTACAGAAAAATTCTTTTTCATTAACTGTATGCCAAAATTAGGAACTTCTCCGCATTTACGAAACCCCATAATAATGGGGCAAGAGAACATCGCACGTATCATTAGGCTGATTTACAGCGAATTATCTTTTTGGGAGTTGCTCTTTAAATTTAATGACCTGTCGTCTGATTTTATCACTAGCAACTGCTACCGCTTTTTCAAAAGAATCAGAACGCTCCTCCGCAAAAAACGTATGATTGGGCACATTAATCCGCACCTCTGCAATTTGTTCCTCCGCCACCGTATGGCGCTTATCCGCTATGCGGAGAAAAATATCGGTTGCTAAAATGGGGCTGAAGAAGGTTTCAATCTTTGTTAATTTCTCTTCGATAATCCCCTTCAAGTAGTCATTTACTTCAAAACTTGCATGAATATTGATCTTCATATTCGTTAATTTAGTGGTGATTAGAATGTCAAACTCATACACTAAAAGTAGCTACCCTTCAGTTGAAATACTATGATAGAAATCATACAGAACTATGATAATCCTCAAATACGCGCAAAGCACGATTCAAGCCAGTGGTATCTTACAAAAATAGGTATACTCGTGTGCATAGCTATACTGCTTCCTGGTAGAGGGATGGGGCAATCTTATGAAGGCCAGTGGGTAGGTTGGCTAAGTCAAGATGGGAAGCGCGATACATTCACGTACCAGGTGGGGCTAGAGCAAAAGGGGGATAGCTTTCAGGGCGAGTCGTTTTCTGCTACCGCAAATGCCAAGGCAACGGCTCAGTTTCAAGTCATTGCTACTGCGGAGGGGGAGCAGCTCGTTCTGCAAGAAATTCAACAGCTTTCGCCAAAAAAGCCCAAGTGGTGCCTCAAATATGTACAGCTCAATTGGAGTACTCAGGATGGCTTACCTGTACTTTTTGGTAAATGGCAAGCCAACGGATGTACACCCGGAACGATTTGGTTGCAAAAGAAAGGTAAGAAAATAGAAACGTCTAGTACAGAAACCTTGCCCTTCGAAATGACAGGCAAGTGGACGGGCGTGCTCAAGCAGTCAGATCGAGATTATGGATTTTATTACGCCTTTGAGCTATATCCCGATCAGCTAGGGCAGTCCTACATCGTTTCGGAGGCCAATGGGGGCAGCGCTACCCACGAGCTGAACTGGTCTTTTGATGCGGCTAGCCAACAACTAACGCTTACCGAACAGGCTATCCTAGAAAAATCAGATGGCGATTGGCGATGGTGTATCAAAAGCGGCACCTTGAAGCGTTCCCAAGATGGCCTCAAATATACGCTCGAAGGCCCCTGGCAAGGGTATTTAGAGGGTAGTGATGGCTCGACTATGAATTGCGCACCTGGCATATTGTATTTAGAAAAACCAATTCTACAGCAAGAGCAGCAGTCGGTCGCCTACGCATTTGAACCTTATGAGGCAAAGCTAGATCGCAAAGTGCAAGTCGAGCGTCTCATTGAGGTGCAGAGCGAGACGCTGAGAATAAAAATTTGGGATAATGGTACCGTAGATGGCGACGTAGTCACCATTTTTCTAAATGGAGAACAGCTCGTAGAGAACTTTAAAGTCACCAAGCGCAAACGCGGATTTCCTGTAAAAATCAATACCAAAGGCGATAACTATCTCATCCTCCATGCGGAGGACTTGGGGGACATTTCACCCAACACTGTTGCGGTGTCCATTGATGACGGCACCAGAGAGCAAGTCATCATTCTGAGCTCTAACCTGGAAGAGAGCGGAGCATTGATGATCCGAAAATTTCAGATGAAAGAGTAATACCTATACCTAAACGGATGCTGTTGCTGTTTGCAAATAGTGCTCCACAATGCGCGAGCCATGATCCCGCGTATTTTCAATAAACAGCTTGCTGGTAGCCATCCCCGCACACACTACCCCCGCCAGATAGACGCCAGGCAGATTAGTCTCTAAAGTCTCCTCATCAAACACTGGGCGCTGCTGATCCTCTTGGATGGCAATTCCGAGGGCGCTTAAAAAGTCAAAGTTAGGCTGGTAACCCGTCATGGCTAATACAAAATCGTTCTCAATGGTAAAGCGGCCATCTGGCCCTTCCAGTACCACTTCACAAGGTCGAATTTCCTTAACTACCGTGTTGAAATGCGCAGTAATACTACCTTCTTTAATGCGATTCTCAATATTGGGCCGTATCCAGTACTTCACCTTTGGGTAAATCTCGCTTTCGCGAATAGCCATCGTTACTTCTGCTCCTTTGTAATAGGTCTCCAAGGCAACATCACAAGCCGAGTTGGCAGCACCCACTACCAACACCTTCATATTGACGTAAGGGTGCGGATCGGTATAGTAATGGGTCACTTTGGGTAAATCTTCTCCTGGAACATTCAGCAAACGGGGTGTATCATAGAAGCCCGTAGCAATCACTACCCCCGCAGTAGCATAGCTATTATGAGCGGTTTTAACCAAGTAGCCTTTCCCGCTCTTCTCCAATCGTTCTACCCCCTCATAAAGCTTGATATTCAACCCAAATTGCTGTTGCAACCGCCGATAATACTCTAATGCCTCACTACGTGTAGGCTTATCGCTATGAGAGATAAAAGGCGTATCTCCTATTTCTAATAATTTAGAAGTAGAGAAAAAGGTCATATTCGTAGGAAAGCGATAAATACTATTTACCAGCACCCCCTTTTCTAATACGACATAGTTGAGCTTAGCTTTTGCAGCAGCTATCGCACAATTCAAACCGGATGGCCCACCGCCAATAATCACTAAATCAAGCATGGTAAAGTCTTAAATGAAACACCAATATTGGCTACATACTTCTTATAAGACAATAACGAGTAAGCGTCACCGAAGTTCTAGAAAGTGTTTACTAAATAGTCTGATAGAGCTTCATAATACAACCATACAAATCACTAGGTTGAAAAGGCTTCACCAAGTAGTCATTCATGCCAACATCCAAGCACTTTTCTTCTTCACTCTTGGAGGCACTAGCTGTGAGGGCAATAATAGGGATAGAGTCTTTTTTTCTGATCTTTATAGTCGCTTCAATACCCGATACCTTAGGCATCTTTATGTCCATTAAGATCAGGTCGTACTCAGAGGTTTTAAGCTTATCTAGGCACTCTTCTCCATTGGAGGCCACATCTACAGTGATCTGATCGCTCCAGCTGAGCAGCAGTCGCTTGGTGGCTATTCGGTTGATGGGATGGTCTTCGACCAATAGGAGCCGAAGGGGAGCCGAAGGTTCTGGTACTTTACTGGTCACTACCTCTTTTGCAGCAACTGTAACTGGAAGTTCAATTTGCAGGATAATTTCTCGTTGATTGCCACTTAATACCGAAAAGGTACCACCAAACGCCCGGATCAGCTTATTGATAATCACCTTCTCGACATGTCGCTTAGTATCGATTGTTTCTACTCCTTGCGTATCGTTAGCGCTATCACTCGCCAATGCCATTAACTCTTTGAGGCTACTACGAGTAGTTTTACGACTCTTGAAACTTACCGATACAAAAAGCGCTGTTATTTTTTGCGAACTCTTTTTAGAATGCACTTCCATCGTAATCGTGTCTTCCTCATCACTATATTTTACCGCGTGGTTGAACACATTATTGAGCAGAAGCATCAACTTTTGGGAGTCGCTACTCACCTTTTCCGGTAAATCGTCAGAGCTGAGCAATCTGCTTTTTACTTTGATCTGCTCCGAGCGAATGTGCAGACTTCGCCGATACGTTTCAAAAAACGCTTTTAGATTGAAGTCTTCTTCTTGAATTTTTACTTGTTCTGCAAAAAGAATAGAGAAATTCAGCAAATCATTAAATACCACCGATAAGTCATCAAAGGAAGTTTTCAAGCTCGCCAGCAAGTCCTGCTGCTGCTGATTTAAAGGGGTACTTTCAAAGAGATTGAGCAGATTGGTAATAGAGGAAAGGGGCGTCCTGATATTGAACGAAAGTTCGCTTATTGCATGCTGCCTAATGGAGTTGTTGGAGCTACTAGCGGTAGTAGGAGGGGCACTCGGAGGCGCTGCTCCGGTTCGGTCGGTAATATCTTGCACACTACCAATAAGTAAGATTTTATTACTTACCTCGTCATAGTTGACCTTTGCTGTCAGCTCGATGCGCTTGAGTTGGCGGCCATCTACAATAATTTTATGCTCAATTTTTTGCTGCTCGCCATACTTGATGACCTTTTCA
>JBCCRH010000181.1:0-11219 GCA_039208045.1 Bacteroidota bacterium
GCTGTCATAAATACCAAATTTTGAGTTAGACTATTGTACTCAATAAGTAGGTTCACTTTTGAACGGGTATGGTGGCATTCATTGATAATCAACGACTTTCAACTGCAAGGCACAAGTAATATCGACCATCTAGGCTTAGATTTCTTCTAAAGGAGGAAATAAGCTCACACCCCATGCTCTCTCCAAAAGGCAGCCAACTCCTCAGCCGTGCCTTGGAAAGCATCTCGGTCGCAGTGGCCCACTACTCCTGGTACGGGCGTCGTATCTGGCCCATGTACGCCATCGGTGTATTGCCAGAAGTCGAAGCGGTACCAGCCGTTGGGTGGGGTCGCTGTCGCTAAATAGCGGGCATACCAGAGCCAGCACTTAGATAGGGTAGGGTGGCCTTGGTATTTGGTGAGGTCGCGGAGGTAGTTGCCGCCGTAAATGCCGGGATATTTTCCGGTTTGTTGGTAGATATATTCTACAAAATTAGCGCCTTCAGTGATGGTCATGTTGGTTTGACCAGAAATAGTATCACGCTCAAAATCGAGCACCAATAAGGTATTGCCATCAGGCTGGGCGTGATCGAGGAAGTATTTGGCTTGTGTAGCGCCGTCCCCGCCTGCGCCAAAGTGGTAGGCACCCCATAGTAGCCCTGCTGCTTTAGCCTCTTGCATGCGGGGGCGATAGTAATTATCGTGGAAGGTAAGGTACTGCGTGGCTTTGTGGAAAACGGCTTGCATTCCTCCTGCTTTCGCTTTCGCTAAATCGACGTGGCTATTGAGGTGCGAAATATCGAAGACGGTGTTTACAAAGCCCGGAGGTGGAAAGTTGGAAGAGGGAGCTTTGAAGCCTTTACTTTCTGCTGCTGCTAGCGTAGCGGGGCCTGCAAGGCCATCTACTGCTAGTTTGTTCGCTTTTTGAAAGGCTTCGGTTCCTTCTGCGGTGTGAGGCCCCCAAATGCCGTCTGGGGTGCCCGTAGAGCAGCCTTGATTATTTAAAAATTGCTGCCATGCTTCGATGACATTCGAAGGTGAGTGTTGGTTAATACTCATGGATGTAGGTTTTAGGTGTATAAAAAACAATCGAATCAGTACCACTAAAACGTTAACTTTTGCAAGCAACTCAAAGTGGTATCCAGCATCGATTCTGTAAAATCTAAATGGGTCACAAAGCGCACTGTCTGTGGGCCGAAGGGAGCGGCATGAATCCCATGCTCTGCCACCTTAGCCAAAAACGTATCCGCCATCAATTCCCCCGCTAAGTCAAAAATAACAATATTTGAACGCACGGGCCGCACCTTTTCTATATACGGTAATTGCTCCAAGATGTTACCTATGCGCTTCGCTCGTTCATTATCTTCCTTCAAGCGGTCTACTTGGTGCTCAATGGCATATAAGCACGCTGCCGCTAAATAACCTGCTTGGCGCATCCCGCCCCCCATCACTTTCCGAAACCGCCGCGCCTCCCGAATAAAATCAGCCCGCCCAATCAGTACCGACCCCACCGGCGCACCCAATCCTTTCGATAAGCAGATTGAGACACTATCAAACAGCGCTCCCACCTCCTGCGTCGATTCGCCCGTTTCCACCAAGGCATTGAATAGCCGCGCTCCATCCAGGTGCAAGCCCAAGCCATGCTTTTGGCACACCTGCTGGATAGGCCGAATTTCATCGAGGGTATAATAGCTTCCCCCACCTTTGTTACACGTATTTTCCAGCACCACCAATCGCGTAATCGGCAGCCAGTCAAATACGGGTTTTATAGCGGCCTTGACTTGAGCTGCCGTCACCTTCCCATTCGTCCCCTGAATCAAGTTGATCCCTACGCCAGAGTTAAAGGCATAGCCCCCCGTCTCGTACTGATACACATGCGAATAGTGATCGCAAATCACCTCATCCAGCGGATTCGTATGCACCTTAATCGCTATCTGATTCGTCATCGTCCCCGAGGGACAAAATAGAGCGGCTTCTTTGCCAAATAGCTCCGCCATTTTCGCTTCCAGCGCATTCACGGTGGGGTCTTGCCCAAATACATCATCCCCTACTTTTGCTTTAAACATGGCTTCGAGCATCCCTGGTGTAGGCTTGGTTACGGTATCAGAAATCAGATTAATCATAGGTATCGTATTTTCCATTTCAGTGCGCTACGAAAATAGCAATTTTGGAAAAGCTCTTGCTCTTTCCGCCCCTTTTTTCTAACTTACAACGCTCTTTTAAACTGAAATTATTATGATTGACGCGCCTCCGAAGCAGCCCAAGGTAGACCGGGCCAATGAACCGTCTCCATCCAATACCTTGCATTTATGGGTAATTGGTTTTATTTTGTTAGCAGCAGCCAGCTTCCCCTTTATCGTCTGGGATGATGAGGGAAATCCCGATATTTCGCCAGAGCGGAAGAAGAAATTGGAAAAAGTGCTCAAAGAATTTGATGATGCGGAGCAGTATGCTTTGATTGTAGCTAAAGCAGGCTATTTTCCTTGTTTTTCCTGTAAAGAAGCTACTGAAATATACTTGAACGTTGGAGAAGTTTATAAATATGGTGTTACTAAAAAAGGAGTAAAACCTAGATATGGAAAATCACTTCAAGGGACTGGACTAATCTATGTGAGACAATTTCGAGGAGATATTACTCAATGTCTTAAAGAAGAAAGGCGAAAGATATTTCGCTACCCTTTATTACCAGAAAACTTAAAGCGGAAAGAGAAATTGATTCGACCGCCAGGAAATAAACGAGATGATTAATGGAAATAAATAAAGAATTTGGATTTAATGGTGTTCTTTGGCATGAGCTTGGAACTCAGATCATTCATAAGATTAAGTCTTTTGAAACAACATTCAATGATTCTCTTAATCTATCTGAATATAGCTCTACTGTTACCAGTATTTTATTCTTCTGGATCATAGATCTTTCAGACGATACAATACATGAAGAACAAATATCTTTTGGCAGAAAAAACAAAGATATATTCATTATGCATAAGGCAGACTATCAATCTGTTAAAGATGCAGATGAGCATACCGTTTCTGTGATCCTAGCCGAGGCTTACCTGGATGGAATACAGAAAATTGAAGGGCTCAAAATTAAAGACTTTGATTACACACATTTTCGAAATGATGTTATACAACTTTTCGAAGGGCAAGGTTGGTTACAATTAGCGAAAGCTTCCTAGGCTCGCAGTTCGATGCCTTATAATTGAGGTTTAATTTTAGAGTATAACCTCGCGGATTGCAAATCCGCTGAGCGCGGACTATGCTGTTATGTGACAAAAGAACCCTGCACGTGCTTAGCGGATTTGCGATCTGCAGGCCTCACGACCATTTTACCACGCCCGCAGCCCCAATAATCTCTCCCCCAATTCCGTCAAATCTGCTGTACGATACTTCGTCCGTTCCCAATCTCTAGGATCGCCCGGGAAGGCATAGCCCTCTGGCGCAATCCGATCTTTCCAGGATTGAATTCGCCAATTTAGTAGTGCCTGGTCTTCAGGCTGTGCAGGCATCATGGAGATGTACTGGGCGATGCGTACTTTGTCTGCACTACGATTAGGGCGGATGCCGTGGGGGAGGCAGCTATTGAAAATAAGCAAGTCACCCGCTTCGAGGCCTACTTTCACCAGGTGCTCCTCCAAGCCGGTGATATCGGGCTGGAAGGGATTGCGATCTTTGGGTTGCGTCAGTTTCCAAGTGTCATAGTTGCGGTAGAGCCAAGGGATGCATTGGAAGCCACCCGTATCGGGATCGAGCTGGTCGGAGAGGGCAAGGACGCCCTGTATGTTTTGGGGTTTGGTTGCTGGATCGTAGTCCCAGTGGATGAAGCCTTTATATTCGAAGCCGGGGCGGATGGGGAAATTGAGGTTAGCGCGGTCGATCGTTACCCAGAGTTTTTCGGTTCCCCAAACGTCGACAAAAGCGTCGTAGACGCGTTGGGTTTGGCGGTTATTCCAGAGGTGTTGATGGTTGTAGACTTCGACCATGCCTGTACCTGCTAATTCTTTCATTTGCATGGTAGCACGTGGGGCGGTGTACCAGGTAGTTGGATCGGTGGGGCTTTTTTCTTCGAATTCCCAGAGGAACTGTGCTGTTGCTTCAGCCTGTGCCTTGGGCACGGCACTCTTGATGACAATAAAGCCGTTGTGGCGCCAGAATTCCCAGTCTGCTTCGCTTAGCACGCGGAGGGCTTTACCATTAGAGCGGTCGTTGAGTTTTTGCTTGCTACTTTTGGCCGTAGAGGGATTGCCAGGGATGTCTTTATGGGCGTTTTGAATTGTTTCCATGCGTATTCTGTTTCTTTTGTGGAAAAATACGCAAAAAATTACTTCAAATGCTCTTACATCTTCACCTCCAAATACGATCCTTCTTTCTGCTCCAGGGTAGAACTCCCCATCAAATACGTATCGATGCGATGTGCTGCCTCTCTACCCTCAGAGATAGCCCAAACCACCAAGGATTGCCCCCGGCGCATATCGCCAGCGGCGAATACTTTGGGAACGCTAGTCTGGTAGTTCTCTGTTTGTACATTACCGCGTTTATCTAGTGCTACACCAAGTTGGGCAAGCATGCCATTTTTCTTAGGATGTACGAAGCCAACTGCTAATAGTGCTAGGTCGCATTCCATTTCGCGCAGGCTGTCGGGAATTTCCTGGAAGCCATAACGGCCGGTAGTTGGATTCTTGCTCCATTCAATATCTACTACTTGGAGGGCCCGTAATGTGCCGTCTTCATTGCCGAGGAATGCTTTGGTGAGAATGCTCCAGTTGCGTTCGCAGCCTTCTTCGTGTGAAGAGGAGGTACGCAGGGTCATCGGCCAATTGGGCCAGTTGTTGGGATCGCGCTCCATGCCAGGCTTAAACATCAGCTCTAACTGCTGCACTGACTCCGCGCGTTGGCGATTGGAAGTACCTACACAATCCGCTCCCGTATCGCCACCACCAATCACTACGACTTTTTTACCTTTTGCTTCTAGCAAGACTTCAGGAGTAAATTGATCACCGGCTACTCTGCGATTATTTTGTTCCAAAAAGTCCATCGCAAAATGTACGCCGTCTAGGTCTCTACCAGGGATGTTGAGGTCGCGCGGGATGGTCGAGCCACCCGCTAGTAGAACCGCATCAAAGGTATCTTTCAACTCTTCTGCATCGATCGTGCTTCCGATGTCCACACTTGTCTTAAACCGAATTCCCTCTGCTTCCATAATCGCAATGCGGCGCTCCAAGGTCCACTTCTCCAATTTGAAATCGGGAATGCCATAGCGCAATAGTCCCCCAATACGATCCTTGCGTTCAAAGACTGTCACGGTATGTCCAGCCTTATTGAGCTGTGCTGCCGCCGCCAAGCCTGCCGGGCCAGATCCCACAATGGCGATTTTTTTGCCCGTACGTAGCGTAGGAGGCTGCGGCTTAATATACCCTTTCTCAAAAGCCATTTCTGCAATCGACTTCTCAACGTGCTCAATTGCCACAGGGGGCTGATTGATCCCCAGTACGCAAGCGGCCTCACAAGGCGCCGGACAGATACGCCCCGTAAATTCTGGAAAATTATTCGTACTACTCAGAATTTCATAGGCTCTATACCAATCTTCCTCATGCACCGCTTCATTAAATTCTGGAATAATATTCCCCAGTGGACAGCCATTATGACAAAAAGGAATGCCACAGTCCATACAGCGCGAAGCTTGCTGGGTCGTCTGCTCTATCGGAAAATCTTCATAGATCTCTTTATAGTCCTTCAGGCGCTGCTCTGGATTTCTCGCCTTTGGTAATGTTCTATCGTATTTTAAAAAACCTTTTGGATCTGACATGATTTGGTTTGAGAGTTTAAGAGTTTAGGGGTTTGAGGGTTTTTTTGGTTTGGGAGTTTTTTTGGTTTAAGAGTTTAGGGGTTAGAGGTTTTTTTGGTTTGGGAGTTTAGGGGTTTGAGGGTTTGAGAGTTTTTTTGGTTTGGGAGTTTAGGAGTTTGAGGGTTTAAGAGTTATGATAATACTAAATCCTTCAACACCCAAATCCCTAAACTCCTCAACCCTTAAACCCTCAAACCAACCTACCCCGTCGCTACCGCTACCTTCACGGCTACGTAGGGTTGTTCATTTTTGCGTTCGAGGACGGCTTTGTATTCTCTTGGCATGACCTTGATGAAGCTGCTTAGGCTAGTTGCCCAGTCTTCGAGTAAGGCCAGTGCTCTTTTGCTGCCGGTATAGCTGAAATGGTTACGCACGAGTTGCTGCAAGAGTTCTTTGTCGTACTCACTGAGCGGATCGAGATCGACCATTTCGGGGTTTACATTTTGGTAAAATTTTTTGTCGGGATCATAGATATAGGCGAAGCCACCGCTCATACCTGCGGCGAAGTTCTTGCCGGTAGGGCCTAAGACAACGATCAAGCCGCCGGTCATATACTCACAGCCGTGGTCTCCAATGCCCTCTACTACAGCCTTTACTCCTGAATTACGCACCGCGAAGCGTTCGCCTGCACAGCCCAGGATATAGGCCTCACCCGATGTGGCACCATAAAAGGCGACATTACCTATGATAATATTTTCGCTAGCCTCGAAAGGTGCTTCGCGGTCTGGTACTACGATTAGGCGCCCGCCAGATAGGCCTTTGCCAAAGTAATCGTTGGCTTCTCCTTCGAGCATAAATTGGATGCCTTTGGCACCAAATGCTCCAAAACTTTGCCCTGCGGACCCTCTGAAATTGAACTGAATGGTACCATCTGGTAGGCCTTCTTTGCCAAATTGTTTGGAGATTTCATGCGAAAGCATCGTACCCACCGCTCGATCTGTATTGCAGATGGGGAAGCTTGATTCTACTACTTTTCCTTTTGTTAGGGCAAGCTTGGCATAGCGGATAAGCTTGTGGTCGAGTACCTGATCAATGCCGTGATCCTGTGCTACTTTCTTGTACAGCCCGATGGATTCATGGGCGGGTTCTTTGTATAAGATCGGGCTTAAGTCTAGCTGCTTATACTTCCAATGATCGATATTTTGCTTTAGCTTTAGTAGCTCCACCTGGCCCACCATTTCATCCACAGTAGCAAAGCCCAGCTCTGCCATAATACTTCTTAAATCCTCTGCCAAGAAGGTGAAGAAGTTAATAATGTGTTCCGGTTTGCCGGTGAATCGTTTTCTAAGCTCGGGGTCTTGTGTAGCGATACCAACAGGGCAGGTATTGAGGTGGCATTTACGCATCATAATACAGCCTTCTACAATTAGGGCAGCTGTGGCGACGCCCCATTCCTCTGCGCCCAGCAGGGTGGCTATCGCTAAATCTCTGCCGGTACGAATCTGGCCATCGGTTTGTAAACGTACGCGGTCGCGCAGCTTATTCTTAACCAGTGTTTGATGTGTTTCGGCAAGGCCTAATTCCCAGGGCAAGCCTGCATGGCGGATCGACGTAAGCGGGGAAGCTCCTGTACCGCCATCGTGCCCAGAGATCAAAATAGCATCGGCATGCGCCTTTGCCACTCCGGAGGCAATGATACCGACTCCTGCTTTGGATACCAATTTTACATTGATACGCGCTGCTGGATTCGAATTTTTTAAATCAAAAATCAGCTGCGCCAAATCTTCAATCGAATAAATATCGTGATGGGGTGGGGGAGAAATCAAACCTACTCCCGGCGTAGAATGCCGTACCCGACCAATCCAATCATCCACCTTATGCCCAGGCAATTGTCCGCCTTCCCCAGGCTTAGCTCCTTGTGCCATTTTGATCTGAATCTCATCGGCATTGGTCAAGTAGTAGCTGGTTACGCCAAAGCGCCCAGAAGCGACCTGCTTGGTAGCGGAGCGCTCCCAATCGCCATTAGCTTTGCGGATGAAGCGGCTTTCGTCTTCGCCGCCTTCGCCACTATTACTTTTTGCACCGATGCGATTCATGGCAATGGCAAGGGTAGAATGCGCTTCGTGCGAAATGGAGCCAAAAGACATAGCCCCCGTCACGAAACGTTTCAGGATATTTTCAACAGGTTCGACCTCGTCTATCGGAATCTGCTCGCCTTTACGGAAAGTCAACAACCCCCTCAGCGTAAGGGCTTTTTCATTTTGGGTATCAATAATATCAGCGTATTTGCGATAAGCATCCGCATCATTTGTACGAGCAGCCAGCTGCAAATAGTGTACCGACTTGGGATTAAACAGGTGTGCTTCACCTCGGCGCTTCCACTGGAATACACCGCCCACTTCTAGCTGTGGGTTTGGGCTAGGTTTTGGAGGGTAGGCCAAAAGGTGACGTGTGAGGACTTCCCGGGCAATACCATCAAATCCAATACCCTGAATACGAGAGATGGTACCTTTGAAGCATCGATCAACAACGGCCTTCTCAATGCCTAGCGCTTCAAAAATCTGAGCACCTTGGTACGATTGAAGGGTAGAGATACCAATCTTGGACATAATTTTTAGTAAGCCCTTGTCCACTGCTTTATTATAGATGCTGATTAGTTCCCCCAGCGGGCGATGATCTTCAAAGAAGTTCTTGCTGTGTAAGTTGGCAATAGTAGCATAGGTCATATACGGATTGACGGCACTTGCTCCATAACCGATTAAAGTCGCAAAGTGGTGGGTTTCACGCACATCACCTGCCTCCACGACGATAGAAGTCAGACTGCGCTGACCCGTCTGAATGAGGTGATGGTGGATGGCTCCAACGGCCAAGAGCGAAGGAATTGGCGCCATCAGATTATCTGCCTGGCGATCAGAAAGCACTAAAATATTGGTGCCTTGGTGTACAAAATCTTCCGCCACCGCACAAATGTGATCAATAGCGGCACTCAAGCGCCCTTTTTGGCTATCTGCTCGGAACAGGATATCAATGACCCCCGACTTAAAATTGGGATGACTGCACTGCTTTATCTTGTGAATCTCTTCATTTCGAAGAATAGGGCGATCTAGATGAATAAAACGTGCACGCTCTGGCGTCGGATTCATAATATTACCCGAGCCCCCAAGCATAGCGAAAAGCGACATCACCGAGCGCTCCCGAATAGGATCAATCGGTGGATTGGTGACTTGTGCAAAAAGCTGTTTGAAGTAATTCGATAAATGCTGTGCCTGATGCGATAGGCAAGCCAAGGGCGTATCCGCACCCATCGATCCAATCGGATCCTTACCTGCCTTAATCATTGGGCCGATGAGCACCTTCAAATCTTCTTTAGTAAACCCAAACAATTGTTGGCGTCGGAATAGTGTATTTTTGTCTAAGCTAACTTTAGGGCCAGTACTTTCTGTTTGTAAATCTTCAAGGGTAATGCGGTGCTCGTCTAACCAATCGCGGTAGGGCAGGCGGGTACAGATAGTTGCTTTCAACTCATCATCGCCAATTACTCGCTTTTCATCCATATCGGCGATCAATATTTTTCCTGGCTGTAGCCGGCCTTTTAAAACTACCCTAGATTGATCTACCGGTAGAGCCCCTGCTTCTGACGCCACAATCAAGGTGTTATCTTCTGTGAGGAGGTAACGCGAAGGCCGCAATCCATTGCGATCGAGCGTAGCACCAATTAGAATACCATCGGTAAAACAAATGGAGGCAGGGCCATCCCAAGGCTCCATTAGCGTTTTATGGTATTCATAAAAAGCCCGTTTTTCATCCGCCATTAGCTCGTCGTTTTGCCAAGCTTCCGGAATCATCATCATTAGGGCATGCGGTAAGGAATACCCTCCTAGTACTAAGAATTCGAGGACATTATCAAAGTTACCCGAATCGGAGAGGTTTTGGCCACAGATAGGGTACAGTTTCTCTAGTTCTTGCGCGGTAAAATTGGTAGCTTCCAGCATTTGCTCCTTAGATTTCCACCAATTTAGATTTCCCTTAATCGTATTAATTTCTCCATTATGCGCAATATATCTGAAGGGTTGCGCCAGTTTCCATTTTGGCACTGTATTCGTAGAAAAGCGGGAATGGACGAGGGCGATACCAGAGGTACAAAGCTCATCGTGCAAATCAGGGAAGTAAGGGCGTAACTGATAGGTGGTGAGCTGGCCTTTGTAGACTACCGTTTTATAAGAGAATGAGGTAATATAGAAGCCATCCCTCGACTGTGGGAAGGTCTTATGAATATTGTGTGTGGCATATTTTCGAAGCACATAGAGGCGGCGCTCTAGCGCTTTGCAATCCATTTGTTCCTTTGGCATTACAAAGACCTGTTCGATACGTGGCTCTACTGCTACTGCTGATTCGCCGAGCTCCTCATTATCAGTAGGCACTTTTCGGTACCCTAATACCTTAAAGCCCAATTCATCGATGTAATCATTAAAAAGTACCCGACATTGCCTACGCAATACTCGATCATTTGGGAAAAAGACGACTCCAACACCATACTCGCTAAAAGCAGGTAGTTCAAAACCTAGCTCCTTACACTTTTTCTGAAAGAATTCGTGTGGCGTCTGTATGAGGATACCTGCGCCATCCCCCGTATTGGGCTCACAGCCACAAGCGCCGCGATGCTCCATATTAGTCAGCATCAATAAAGCATCTTCAATGAGCCTGTGCGTCTTATTACCGTTGAGGTTGGCTATCAAACCAGCTCCACAGGAGTCCTTCTCTAATTCAGGGACATAGAGACTTTGTGCAACTTCATCCATAGTTGTAAGCTGTTGAATCTTAACGCAATAGGTGGTGGTCTAAGCGTAGTTATAAATTAATTGTGTTTTTTGCTTGGTAGTTTACTTGGGTAGGGAAAAGAGGTGCTTGGTTCTTGACAGGTGGGCTTTCAAAGATAAAAATTGTGCATATCAGAAAGCAATAGTATTTTATTTTATCTACGATGTCTAAGATGCTATTTGATTTGGTTTTTTTGATACATTGCGTAATATTTACTTTAGTAAATTAAAATATATTAGGGTTACAGGTGGAGTTATTTTAAATAAATTTGGCCTTAATGGGGTGTAGTAAAATTATATTTTTTACCCAAAAAGTAAGAATCGCTCTTCTTATTGACAGATAGAACCATTTTACTACAAAATCAGAGTTCCTCTGAGAGTTGTTCTTTCAAAATGGGGAAAAAGGCGATGACTTCAGATCGAAGTCTAGTGACTAAAGCACTCAGTAGCTTATAGTCGAGAGACGGCAGCTTAGTCTGTTGCTCAATTTTAGCAGCTAGCCCTTCCTGATTAGCCATCCCAAGCATGAGCAGATTAGGCTTTAGGCGATGTGCATTCTGGTAGATACGATCTTTATCCTTAGCTTGGAGGGCTAGCTGTAGATGATCCAGAATGCTCGGTGCTTCTTCTAAAAAAGTTTGA
>JBCCRH010000182.1:0-11189 GCA_039208045.1 Bacteroidota bacterium
CGAGAAAAAGCCCGCAAGCGATTAGGGAAGTGGTTCAAAACCTATGATGAGGCAGAGCTGCAAGAAGTAGATGAGCAGCTATAAAATCGTATAATCTTGTGATAAAGAGCTATTGCGATCCAAGAATTTTACGACATTTGTGCATCGCAAATCAACTGTCATGAGATACGAACCCATAGACCCAGCCTTATTTGCCTTGAATCGCAAGCGATTTATGCGCAAAATGCTTCCTCACTCCATTGCTATTTTCAACTCCAATGACCTCATGCCTCGCAATGGAGACACTTATTTTCCCTTCCGACAAAACTCTGATTTGTTCTATTTGAGTGGTTTGGATCAGCCAGAAACCGTGGTCGTTTTATTTCCGGATTGCGTCAAAGAAGGGTTTCAAGAAATTGCATTTATTAAAGAGTCCAATGCTTATCTGAAGACTTGGGAAGGCGACCGATACTCAAAAGAGCAAGCACAAACCATCTCTGGTATTTCTAAGGTGTATTGGCTAAAAGATATGGACGTTGTGCTCAATGAGCTGATCCTACTAGCCAAACGCATTTACGTAAATACCAATGAAAATGATCGCTTTGATTCGCCGGTAATTTCTCGCGATTTACGGTTTACCAAGCAGTTAATGGATCGGTACCCCGTGCATAAGTACCATCGCTCACAGCCTATATTGAAGAAATTAGCGATGATTAAGTCGCCGCTTGAGCTAGAAGTTTTACAAAAAGCGATCGGAATTACCGCAAAAGCTTTTGATCAAGTGTTGGAAATGGTTCGCCCTGGCGTGGCAGAGTATGAGATAGAAGCGGAAATTACTGCCACTTTTATTCGGCATCGCGCGAGTGGTCATGCGTATTCGCCCATCGTGGCAAGTGGTGCCAATAATTGCGTACTGCACTATGTGCAGAATAAAGAGACTTGCCAAGCAGGTGACTTATTGCTGTTAGATTTCGGAGCAGAATATGCCAATTATGCTTCTGATATGAGCCGAACGATACCTATTAATGGTCAGTTTACCAAACGGCAGCGGCAAGTGTACGATGCAGTGCTTCGCGTTTTTAAAGCAGCAAAACAACTACTGGTTCCAGGAACTACTATTGAAGAATACCACAAAGAAGTTGGTAAAATGATGGAAAGCGAGTTAGTAGAACTTAGCCTGCTTGATCGTACAACTATCAAAAATCAAGATCCCAACTACCCCGCCTACAAGAAGTACTTCATGCATGGCACCTCTCACCACCTCGGCTTAGATGTACATGATCTGGCTAACCGCTATGACCCCATTCTAGCAGGGATGGTGTTTACTTGCGAGCCAGGAATTTATATTCCAGAAGAGCGAATTGGAATCCGCATCGAGAATGATATCCTGGTTACAGATGATGGAGCTGTTGATTTAATGGAACAAATCCCAATTGAAGCAGAAGAAATTGAAAGCGTGATGCAGGCTAGCCTGAAGCCAGCCTAAAAAAGTAAGAGCTGCCAGCCTTCGGCTGACAGCTCTTACAGAATAGTCCTATTAAGAAAGATGACTTTCTTTAGTAGAAGTGCAATTTAGCGAATCCCCTGCACAAGCAAAGAGACCTCATTATTTAGCACTTCAATAAAGCCACCTCCTATTTTGAAGGTAATAGTACGGCCCGATTCTGTTCCTTTCTCAATAGAGCCACTTTCTTCATTGAAGAAGCTGTACTCGCCACCAGCCGTTACAATAAATATCTCACCTGCTTCCAAAGAAGAAACGATAGGTGCGTGATTTTTCAAAACCTGAAATTGCCCATTGGTACCTGGCACTTTTACAGAAGTGATGTCTCCTTTGAACACATTTTTATCAGGCGTAAGAACCGTAATATGCATAATAAAAGATTATTCGGTCACTAAATCTTATTCTTCAACTTCAGCCAACATCTTCTTACCAGCTTCAATCGCATCATCAATCGTACCTTTCAAGTTGAAAGCTGCTTCTGGATACTCATCTACTTCCCCATCCATGATCATGTTGAAACCACGGATCGTCTCATCAATAGAAACTAGTACACCGGGAATACCAGTGAACTGCTCTGCAACATGGAATGGCTGAGATAGGAAACGCTGAACGCGACGTGCACGCTTCACCACCAGTTTATCCTCTTCAGATAATTCTTCCATACCCAAGATGGCGATAATGTCCTGAAGTTCTTTGTAGCGCTGCAAGATATTGATCACACGCTGCGCGGTATCGTAGTGCTCATCGCCGATAATCTGTGGATCCAAAATACGAGAAGTAGAATCCAATGGATCAATTGCTGGATAGATACCCTGAGCAGCTAGTTTACGACTCAGTACCGTTGTAGCATCCAAGTGCGCAAAAGTAGTGGCAGGAGCTGGATCCGTCAAGTCATCCGCAGGAACATAAACGGCCTGTACGGAAGTAATAGAACCACGCTTCGTCGAAGTAATACGCTCTTGCATCAAGCCCATCTCCGTTGCTAGGGTAGGCTGGTAACCTACTGCTGAAGGCATACGACCAAGCAATGCCGATACCTCAGAACCCGCTTGTGTAAACCGGAAGATATTATCGATAAAGAATAGAATATCACGGCCACCTGTTGGATCATCCAAATCACCATCGCGGTAGTATTCTGCAATAGTCAACCCAGAAAGTGCTACACGTGCTCTCGCTCCAGGAGGCTCATTCATCTGACCAAATACCAAGGTCGCTTTAGAAGTTTTTAGCGCTTCGTGGTCAACTTTTGCCAAATCCCATCCGCCTTCTTCCATAGAGTGTAAGAACGCTTCACCGTAGTTGATTACATCCGCTTCCAAGAATTCACGAAGCAAGTCATTTCCTTCACGAGTACGCTCACCCACACCAGCAAATACAGAAATACCCTCGTATGCTTTCGCAATATTATTTACCAATTCCTGAATCAATACGGTTTTACCTACACCGGCACCACCAAAAAGACCAATTTTACCACCTTTCATGTATGGCTCGATCAAATCAATCACCTTAATACCGGTAAAAAGTACCTCCTTTTCCGTAGAAAGGTCTTCGTAAGTAGGAGGACGACGGTGAATAGGGTAAGCATTGTCTCCTTTCTCCACAGGACCGATACCATCGATTGCTTCACCTACTACATTGAACAAGCGGCCTTTAATTACCTCACCAATAGGCATTGCGATTGCCTTACCAGTATCGGTAACTTTAGTTCCACGAGTTAAACCATCGGTAGCATCCATCGCAATAGCGCGGACACTATCCTCACCAAGATGTTGTTGTACTTCCAGTACTAAGGATTCACCATTAGGGCGGGTAATTTCTAGGGCGTTGTAGATCTCTGGTAGCTTAGCGTCTTCGCCGGAAAAGCTAACGTCGACGACAGGACCAATGATCTGCTTTATCTGACCGATATTTGCCATAATCGAAAGCGTATTTGAATGATCTATAAAAGGTTCTTTTTAACGGTGCAAAGATAGCCTTTTGCCATGATTATCAAAAGAATTATACAAATTATGGCATTGATTATCAGGCAAAAAAGACGAAATAGCTGATGACTGGAGTAGCCAAGGAAATACGTGTCGAGGGGCTTATGAAAATTAAATTGGCAGCTAGTGAGTATGCTAAAATGTTATTTGGCAAGTATCCATTTTAGCCGCTTTTTGCCCCGCCTTGGTTCGTATTTTGTGGCCTGCATAAACTCTATTAGTTTTATGACAAATTTCTGAATTTCATGCCTATGGCAATGCCTTTGGTTAGTATTCTTATGCCCGTTTTTAATGCTGCACCCTACTTGGAGGAGTGCCTACAATCTATTCAAGCACAGACTTTTGTCAATTGGGAGTTACTTGCAGTAGATGATGGCTCTACCGACCAGAGCTGGTCTATTTTGGCAAAAGCAGCAGCGAAGGATCACCGCATCCGCTGTTTTGCTAATGGGAAACAGGGGATCATTGCTGCATTGCGTAAAGCCTATACAGAGAGCAAGGGGCAGCAGATCACGCGCATGGATGCGGATGATCGGATGGCCCCTCAGAAGTTGGAGCGAATGACTCAATTACTGGAGCAAAGTGCAGTAGATACAGTCGTCACAGGAATGGTGGAGTACTTCGCAGAAGGTACCTTAGGAGCGGGCTATCGGCGCTATGCCAAGTGGCTGAACGAGCTGGGGCGTGCGGGGAATTCCTTTCGGGAAATTTATAAAGAATGCGTTATTCCATCTCCTTGTTGGCTAGTAGCGCGCACTACCTTAGAGAGGTGTGGGGCCTTTCGGCCAAATGTTTATCCGGAAGACTACGACTTATGCTTTCGCTTCTATGCAAATGGGTTGAAGCACAGAATGGTGCCAGAAGTGCTGCATTTTTGGCGGGATCATGGTAGTCGTGCTTCGCGCAATGACCCCAATTATGCAGATACGAGTTTCATCGATTTGAAAGTGCCTTGGTTTTTAAAGCTAGATTATGGGGCTAGTCGACCGCTCGTGCTCTGGGGCGCAGGTAAGAAGGGAAAGCGCATTGCGCAGCTATTGCTGAAGGCAGCGATTCCTTTTCGCTGGGTTTGTAATACGGAGCGGCGCTGGGGTACTGAAGTGTATGGGATGCCATTGGAGTCAACAGTGATAGTAGAAGAACTTGCACAACCGAAAGTGATTATTGCTGTTGCAAAACCAGAGGAGCAAGCGGTGATTTCAAAGCAGCTGGCTGCTGTGGAGTTAAGCCTGGGGAAAGATTTTTATTTTTTTTGCTAAAAAGTTGTGGAATTTCCACATTTCTGCGTCTTATCTTACGCTAGACCTTGGAGGTTGACAAGTAATTGCCTGAAAAAACCTCCAAGGTCTAAGCGTTATAATTAGGCGTTTTCTATGATCTGGCAACAATTGATTCGTATTGCTTTTTTGGGCACCGATCGCAGCGCGATCGGCAACGACATCTATCAAGCGATGAAAGCTCACCACTTAGCTACCGATCAGCAAGCCGAAGAAGCGCTGCTCGAAAGCCTAGCCTACTTTGGGCAACGACAAAAGCTTGGCCGCCTAATCCAGCCATTCGAGGGAGAACTTCATACTGCACCTACCGAGCAACTTCCCACCGCCAGTTCCGCTTCTGCTAAACACCTCCACTTTATCCTTAATGGAGATTACCAAGCGGCGCTAGAAGAATTCCTACACTATTTAGCGAAAGCTAAAAAGGAGCTCCCCCCCGAGGCTTTACCCCCACTATTGGCGAAAGCCCAAAAAAACAAGCGGCTATGGCAGCAGCTCAAGCCTATACTAGGCGCCAGGGCAAAATGGCTGATACATCAGCATCCCGAATGGTGCACACTAATGCCCGAACCAACAGTAGCTACTTGGGAAGAAGGCGATCGAGCAAGTCGAAGTGCCGTTATGAGCGCATGGCTGCAGGATCAGCCTGAGCAAGCACTACAGCAATTGCAAGAAAGCTGGCCCACCGAAACGGCAGCGGATAAGAAGGTATTTTTAGAACTGATGGGGCAGCATCTACATCCAGCTTTCCAAGCCTTTTTAGAAAAAACAAAACGGGATAAGCACAAAGACGCCCGAAAGCTAGCCCTAGAATTATTGGCCCAGCTACCAAACGGGCTTTTCCAATCAGAGGTGCAGCAACTAGGTAAAAAACTATTTCGGCTAGACCGAAGAAAACTGACCTTAGTGCTGACGGCAGCTGATCTTGATGCCTTGGAAGAAATAAGGCTAGAGAAGCCCAGGAAAGCCTCAGCATACCAACAAGAACTAGGACTTGCAGAACAGCTGCTTTCTATAATAGAGCCAACTTTCTGGGAGCAAGAATGGAAGGTTTCTGCTACTGCCATCCTCGAACTTTTTGCGGAAGCAAGTGCAGGAAACCGATGGTTGGAAGCACTAACCAAAGCGAGTTTGCTCCACCAGAATAAACCATGGGCAGAGGCCATCGTCCAGTATTGGCTACAGAAAGGACTGGATACCCATTGGCGAACGCCTAATGGCAAAAAATTGCTGCAGCTATTGTCGAATGCCTCTTTTAATACGATCACGATTCGATTTCTGAAGAACCACTTCTACGCTTTAGAAGAAGAGCATATGGTAACCCATCTACTCTGCATGGGCGCGCACCGATGGGACGATAAGTTAACTGTACTAATCGTGCGCAATATGCAGAATCGACTATCGGGCTCTAATGCCTTTTTTGTAGATGCCGCTATACACTTTTTTAAAATTCTAAAAGTAGCCGCCTATCACTGCAATCCCAACTTGCTGGATACCCTTAAAGCAGGCTGGTACTTCAAGTCACATCGGTGGTCGCGCTGGGAAAAAGAGGTGGAAAACTTTCTCCGTATATTGATGTTCCGAAAAGAAATGCTAAAAGCACTAAAATCATGAGTGAAACGCAAATTTTGCGGCCCCACGCAGAAGATGCTTATGCCGAGGAATTGGCCAAGCTAGCAGTGATAGATGACTATCCAAAACCTGCCAACTGGAAGCTTTCTCCTTGGGCGGTAGTACAGTACATCATGGGTGGAGAGCTGGAAGATGGGACTGCTATAGAGCCCAAATATTATGGCAATCGGCGACTCATGGAAGTGGCGGTTGCTACGCTGGTCACTGACCGTGCGCTCCTGCTTTTGGGGGTGCCTGGGACGGCAAAGACCTGGGTAGCCGAGCATTTAGCGGCAGCGATCAGTGGCGATTCTACCTTGCTCGTGCAAGGGTCTGCTGGAACTAACGAGGAAGCCCTGCGCTACGGCTGGAATTATGCCCGCCTACTGGCCGAAGGGCCCTCCGAAAAAGCTATCGTGCCGAGTCCTGTGATGGATGCGATGCAGGCAGGAAAAATAGTCCGGGTAGAAGAGTTGACGCGCCTGCCTGCTGATGTGCAAGACACGCTGATTACGATCCTTTCGGAAAAAATACTACCCGTTCCTGAGCTAAATACCGAGGTGATGGCTCAAAAAGGGTTCAACTTAATTGCTACTGCAAACGATCGAGATAAGGGCGTCAATGAATTATCCAGCGCCCTGCGCAGGCGTTTCAATACTGTTGTGATGCCCTTACCGGCAAGTTTAGAAGAGGAAGTTACGATTGTTAAAAATCGAGTCCAAAAAATTGGGGAACGCTTAGCGTTGCCAGCGGAAGCAGCTCCTATCAAAGAGATTCAGCGCTTGGTAACCATTTTTAGAGAGCTAAGAAGTGGCCGTACTACGGACGGGCAGGTGAAGCTCAAATCACCCAGCAGCACGCTAAGCACCGCAGAGGCTATATCCGTCATCAACAATGGGCAAGCACTGGCGACGCACTTTGGCAATGGAGCTTTGAAAGCAGCGGATGTGGCAGCTAGTTTGGTGGGGGCTATTGTAAAAAATCCTACACAGGATAGCGTTATTTGGCAAGAATATCTTGAAACGGTTGTGCGTGAGCGCAAGGAATGGAAAGATTTGTACCGAGCTTGTAAAGATTTAAAATGATCCACGTATTTGGTATTCGGCATCATGGGCCCGGCTCTGCACGGCGTGTAGAACGAGCTTTGGAGCAGTTGCAACCCGACTATGTGCTCATTGAAGGGCCTGCCGATATCGAAAAGGAATTGCAATATGCGCTGCACCCTGACCTAATCCCCCCGGTCGCCCTATTGGTATACGATCCCAAAAATTTTGCGCAAGCATCTTATTTCCCATTCGCTGCTTTTTCGCCAGAATGGCTGGCCCTGCGCTATGCTCTACGCGCGAACACTCCTGTGGCATTCATGGATTTGCCCATGTCATTGCAATTTGGCTTACGCCAAAATCAACAGCAAGAGCTAGCTTTTGAACAGCCCAAGCAGGACACCTTACCGCTACGCGATCCACTGGGGTACATGGCACGACTAGCAGGCTATGCTGATGGGGAGCGATGGTGGGAAGTAACTTTTGAGCATGAAAGCGACGATACAAAAGTCTTCGATGCAGTACTGACCTTGATGCGTGCGCTAAGGGAAGAGACGAAAGCGCAAGAGCGTATCGAGACGCTGCGCCGAGAAGCATATATGCGCAAGGTGATTCGGAAAGTGGTAAAAGCTGGTGCGCAGCGAGTGGCTGTTATCTGTGGAGCATGGCACGCCCCAGCGCTTGTTGATTGGCAGCAATACAAAGTGAGTGCAGACAATCAACTGCTTAAGGGCATCAAAAAGGTAAAAGTAGTTTCCACCTGGATACCGTGGAGTCAAGAATTGCTAGCTACGCAGAGCGGATATGGCGCCGGGGTGCTTTCGCCCGCGTGGTATGCCTTGCTTTTCGATCAGCCAGAGGAGGTGGTGGTACAGTGGATGGCGCGAGTTTCTTCGCTTCTGCGGGCACAAGATTTGGATGCCAGCGCTGCTCATGTGCTGGAGGCGGTTCGCTTAGCGGAAACACTCACTGCTTTGCGCAAAAAGCGTTTGCCTGGGCTGGAAGAACTGGAAGAAGCTGCCGTGACGGTATTTGCACAAGGGGCGAGCGAACCATTGGAGCTGATTCGTCAAAAGTTAGTCATCGGAGATCAGGTAGGCCAGGTGCCAGATAGTATTCCTACCGTGCCCCTCATGAAGGATGTGGAAGCTCAAGTCAAAGCTGCGCGCTTAAAGAAGTTCTATCAAAGCGGCACTAAAGAAGTAAAAGAGCTAGACCTGCGAACGCCTTCCAACCTGACTGCTAGTATCCTGTTGCACCGCCTGCACCTGTTGGGTATTCCTTGGGGAAATGTGCAAGAGGGTTCAGAAAAAGCGCTGGGGAGCTTTCGCGAAATATGGGAGCTGTACTGGCAACCCGTTTTTGCCATTCGATTAATCGAAATGGGGATGTGGGGCAACACGCTAGAGCGTGCTTGTGAAAACTACCTGAGTGATCGCTTAAAATCGATGCGAGAGCTACCGGAACTGACTCAGCTAACGGGGGAAGCACTAAAGGCAAACCTTAGTAATCTTATTCCGACCCTGGTACAACGCCTTCAACAAGTAAGTGTAGTGACTAAGGATGTACAGTTTTTAATGGATGCTTTTCCTGCGCTGGTGCAGATCATCCGCTACGGCAATACCCGCAAAACGGATGTAAGAGCTGTAGAGCAGGTGGCCAACCAACTTGCTCCCAGAATCTGTATTGGCTTGCCCCCTATCTGCCTGAATATAGAAATCGAAGTGGCTAGAGACATTTTTAAGCAAGTGCTACAAATGAATCACAGCCTTTCACTTTATGGGGAGCAGCAATATATCGATTTGTGGAATTCCGCTCTTCAGCAAACCGCCACTACTTCATCGACACATCCCTTGTTGCAAGGGCTCACGTCCAGACTTTTATTTGACAAGACAATCTGGGAGGCTGAAAAAATGGCTGAACGGATGGCCTTTGTACTTTCTGATCGACATCAAGTAGAGGAGGTCGTTTGGTGGTTAGAAGGTTTTTTGCACGGAAGCGGTCTCATCTTGGTACATCAGCAAGCGCTTTGGTCGATTTTGGATGCATGGGTGCGAGAAATTCCCATGACCATCTTTATGGAGGTGGTGCCACTGCTAAGGCGCGCTTTTTCCAACTTTTCGGAGCCGGAGCGGCAGCACTTATTACAATTAGCTCAAGGCAAAAAGGCTGATCAAACCGCAGCGGATATCCCAGAAGCTATCGAAGCTAAATTCCTAGAGCTTATCGCGCCGGGACTTCGGAATTTGCTTCAAGAATAAGCTTGCATTGTAGAACTATAGATTTAAAGCGGAATTAACCTTGCCTTAATTTCCAGTTTATGAATTTGAAGTTCTTTTGTGGTATCGAAATGTTGATTTCTTGCTGTCATCTTTTCATGCCGAGCGAAGTCGTTCATGCCGAGCGAAGTCGAGGCATAAATTGATGCTGTATCTTTCCTGCAATCTAAAGTCGCTTTCTTGCCAGGATTATGGTTCTCCATCATGATACTGGCATTTTTTTTACTTTATTCTTCCTCCTCTCCCTGATAAGCCATAATCCAAAAATTATTCACCCCTTCTCCCGCAACCAAGGCCAACTGTTGCATATTAAGCAGCTCTAAAAGCGCCAAAAACGTTACGATGGCATGAATGCGGTTGGCACAATCACCAAATAGCACTTGGAAAGTAGCTCGGTTTGAGCGCCGTACCCGATCTAGGATGCGCGTTTGCTGGTCAGCAATGGTGTAATTAAACTGGATAATTTGGTGAATGGTCTTGGGGTTTTTCTCCTCAAAGCGTTGTACCACGCGCTCGAAGGCTTTAAGTAAGCGGAAGAGGGTAAGACTCTCAAGCTCGGCATCTACCAGTGCTTTGGTAGCAAGTTGTCGAAGCTCTTTTGAAGCATTGCCACGCAGGTTTTGCTGACTTCGCTTTTCTTCTAATTCCCGCATTTCATCCAATACGCTTTTGTAGCGCTTGTATTCTAATAAGCGTTGTACTAGCTCATCGCGAGGATCAATTTCATTGCCTTCTTCATCGACCGGTTTGCGAGGGATAAGCATTTTCGCCTTAATGCGGCAAAGCGTAGCAGCTACTAAGATGAACTCACTGGCTAAGTCGATATTCATCTCTTCCATTTGCCGGATATAGGCTAAAAAGTCGTCCGTAATCTTAGCAATGGGGATATCGTTGATATCCAACTCATCGCGTTCGATGAAGAAGAGCAGCAGGTCAAAAGGACCTTCGAACTGCGGAATTTTTATCGTATAGCTTTGGCTCATAAGAGTTGCAAGGTAAGAAAAAGTCGGCACGCGCTGAGTATGCTTATCTACACAGGACAGCTTTGTGATCCATGGAGTTATTTTTTTTGAAAATAATTGTGGAATTTTGAGTTTTCTGCGTTTTTAGTATGTCTTAAAACGCCTAAACTTGATGATCCAATTATGCCAAACAAAGGTAAGTTATACCTCATTCCCACCCCCTTAGGAGAAGGAGTCACTCACAGCATTCCTAGCTATGTTATAGCAATCCTACACCGTTTAGATTATTTTATTGCCGAACGCGCCAAAACTGCACGGCAGTTTATAAAAAGTACACAACCGACTAAGCCATTCAACAGCCTCACTTTTTTTGAGCTAAATAAACGAACGGCGATAGAGGAGCTACCTTCCTTTTTGACGCCAGCCATACAAGGGGCAGATATTGGACTCCTGTCGGAGGCAGGATGCCCAGGCGTAGCTGACCCGGGCGCACAAGTGGTGCAGCTGGCTCATGCGCAAGGAATAGAGGTAGTACCACTAGTTGGGCCCTCTTCC
>JBCCRH010000183.1:0-11167 GCA_039208045.1 Bacteroidota bacterium
CGTGCTATTGTCACTCACTTGTAGCCAAGTATTCCATACAAATGGCCAATTATTCATATTATTAGTAATGGTGTAAAAGCCATCATTAGGTGGCGTAGCAGTAGTATAGGTATAGCCCGGCGCAATACCTGGATTATTGGGTAAAACAGTGGCAGCGCCACTACCGAAATCGCCGTCTTCAAAAATATTATCTCCTAGGTTCCCATCACAAATTTGAGCAGTTAGGCAAGAGAAGGAAAAGCAGATAAGGAGTAGGGAGAACAATCGGATGAACATAGGCTCTAGCATTTAGTGTTGCTATGCTAGTTAGAAAAAAGTCTCCAAATTTGAAAGGCAGCAGCGTCTGATTTTTGTTAATCTTGGAACACTAAGTCAAGATAATACTAGTTCTAGCACTTGTTTTGCTTTCGCAAAACTTTCCAAGAAAGGGGCTTCTATCATCAGCGTCTGCCCCGAAAATGGATGTGTAAAACTAAACTGCCGGGCATGCAATAGCAGGTGGGGAATGCCGAGGATCTCTCGAAAATATTTGTTGTGCTTAATATCTCCATATCGGCTATCACCGATGATAGGATGGCGCAAGTGCGCAAAATGGCGCCGGATTTGGTGGCGTCGGCCACTGTGGAGTTGTATCCTTACTAAGCTATATCGAGAAGTAGGGTATCTGCTTATCGCAAATGGGTGCTCGACTTGGGCTAGTCGTTGATAGCTGGTGCGTGCTTCTTGTACGATACCTCTTTCCAGGTGCTTTAGCGGATAATCGATCGTAGCTTCTTCATGGACGAAGCCTCGGATGATGGCCACATAATATTTCTGAATGGCTTGCTGCCGCATCTGCTCGGAGAGCTGACCAGCAGCTTCTGAAGTCTTTCCAAAAATGAGCACGCCACTAGTTGCACGATCGAGACGGTGTACCGGATAAATGCGATAGCCGACTTGCTTTCGGAGCAATTGTAATGCAAAGACGGTGTCTTCGCTAATGTTGGTGCGGTGTACGAGCAGAGCATTGGGCTTATTGATTGCAATGTAGTGCTCATCTTCGTACAGAACAGGAAGTTCCATCAGCACTACTCTCGGTTCTTCCCCATGAACACGTTCACCCGGCTATCCATCGGATTACCGGAGGCGCGGCGATAAGCTACAATTTGACCGACATGATAAATGGCATCTGCAATAGGCCCATTGTACATATTCCAGAGCGGAAATTCCGAGCTACGCTCCCCTCGTTTAAACGCAATTTTGTAGTCCTCCATTGGTGCCGTTTGCTTCCGCAAAAGCTCACTAGCCTCATGCAAATTCAACAAGGTTTGTGCCCGCTTTTGCTCAAAAGTCAGCGTTTGCTTAGGTGCAGGACGTACATTCGGCTGTTGTTTAAACCCATTCAGAATGGTTTTGGATAGGCCAAACAAGTGGTCTAAGGTCTCCCCTGCTGTACGGCTATCCTCACTTGGCTTATAGGCCAAATCTTCTGTCCTCAGCTTTTCCGTGGCCCAATAATAGCGATAGCCCAAGCCCTCAATCATACGAGCAGTCACCGCATGAGCGGAATAATCGGCAGGTGCTTCGGGAATTTGCCGAAAAGGCAAGTCAGCAGTAGGTTTCATATCCAGAGTGGTTTGAGCATGAAGTGATACACAAGCAAAAAGGAGTAAAAAGAAAACTATACGAGACATGGAAGTGCAATTTTGGCGAAAGATAGGATAAAATCGGGATTGTGTAAAATAGTTATTTTGGAGGCATATCCTTACATTGAGTTGTAATAGGCTATAAAACTTCATTTGCGTAAAATAATACAATATTAACCTATGCGGTACATTTCCATTCCCACCGGTGGTGGTTTAGATCACATTAAAGTTCAAGAGCAGGCAAGTGCCACTCCCAAAGCGGGAGAAGTGCTCGTTCGCTGGCATGCTACTTCCCTTAATTTCCATGATTATTTAGTGGCCATTGGAGCTATTCCGGTGCCGGAAGGCCGCATCCCAATGTCGGATGGAGCTGGGGAGGTGATTGGTATTGGAGAGGGAGTAAGCGAATGGAAAGTAGGCGATAGGGTGATGTCTTTATTTTTTCCTAATTGGATAGATGGGCGACCAAGCCTAGCAAAAACCAAAGGTATTTCGGGCGAAACGGTGGATGGCTATATCCTGGAAGAAAGCTGTATTTTGGCGAAAGCCCTAACTGCTATACCGACGGGCTACACCTATGCACAGGCCGCTACCCTGCCTTGTGCCGCGCTCACTGCCTGGCGCGCACTCGTTGTGGAAGGGCAAATCAAAGCGGGCGATAAAGTACTGGTGGAAGGTACTGGTGGCATGTCGATGTTTGCAATGCAGCTGGCCTTGGGCATGGGGGCTGAAGTATATGCCACGACCTCCTCGCCTGCTAAAGCTGAGCGACTAACGGCCATGGGGGCTTCCGCAGTTATCAATTACAGAACCGATGAACGCTGGGGAAGAACTATTTTTAAGCAAACCGGTGGTGGCGTAGATCATGTGATCGATGTTGGAGGTGGCTCAACCATGCGACAGTCTATTGAGGCGGCAGCAATAGGTGGGCATATTTATTCGATCGGCATTTTGGGCAATGGCCGCAAGGGGGAGATTACCTTTCCCAAATTGTTCTTTAAGCACCTGCGCCTAACAGGCTTGGCGGTAGGTAGCCGAGTGATGCAGGAAGATATGGTGAAGGCCATCAATCAGATGAAGCTCCAACCACTCATTGACAAAAGCTTTGGCATGGATCAATTGGCAGATGCTTTCCGGCATCAGGAGTCCGGAAAGCATTTTGGTAAAATTGTAGTGGAGTATTAATTGCGCAGTTTTAGCATTTTATTGGCTTTCGCCAAATCAGCTTTTGCTCGTTCAGACTGTGGGAATGAGCGAGCGTTGAGCTGGAATAGTCGTTTTGCTGTGGAATAATCTTGTTTATTCCAGTAATGATAAGCCTTGATTTGAATCAAGTCTTCGTCCATGCTAACCTGACTAGCTATAGCCAGCTTTTCGATCGTAGTATGCTCATTGAGCAGGCGATATATGGTAGCTTGGGTGTGCTCATAGGCTTTTCGCTGCTCCTCACTTGCTGTTAGATAAGTCTGAAGGTAGTAGTATACATCAATAAAATCAGTCTGATCCGTATTGGATAGAATAGCAATGGAGTAGTCCGTATCGTCCCACCAGCCTACTACGCCCCGTGCACCAAAAAAAGCTCCATCGTGCCCTTTAAAGGTATAGCCATTATGATCTTCAATTTTCATCCCAAAACCGTAAGGCCCCAAAGGACTATCCACTTGCTTGCTTTGCATTGAAGTCAAAGTAGTGGGATTCAGCAACTGCCCATTGCGCAAAGCAGCAATAAATTGGAGCAGTCCAGTGGGGCTTACGTATGCTCCGCCTGCCGGATTACTCGACAGGTTGAGGTAGTGATTGGGCTTCCAGTAATCGTCTGGCCCAGCCGGGCGGTTGTAGCCGGTAGCAGCATGATGCTTGATCGCATCCAGCGCATAAAACTCCGCACGTTGCATATCCGCTTTTTTGAAGACGGCCGATTGGATGAGCGCTTCATAAGAAGTGCCCGTAACCGCTTCGAGTACAAAACCCAGTAGGAAGTAACCTACATTACTATACTGAAACTGCCCTACCTTTTGCTGGTCTACTTTAGCATCTGCTAATAGTGGTTTATAATCCTTCAGTACCCTGTAAGGATGCTTAGGCCCTTTTATAAAATCCAAAGAAAACCACAGTGGCAAGCCGCTCGAATGCGTAAGCAATTGTCGGATCGTACACGTCCCTATGGTATCTTGCTCGGATATATCCGGCAAATACTTGCTTACCGGGGCATCAAGCTCAAGCTCCCCTTTTTCTATCAGTTGAAGGATGGCTGTGGCCGTAAATAGCTTACCAATAGAGGCGATGTTGTACAGCGTAGCAGTATCTGCTTTTAGCTGAAAATTCCGATTGGCTAAGCCATAAGCTTTGCTGAACACCAGCTTATCTTGTTTGGCGACAGCCACAGAGACGCTAAAGTCCTCATCCTGAAGCGCCAGCTCTTCAAGGTACTTCTGAAGATGCAGTACTAAGGAATCACTTTGCGCAGTGCTCCGTATCGGTAATGATAAAAGCAGGATCAACCCAAAAAAGGATAGCAATAATCTATTCATTAACATCTAGTTTTGAGACCGCTTGTAGCTCGGTATCTATTCCATTTACAAAGTCGGGGATATTCTTCTCAATTACAATATCTGGTTCAATTCCGCCATTTGGGGTATTCGCGTCGACTGGAAATGCCTGTTGCTTAATCACAGGAATATCCACTTCAATATCTAGGTTCGGAAGATTCAAAAAGAACATGTAGCCTCCATTTGTGCCAAGCTGATTGCCACCGGTCGTTTGTCCAACTAGCGTAATGTCCGTAAGGGCCTTTACGTAGGTGGCCATCAGGTGGGTCGCAGAGCTATTAGAGGCATCCGTGAGTAAGTAGGTCTTCCCCTTGAAATTTTTCTTTCGAGGCTTAATCGATTCTGGCTTGCCCGTGTACTTTTGCTTTAGTCGGTACCTACCATTCTCTTTAGTCGCATACTTTGTCATATCGTAAGGAAACTTATCCCAGGTACCAATATGCTCTTTCAGGCTGTCTGGAATGACCAAATAGTTGACATATGCTTCCATGGGTGGAAGCTCTACTTTTTTATCTGTAAAATAAGATAGCAAATAAAGTGCTACCTTGCCCTCGCCTCCTTCGTTGCCTCTGATATCGAGAATCACACGCTCTATATCGCGCTCAATAATTTCCTCCATCGACTCGTCTATGAAGCCCTTCCAGTCAAAATCTGTATTAAATACAGCAAAGGAGCCTGCCTTCAAGTAGGCTGTTTTGGCGTCTGGGTAGTCGAGTTGCCAGAGATCAGCAAAGCTATTCCCAAAATCGGGATAGCGCTCCTTCAATAGCTGGTCGCGCTTAGTCTTGGAAATAGCCTTCACGTTAACCTCCTGCTCTTGGCCGGTGCTGTGGTCTTTTAGCTGTAGCTGAAAGGTATCGGTCGAGCCAAATACCAGTGGGAAGAAAATGTCGAAAAGGGAGAACTTTTCTACTCCATTTACCGTCAAGCGTTCGATGCGCTTGGCATCATTTTTTCCGTCTGCTGCGATATAGGTGCTTAGTTCTGCTAGAAGGGCTTGCGTTGAAATTCCATTGATAGAAAGGATTTCTAAACCTGCTTTTAGCGCAGGCTCTTCCGAGGCATTTCGGTCAACGAACAAGCGATTCCCAAGGGGTGTAAACGTAAATGGTATTTTATCCGGCGTGTAGAAAAACGCTCGCTTCACTCGCTTATTTTGGTTCCAAGGGTTGGTAAAAGTATGACTGCATTGGATCGTTGCTGCAAAGCGAGAGATATGCTTGTAGGCACCGGCTAGATTAGGTTGTGCCAATAGCTTCGATTCTAGCGTTTGCAGTGCTTGCTCAAAATCCGCCTCTGACTGAAAAGTGTATAAGCTAGGGTGAATGAAGGTCAGGTACTCCTTCAAAATTGCTATATCTTTTTTAATCTGCTCGGGAGTGAACGTAAACTGATCCGACTCGTCTGTGGTATAGTATTCTAGCTCATTGAACTGATAAGAAACGCTGAGAGTGTCTCCACGCTCCAGATTCAGATAGCGATTATCGCTACCTTCCAACTCGATCGTCCCATCTGCTACAAACTTGAAGTATATAAACGGCTTATCTGTTTTAAAAGTGATGTAGGTTTCAAATACATTAGGCTGCTTGGTGGCAGCCATGGAGACGGGCCTTTTCCACGAAAGTGGCTTCTGATTACCGATCAATTCCACCTTATTGGGAATATCTATAGCGTCTAACTCGACTTTGAAATGAACGGTATACGTCTCGGCATCCGAGCAGGAGCTGTAAAAAGTGGCGGCAAAGAAAATCAAAAAATAGAAAATGGTACTTCTCATTCGTTTTGTAGATTTTGGTAAATGAATACTCTACAAAACTGTCTTTTTTGGGAAGAAGAGTCGTCTCAAATTAATTTGATTCCGTCTCAATTCCTCAATTTGAGACAAAAGGAGCCTGGCGCGGGCTGGACTCGCCAGTATATCTAGCAACATCCACCCCCATCATAGTGGAAGGTAGATTCACTGATATAAATATCATCGCGCCCTAAGCTAGCCAATGCTCCTGCTGTTTTATCGCATACCGCCAAGGGCTGGTTCTGCAATAGCACATGCCCTTTCTCATCATCAAACTGATCTTCATCGCCGAAGTAAATAGCTGCTTTACCTGTGAAGACGCAAGGGCCATCGGCAGGCATTGGATCTTTGATCGCTGCCACTTCGATGGACTCGATATAGATTAATTCTTCTGTGTCGTAGTGCTTGGGCGAAAGGATGCGGTAAGGTTTGCGGGCGCGGATTTCGATGGTTCCAAAGCCTGCATCGGTCAGCATTTTCACATACTCCTTAATGGGTAAGCTTCCGCTTAAACAGAGGGCACGGAGGCGCTCGTCATTGCGCAAAGCATCGTTCATCGGTTGCTCGCAGGTAGGATCGCTCATCACTAAGCGGCCATGTGGTTTGAGTACGCGGTACATTTCTGCAATCGCTCGGCGTAGGTCTTCTTCTTTGAAGATGTTAAATAGGCAGTTTTGTGCTGCCACGTCGATGCTGTTGTCTTCCACCGGAAGATTTAGGGCATCTCCTTTACGTAGATCCACAAATTCCGAGTGGAACCACTCGTTTTGGTCTTCTGCCTCCAAAAAGTTTTTCTGCGAAGCTTCCAACATCTCATCTACCACATCCACTCCAATGACGCCATGTCGCTGGCGAGAAAAATAGGAGAATTGCAGCAGTTCCATCCCTCCGCCTACGCCAACGTACAATACTTTAGGGTTGTTGACTAAGTCCCTGGCGTGTACCGTACTACCACAGCCGTAGTTCATACGCTGCATAATGATGGGAATCTTCAGCCCAGGTAATTCCCAGATAGGATTTGTGGTACAACATAGGCCCACATCCGGCGTGAGGGCTGCTTCTTTATAAACGTCTTTTGTTGTTTCTAGATAACTCATTATCCTGTTCTCTTTTTCTTTGACTGTTACTTAACTTATCTCACCGCCACAGCTAGAGCCGGCACCTGCGGTGCAACCATAGCAGTGCTGATTAATCACAATACTTCGATTTTTCAATTGCTCTATATCAAAAGTAGACAGGTGCTTTGCATTTTTGGTAGCTACCTTTAAGTCTAGCATCTGATTAAAATCACAGTCGTATAGGTAGCCATCCCAGGAAACTGAAATCGTATTGCGGCACATCAAGCCCATCACCGTCGATGGGTTATAGGCATTGACCAATAGCTCCATGTAGTCTTCATAGTTATCTGATTGGATCAGATAATCCAGGAAGCGACTCACCGGCATATTGGTAATACAAAACAAGCTATTGAAGTGTATATCGTAGCGATTTTTTAGCTGCCGCTTAAATTCTGGTTCCAGTACATCTTGGCGATCGGGAAGGAAAGCACCGCTAGGGTTATACACCAAATCGAGCTTTAGATCGCTATCAGGCATACCATAACCTACCGAATTCAGTAGTTTCAAAGCAGCTATGCTATCCTCAAACACACCGTCTCCACGCTGGCTATCGGTACGTCTTTTACTGAAGTAGGGCAAAGACGACACGATATGTACTTTGTGCTCTGCAAAGAATTGAGGTAATTCTCTGTATTTTTTGTTGGCCATAACGATGGTCAAATTGCAGCGATCCATCACTTGCTTCCCCAGCTTGGTGCATTCTTCCACAAACCATCGAAAGTGTGGATTCATCTCTGGTGCTCCGCCTGTAATGTCTACGGTATGAATGGTATCTACTGAAGCGATGATTTCAAGGCATCGTTCCAGGGTTGCCCGATCCATATTTTCCCGCTTCTTATCTGGCCCTGCATCAACGTGGCAATGCGCACAAGTTTGATTGCACAACTTTCCGATATTGAGCTGAAAAATTTCTAATGGAGCAGGCTTTAAGGTAGGAAAGCCTGCTTCTTTTAGCTTGTCTGCAAAAGCGGGAAAGCGTACGTCCACCATTTTCTTGCCATTCAGCACTTCCAACTGAATGAACGTATCTGCTAGTTCACTTCCGACAACGGAGAGCGACTTGGTCTTCTGTTTTACACCCATTTACATGGAAAGTTTATTCACGTGATTCATCATTTGTACGCCATTGACTAGCGTCGCTCCTCCTCTGATCGCCGCAGCAACATGGACGGCTTCCATCATCTGCTCTTCGTCAGCCCCCTTTTGTAGGCAAGTGGAGGAATAAGCATCAATACAGTAAGGACAAGCAACGGCATGCGCTACCGCCAGTGCGATCAGTGCTTTTTCGCGCTCCGTCAGTGCGCCTTCTTTAAATACTTCCCCATACCAATCGAAGAATTTTTTTCCCATCTGTTCCTGCCATTCGGTGATGTTACCAAACTTTTTTAAGTCGTCAGGATTGAAATACGTTTTTTCTGCCATGCTGTTGTAGCGTTAAAGTAGTTATGAAATGTGCTTGTAAGAGCTTTTGTGTAGTACAAATTTGTTGCTCTAATGTTCTGAGAGGCGTGTCTTATGGGTTTAAGAATTAGAATGCCTAATATCGTAATAAAATGGAGATTCAGCTTATTTCAGCGGAATATAATAAAGCATAAATATTGGCAGGTTTTTAGAGAAGGAATGTCTTTGAGACGATAATTAGTACTGTTTTAGTGATCAAAAAAAAGCTGACCTTATACCAGATCAGCTTATCAAATCGGAACTTAATACATATAAACAGTCCCCTCTGACCACATGAACTACTTGTCTTCATTCCTCCGTAGTCAGTAATACTTCTATTAAAATGCTAGCACTCTTGTGAGCGCTAGCAGGGGACAAATCAATCTCATCCCTATCAAGTATGAATATTGATATTTTCTTTATTCCAAAATCATCATCCGTCGTGTTGCGGTAAAATCGTCCGTCTCCAAGGTATAGTACAGTACGCCGCTTACTCCCAATTCACTTGCCTTCAGACTAATCTCATTATACCCCTTAGCATACTCCCCTCTGATCAAGCGCAAGGTTCTGCCCTGCACATCTCTGATGATAATCGTCGCCTCTAACTCTTCTGGGAGCTCAAAGCTGATGACTGTGGCATCACTAAATGGATTCGGGCGGTTCTGGTGTAGCACATACTGCTTTTGTACTTGGCTTTCGCCAAAGCGTAAGGCAATGTCCTTCGCCTCACCTGCTTGATCGTAGGCTTCCGCCTTGGTATAGCGCGAGTGAAGCTGAATGAACTGCTCCATTTCTGCTGCTTGCTGTACATTGAGTACCAAAGTGAATAAGGTTGCTTCTGTATCTAGCGTGCTCTGCTCATCCCAGCTTAGTGTGATGGTACCCTCTTCTGCATAGCGCATCCCAATATGATCTGCACTGGCACTACCGTACTCTACCTCTTGGATGGTCGCATAAGCGGCATCTACACTCAAGGTGAACTGGTAGGCTTGCAAGTCAGCTAGGTCGCTTGCGCTAAATGGTATACGCACTTGGCCTACTTCTACTGGCGTACTGGCTACATCGATCACCCATTCGTCTCTGCTTCGAGTTTGGATGGTTTGTAAGCTGTTGGACTGAGCATCTCCTGTTACATCACCTATCTTCACTCCCACAAAGTCACCATTTATGATGGACTCTGCGGGTAGGTTATTCACACTCACTACCTCTGGGAATTGCTCTACCCATGGGTTTTGTGGATCAGGGAAACTGTAAGCCGCATCTACAAAGCGCCAGCTTGTATTGCCTGGGAATTCATCAATGACGGACAAGACTAACTTTCTGATGGTTAGCAAGTCTACTACACTAATGCTTCCTGAGTTGTCTACATCCGCTGCAATCATCTGATACGGACTATCCAATCGATCTACTCCCAAGATGTGCTTCTGGATCACCACTATATCAAAGGTCGATACGCCATTGTCTGGGTCTAGATCATTATGTGGGGTTACCGTGTAATCTTCATTGGCTGGTAGAGCGGGGAAGCTGTACGCTCCATCTATACCTGTGATCACTTGCTCATTCATTACTCCACTTACCAGTACTTCCGTATTCTCGATCGGATCGTCCCACTCGGTAGCAGTGATACCAGCAATGCTGCCGGTAGCTTCTGTGGTACATACATCAAACATGTTGTCTTGAATTAAAATGTAGGTCTCACAGTGATCATAGTTTGGCCCACCTACCGTGCCATCTGGTTGTACCGCATAGGGGTTGAATGCACTATCCCACGCGTAGATTTCTACAATCAAGGTGGCTGGATCATCACATGTTAGGATAATTCCCGTCTGATTGATGTCTGGTGTCTCTCCATCTCTATTGATCGAGAATTGGATTGGCTCTGAGCAGTCACCTACTGGACTTGCGATGAAATCACTCGCCCAGATGCCCATCGCGCCAGTATCTATATCTCCATCACCATCTGCGTCTGTTCCTGGCTCTGTTGGCATGAGCTCGATAGCTAAGCCATTTATACAAGTTGGTACTGGTGCCTTGCAGTCGACTACTGAGAATGGGATGTCTACACTGTTGACATTGCCACATCCATCTTCTACATGTACTTCAAATAAGTGACTACCGATTGGGAACTCTCCGTTGATCGTGTAATCTGGATACATTCCACTGAGCACCTGTGCATTGCTTAGCTGCCCATCTAGGATGCCATCTGCAAAGGCATCTAAGAATACCTTAATGGTGATGTCATCAGGGGTACAGTTCTCATCTACTGTGAACGGTACTTCTACGGTTGCATCACAATCTACATTATCTAGGCTACAGAATGGATCAGTAGCTTCAAAGGTGATTACTGGATCAATGTTGTCATACACCTTGATCTGTTGCGTATACTGCCAGTAACCAACTGAAGCGATGCTTGGCTTAATTACCGAATTCACCCAATGGCCGTCTGGATTGGTCAAACCATCGCATGAAGTCTGCTTCGTATTGCGGAATGGATTGGTATCATTCTCGTTGTTGTTACGATCATAATACGTAATGCCATTTGATCGGATAATTACCCATACATCTTCATCTCCTGGGATGCCATCACAATCTTCATCTCTTCCGACAATGATTGGATCATCATCTCCATCATATTCACACCAG
>JBCCRH010000184.1:0-11153 GCA_039208045.1 Bacteroidota bacterium
CGTAAACTCTCCACAAGCAAAACTCACCACCGTCATTTCAATCGTATACGTCCCCGGCTCCATAAATTTCACCCCAATCTGCCCAGCATTGAACAGATTACCACTCACGAGCATCCAATCTTGCCCCTGCTGACCAGAGATCGACCAACTCGGATTAAGCACATCCACACACTCTGCCGGACTACCGCTAATTACCTCACTGACATTGGTAGAGTTGTTACTAAATGTAAAAGGCTCGCCCGGACACGCTTGTGGTGGAGCGGAGATGTCAAAATAAGGCTCTGGCGGCGCACTAATCTCAATCGGTTCAATCGTCGCCGTAGAGGAATTGCAAGGATTAGAAGCGACAATGCGCAAGTCAAACGCATTGGAATAATTACCTGTACTAGTGGTGCGGTTACAAGAGCTCTCTTCAAAGGTATAGGTAAACACATCCGGAAGGCTCTGTTGCTCGTACATGGCCACCTCTTCACCATTTATATAAATGCGATACTCCGTACCTGGAGGATTGGAGGACGCATTGATGATGGGAAAATCCAGTGTAGCTGGCGCGCAAAGCCCCACCGTATTGCCCGGAATTGCAATCCCTACCGAAGGGTTTCCTCCATTATAAAAGGTATACTGTTTCGTAAATACACAACCCATCGCATTTTCCGCAGTAATAAAAATGGGGAAGTAGCCCAGCCCAGCGTAAGTGTGTGAAATGGTGGACACATTTGAAAAAGAGCTGTTGTCATAGTGTTCCGGCGGGCTACCATCCCCCCAACTAATTGTGTACGACGAATTTTCTGAAAATGTAGTAGAGGCATTAAATAACTCTAGCTCAAATGCATTAGAGCCGTTACATGCCTTTAGGTCGGTACCGCTGAGCAGCACAATGCCTTGTGGAACGCCGATGGATGGATCGGGCGTAGCTTTTACTGTGATGTCGATGCTGGTACAAGGCGCGTTTCCTTCAAAAAGGGTAATGGTAAAAATAGAATCATTGGAAACGCCTGGATAGTCAAAGCTGATGGTGTTACCACTCCCGTCTATTGTGCCATCGCCATCCAAGTCCCATTCGTAATTGATGGTGTTTTGTGGGCTTGCTATTTCAAAATCGATGGTCTCGCCACCGCATATCGTTGTTGATGAGGCTATTATGTTGCACTGACTATTTCCTGCGTAGCCTAGCAGGGGTAGTAGGGCCAGCAACAGCCCGCTTATATATTCCTTCATTTGTATTAACCTTTAAGCTTTTCTTTAGAATAATTTTACTCAGACAAAATTTTCCTTCTTAATGAATTTTGTCAAAAAATCTAGCTCCAATCACTTTAAAAGAAGCTCTTGCAATCCAAGATTCGGCCGCGGGCATTCTTGCCTGATTTTTGCCTGCCGCCGTTTCCTAGATTGGCATCAAATCGGTACCTAAAGGTTAATTCAAAAACACTGCCTGCCAGGGCACCAAGCCCGGAGTTGTTCAAATCGACGCTAATGCCATAAAATAAATTGGGCGAGCGCGTATCGCCCTTTTTGCCAGTTGCCGTGTAGCCACCTACGGTAAAAATAAGTGCGTCGGTATGGAGATGGCTAGGTGCATAAAAACGGTTTTGATAAAGTAGGCCTACATAAAAATCACTCACCAGTGCGTAGAGTCCGAATGTTCCAACGGTAATATTTTCGCTAAAGCTCATAAAACGGTAGCCTTGATTGTCGAGCTTGAAGTTGGGGGAGAGCGCAATATCGAGGCCCTTGCCTCTGAAAAACGTAATAGGTATAATCATTCCCCCGTGAATGGTGGTGCGTGGCGCAACGCGACCATCCATATTCAAAAAGGAGTCATTCCCATCGGCAGCACCTCGAAATAAGTTCGGAAAATGATTGAAGCTTACCCCTAAGTGGGAGCGGATGGAGCCAGGGAGGTGCTTAATTTTAATTCCCCCATCATTGCGCCAAACGAAACCAAAATCTACATCTCCAAATAGCACTTGATCGTTCACTGGTGTCATGGTACTGGCGTAAATATTGCCATAGACCTTATCGATCTGATCCGTGAAAACCAGTTGCGACCAGTCGATCGACTTTTGCGTTAAGCGTCCTTCAATGCCAAAGTGGAAGTTGTTGTTTTTACCCGGAAGGGTGTACGAATAGACCAAACCTGCCTGATTAGTGGTCAAATTGCCGATCCCCTCCGTATTGTTAAGTACGTGGATGGCCAAGCCTGATTTGACCATAGGGAGCTGCATTTCTGCACTGAAATTGACGGTTCGGAAGCCTTTGTCCACCGCATACCATTGCATACGAGCTGCGCCAGAGACGGTTATGCCCGGTTCGATACCAGCAAAAGCTGGATTGAGGTAAATACGGTTCGCATAGAACTGAGAAAAGGAAGGATCCTGAGCGGATAAATTGAGGGCAGTAGCTATGACCACCCATACCACGACCAGCCACCGGCTGGCCCATGACGGAAACCATTGATGTTGCATCACTCTTTATTTAATCGGTTTTTAGAAAATACAAGCATAGTCCGAAACGAATCCTAAGATTCAGTTCGATCCAAGTACCCTGCAACAAAAGTTTATTTAATACCCTGTAGCGGATTCCCCGATAGCTATCGGGGTGGGCGCGTGCTAGGCTTTTTTTTTTAAAGCTTGGCCCGCGCTCAGTGGATTTGTAATCCGCGTGGCCCTAAACTTATTTTTGTTACACGATACTAAATTTCCTCGATGGTATGTTTTTTAAAAGAAAGTGTAAACTCGAAACGTGTTTGGACATGGGGAGGTAGCTGTACTACCGTTGGCAAATGGGGGGTATTTGCCTTGTTTCTACTACTGGGGAAGTTTTCAGATTCAACTGGCCCTTCTCTGCGCAGTTGACAATTATTGAACGTAGAGATTTTCGTTTTTCGTGTGTAGTGCGTTAATTTTTTTAAGAAAATTTTAAATCTCTAGCAACACCTCCATCGAATTTCGGCTAACCGAATGATAATTAGGCCGCGCTTTTTTATAGATCGCTTGCGCAAGGCTCAGCTGATCTGTTTCTTTTAGTGCTCGATATAGTGGGGTTAAAAACTTACGACGACCAATATTGACTAAAAACTGCTCAATCTCAGCGATGGTATTTACGGAGTAGCCAGTGCGAATGGAGCGCTCAAACCAAGCGGCCAAAATCTCTGCATTGCCGGATTGGCTTAAGCCAAATGTTTCATCTAGCTCGTTCATGCGTTTGAGGTCGGTATCTGTGGGTATGGCGCGAATGAAGTGGAGCCACTCGTGGGGAGTCCAATCTGTGGTGATCAAAGTAGTTGCTTCAGCGCCTTGCTGAAACGATTTGATTTGGGCGTCTACTTGGTCAAATTTAGCGGAAGCGACCTGAGGAACATTCGCAGGAATGCCAGGGCCATAGATCCACTCTTCTATATTTACATCGACTTGATTAGGCTCTAACAAGTTAGTTCTAAGATATTGTACGAACTCATCAGTATATATGGTTTTAAAGCGATAGGCTTCAAAGTATTGCTTAGAAAAAGCATCAAATTTTTCGCGACCCACTTGCTCTTCCAGCATTTGCAAGAAAAAGGCTCCTTTTTCGTAAGCCACATTAGTCATTCCTTCGTCGGGGTCTCGATCTTTTAGCGAAAGCTTCAAATGCGTATCCACAGGTGGCAGGTCAGCAACATCTGCTTTTAGGTCTTGATAACCCAGCAGCGCTAGCATGTCCGCATATGGCTTACCGTAGACAGCCTCCATAATACGCCGCTCAAAATAGACAGTAAACCCTTCGTTGAGCCAGAAGTCATTCCAGGTGGCATTAGTCACCAAATTACCAGACCAAGAATGGGCCAGCTCATGGGCGATAAGAGCCGTTAAAGAGCGATCCCCTGCAATAATGGTTGGCGTAGCAAAGGTCAAGCGTGGATTTTCCATCCCTCCAAATGGAAAGCTTGGTGGGAGGACAATCACATCATAGCGATCCCAAAGGTAAGGGCCATAGAGTGCCTCTGCCACTTCCAGCATTTTTTCTATATCTGCAAATTCATACGCGGCACTGGCTACCACACTTGGCTCTGCATAGATACCCGTACGCTCACCAATAGGTGCAAACTCCAAATCCCCCACAGCCAGAGCGATCAAGTAAGATGGAATAGGTTGCTTCATTTCAAAACGGTATACACCAGTATCATTTTTTTGCTGTGGATTAGAGGCGCTCATTACCGCCATTAAGTCTTTGGGAACAGTAATTTCTGCATCGTAGGTAATGCGGATACCTGGGCTATCTTGACAGGGAATCCAAGTGCGTGTCAGAATAGCTTGCCCTTGTGTAAAGAGGAAAGGGTGCTTCTTATCTGCTGTTTGGCCAGGTTCTAGCCAGTCCACAGCTGCTGCACCTACTGGATCGGTTTTATAATAAATGGTAACTATTTCAGTAGTGGGCTCGATGTCAATCACTAAAGGGGTGCCTTTAAACTGATCAGGATAACCAATTTCAAATGCGGTTTCTTGTTCTTCTTTGCCGATAGTGACGCGCTGGATGTCAATATCTTTACTATCCAAATAAATGGAATCAGCACCATTATTCTGGATTTGGTAGCGCGCATAGCCTTCTAGTGTTTGCTGGTCAAAGTCAACTTTTAAGTTTAAGGAAAGATGCTTGGTGACGGCCTCTTCAGGGCGGGCAAAGGAATGGCTATCTTCTGGATGAGTTGGGCTATTGGATGCAGCTGATGAGTCGGTGGTTGAATTTGTTTCACAGGCAAAACAAGCTAGTAAAACGAACAGGAAGGAAGCATATCTAAGAATCGGCATACGGCTACAGTTTGGTATAGCCAAAATTACCTATTCTCTACTTAAAATTTTTCTTTTCTGCTTATCGAATTCTTCTTCCGTCAAAATACCCTGATCACGTAGTTCTCCCAAGCGAATGATCTGATCTAGCAAATCGTCGGACTCCAACTTATTGAGTTCCAAGTGATCCTCTTTGGGAGGTGGAGGAGTGGAAAAAATATCTTTGGATGTGGGCTTCAGCTTGGCTTCTTCTTTATACTGAAAATCATTGTCTACAAAGGCATCAAACTCTTTGAACGAACGGACATAGGAAAGGGCATCGTGGGTGAAAATCTTATCGTGATCATTAAAGCCATATTCTACAGCACGATCTAGGTGGTGCAAAGCAGCATCTAAATCTTGTAGAATAGAATAGGTACAGGCAAGGTTGAAATGGGTAGCCCGATCTTTGGGTTTTTCGTCTAGTGCATCGTGGAAATAGTCGGCTGCAGCCTCATAGTCGCCATCGCGATACATTTCGATTCCCAAGCGCTTAAGCTCTGCAAAAGACCGCCTGGGACGACGTTCGAAATCATAATCCCTATTGTAGGTTTTCTTTGGAGCATCTAGAGCCGCTTGTTTGCGAAGACGTTTTTTATTGTAGCGTTCATCGAAATCCTCTTTGGGCATCGCATAAAACAGAATGGCATCTACAAAAGGAATAAGGAAAGCAAATAGAAAGGCTGGAATATTCTCTTCTGCTGTAATAATGGAGGTAAATACAAACATGAGCATATATAAGATACCTATAAAGCGCTGGCCCAAATAAAAACGATGCACTCCAAGAATGCCAAAGGGGAAGGCTAAAATGGCCGCTACAGTTTTATTCTTCATCGAATCTTGGTTATGAAGTTTTTAAAACAACTTCTATGTCCACGTATTAAATATAAGACAACATTCGCTAATAAAAGGTTACGATATGTAGATGCAATTTTTTGTGCTGAGTGAGTGGTTTTTATAGACTAATACAAAAGTATTTATTGAGGTAATTTAACCTCCACCGCTTCTTGCACCTGCACCAGCTGATTATTGATGGTCTGATGTTTTTGCTCAATTTTACCTAATTGCTCTTTTTCTTCTTCCAAAAGGTTATCAAGCTTCTGAAAATTTTGGTCAATACGCTTCTTGAGATTGCTGATGTAGGTCTTCAGGTTTGCTCGTACCTCTTCTTCCAGTTGTAGTCGTCCATTGGCCACTTCTACCTGAAAACCTTCCATAATTTTACGGCGGTGTACCCTAGTGGAAACACCTGCAAAGACGAGCCCGATAGCGGTGAGAATACCTCCGGTGATATCAAATGCGATTCCGTTAGTCACGGTGGCAATGATTACTCCAATTACGGCAATTCCACTACCTGTTGCTAGATTGGGAGAGACACTTTGCTTGTCGCCAAATAGCGAGGCATCGGCAAAGTTTTCGGTCTTTTGCAAAAAGCTGGAAAAAGTTTCTTGCAACTCTCGAAGCACACCATTTCGGCGTTCGGCAATGTCGCTAAAAACATCGTGGTCGTTCCGCAAGATGGTCTCACTATTGCGAATCTTCAAATCAATGAGCTTTGCCATTTGTTGAATGCTATCGGCCAGATCGACCACGCCATCATTAAGCTTGGCTTTGAGTTCCGTATTGAGTTGCGCCTCTAGCTCTTTGGCCAAACCTTCTAGCCATTCTTTCAGGGAAGTTTTTTTGCTAAAAATGGCAGAGAAGGAGCGGCGAATAAGCGCAAAAAAGGACAAGCCTGAGCGTAGCTCATCTTCTTTTTGGTTGGTAATTCGATCGTAGCCCGCTACGAGATTTTCCGTAAGGAGATCCACCTGCTTGTACGACTTGTTTTCCTGATGATCCAGCGTTTCAGTAATATCTTTTCGAAAAGCAACATCCGCATCAAACTGCTTGCGACGCAAGTCTAGCCCATCTTTGATGCGTTGGCTAATCATCAGCGAAGTTTGCACATTGTTTTGAAGCTTCAACACAGGAGCTTGCCCGCCGGTAATATTTGCCTTAATATAATCCCGCAGAGGTTCGTATCCACTTTCTTCCTTGGGGCCTTCCAATTCTTGCATTGCCGATACGGCGAATACTTGGGGCTCTGCAATGCCTTTTTTTTGCGCATATTCGATAACTCCTTGGCGGTTTACCTCCAAATCTTCGGGCTTCATCAGGTCTTTTTGCTGTAGCACAAAAATGGTCTTGCGCTGCCAGTCTTGGTGGATAAAGTTGAAAAAGTCCCAGGCAGATTGGCGGTAGGGGTTCTTTGCCTCAAAGACAAATACGATCAAGTCGGAGGCCGGGATGAAGCTCTCGGTAATTTCCTGGTGGTGCTCGATAATCGTGTTGGTGCCCGGCGTATCTACGATGGCAATTTCTTGCAAAATGTCTATCGGGAGCAGTATCTTTTTGAGGAAAGGATTGATTTCAATAATCTCTTCTTCTTCTCCATAAATGATCTGCTGGATGGTGTCCGTCATGGGCTGGGGCGCCGCTTTGGTAATTTCTTTACCTGCATCCAATAAGGCATTCACAAAGCTACTTTTACCTGCCTTTACTTCACCCACTATCACAAACATAAAAGGCTCGTGGATACGGTTGCGCAGGTCACTCACGGTCTTCGCCAAATCATCATTTTTGATCTGGATCGTCAGTTCGTGTAGGTCTTTGACCATTTCATCTACTTGTGCGCGCAGGGTCTGAATATTTTGACTGAGGAGGTTGGAAGCCACGTCTTGTTAGTTTGGTGCTTGAATCGTTTGCTCTAGTACGAGCGCCGCTTGAGGCCCGGTGCAAAACAGTAAATCTAATATACTCAAATTGGGAAGAAAACCATTTTTTTCTTCAAAAACCTGAGCGTAAGGCACTGGCTCAAAGTGCGTATCGATCTTTTGACGGTGTTTTTTGGGAAAGATACCATTTCTAAAATCCAGGGCATTCGTGGGTTGGGCCTCGTAGTTTTCAGTCAAGCTGAAATGCTCAGGTAGACCGAGTAATTCGATAAGAAGCTGTAGCAATTCTAAGTTAAAATCGAATAGGGTAGCAGTCTTTTTTTTGAATAATGGCGCAAAATAATCTTCGTAGTACGGGAAAAAGGGCGAATTACTATAGGCTGATCGGATGCTATGCCAGTGGTGGGCATACCAAGGCTCGTCATACGCGATAGCTACCTGGCTAATGCTCTGCTGTTCATTCTTCCCTTTCCGTAAAGGAATAGACAAGCGCAACAAGCCATTGGCACCAGCCAAGTGTGCGCGATTGCGGTAGCTCCCTTTGAGGTAGTGCTCGTGCTGCTCGATAAACACCTGCTCATAAGCCAAAAACTTACTCATGTACTGTATACTGGGCAAATAGTGCAGCTCTAGCAAAATGGCATTTTGTTGATTCATACTTTTATCCGTAATTAGCCGGTCGACAAAAGTATTTAATGAATCACTACCTTCAAAATCGAACGCTCTTTGCCCCGCAGATTTACAAGCGGCCCTCACTCAACCTGGGGATTATCGTGGTGATACCAGCCTATGATGAGCCTTTTTTGTTGCTCAGTTTGATGAATTTGAAGAAATGTACCTTGCCGCTTTGTGATGTGGAGGTCATTGTGTTAATAAACGATTCTGAAAAAGATAGTGTAGCAGTACGCGAGCGCAACCAGGCCATAGCGAATCAGGCGCGAAAGTGGGCGTATGAAAATAGCAAAATGCGCTTACGTTTTTTTGTGTTGTATCGCCCAGAGCTCCCCAAAAAACACGCTGGGGTGGGCCTTGCACGAAAGATCGGCATGGATGAGGCTTGCTGGCGATTCGAAAAGATTCGCAATCCGAATGGCGTTATCGTCTGTTTTGATGCGGATAGTAAGTGTGAGCCGAATTATTTGCAGGCCATTTACGAGCATTTTCAAGCACATCCAAAAAGTGCGGCTTGCAGTATTCACTTCGAGCATCCACTAGATGGCGCCAATCATCCCAAATCGGTATACAACGCGATTGTAAAATATGAATTGCACCTCCGTTATTATATTAATGCCCAGCGCTATGCTGGTTTTCCCCTGGCTTACCAAACCATAGGCTCAAGCATGGCCGTACGTGCCCGGGCCTATCAGCAACAGGGGGGAATGAATAAGCGGCAGGCAGGGGAAGATTTCTACTTTCTACACAAATTTATTGCTTTGGGCAATTTTACCGAGCTGAAAACGACTACGGTCATTCCTTCTCCTCGGCCCAGCCATCGTGTGCCGTTCGGTACTGGAAGGGCTATTGGCCAAATCGTAAAAGAGGGTTCTAATACTTACCTGACTTATTCTCCAAAGAGCTTTCAGCTATTAAAGACTTTCTTCGAGGCTGTTCCTAGTTTTTATAAAATGGAGCTTGAGCTATCCAACTGGCCTTCCTCATTAGCCGATTTTTTGCTTCAGCAAAATGCTCCGGAAAAGCTCGTGGAGATTCGTGCCAATGTGGCTTCTGCTCGTTCTTTTAAAAAGCGGTTTTTCCATTGGTTCAATGCGTTTATGTTGATGAAGTTCCTGCACTTTGCTCGGGAGGTATATCCTGATGTTGAGGTGGAGGAAGCGGCAGCTTGGTTATTGAGAGAAGTGGGGTTGTTGGATGAGGAAGGGATGGAGAGTAAGGGATTGCTGGGGCAGTATCGGGAGTGGGATCGTGGGGGGGGTCAGTAGGCAGTGGGCAGTGGACAGTGGGCGGTAGACAGTAGACGGTGGTCAGTGGTCAGTGAGTTGATAGTGAGTGGTGGATGGTAGATAGGGGGGATGGGAGCGCTGCCAAACCTTGGAGGTTGACTAGTTTGAGCTTGGTAAAACCTCCAAAGGTTTTAGGCCTAGGGGACAGCTTAATTTATTGATTATCAACCCGATGGTGAGAGGGGGCGCCAGCCGATGGAATAGTCTAGTGCAAAGCTGCTCGGATGGGTAAGTCATCCACAATTTTTCCTTCTAGCTCGGCCCACCAATGGAGGCGATCATAGACTTTTTCTTTGGGGAAATAATTTAAGGCCATCTTGACGTAAATGTGGCCATGCTTGGCCTCGGACGTCCAGAGCATTTTGTAGAAGCGTTTGATGGTGGGTTCTTTGAGGGCTTCTTCGACCAGGCGGAAGCGTTCGGCACCACGGGTTTCCACCACGGAACCCAGGAGCAGGCGATCCAGGAAGCGCTCTTCGATGCCAGAGTGCAGACTTTTGAAGAGCTGTTTTATATAAGGATCGCCCGGAATGGAGTGGGCTAGCTGTACCCCACGGCTAGCCATTAGCTTATATACTTCTTGGAAGTGCTCTAGTTCCTCTACGGCGGTATCGATTAAATCGGGGATTATTTCTATTCGATTGGGGTATTTGGCTACCATGCTCATCGCCATTGCGGAGGCTTTGCGTTCGCAATCAGCATGGTCTTGTAAAAAGCTATCGAAGTCGCTCATGACGGCTTCGACCCATTCCGTTTTGGAGGCCACAGTAATATCCAGATTCAGCTTCATTTGTCTAAAATAGTTTATGTTCAATGGCTAAGGTAGCAATTTGAGCGTATCTTTGCGCTCCAAAATCAAATCTATGACCTTAGCTTTACGGGTACTTCTGGGTATTGCAGCCTTATTGTGTGTTGCTGGATTGCTAATAATGAACGATTTAACCACGATTTGGCCGGGCGCTGAAGCAGCGCTGCTTGCTGCCAGTGTAGATGGGGGGAGTAACTGGTTGCCACAATTGTTATTGCATCAATTACTGGCAGTGGATACGCCCCTGTTTGGCTTACGCTTGCCTAGTGTATTGCTATTCTCCGTACTATTAGTGGTTTCTTACTTATGGTCAAAGCCCCTCTTTGGTCATATGACGGCCTTGCTGACGTCATGGTTATTAGCAGCTTCTTTGCTCTTGCCTACGCTTGCCAAGATGGCAATTGCCGAATCTTATGCTGTCGTTTTTCAGTGGCTTACGATGCTCGCGCTATTGCGATTTTTGAAGCAGCCGACCCTGTTTTGGCGACTTAGTTTTTATGGGCTATGGGCGGTGGCGCTTTGGGTGCAGTTTCTAGGTAGTGCGCTGATGCTTCTTTTCATGGCGGTCTACTTGCAGTTTAAGCATAAAGAGGGGAAACGACTTGTAGGTTTATATTTCTGGTTGGTGCCTGTTGTTGTAGGGGGGATTACTTGGGCAATTAATGGCTTGGGCTACCCGTTGAACCCTGGTTTTGCTTACAACCACTGGAATAGTAATCCATTAGAATTTTTGGGTTATAATATTCTTGGAGTGCTGCCTTTTTGCGGGTTTGTGCTAGCTGGCATATGGGAAAGTATACAAAGAGTAAAGAAAAAGGAAGAGCTAGCTATTATTTATGTAGCCTTGTTAGTTGGGGCCTTGGTA
>JBCCRH010000185.1:0-11132 GCA_039208045.1 Bacteroidota bacterium
CCTTCGCCTTTTTGCGTTGCTCTGCTCATCCAAGCTTGCTTTGTAGCCCCATCTTCTTGTAAGAAATGCCGAAAGAAAGTACGCGCAAAAAGAGAGTAGCGAATATCGCCGTTAATCAAACGAGCAGGATCGCTCATCAGGTTATTATTGGCCAATAGTACTAATGTAAGATCGCTATCGGGTACCTTTAGATAAAGGCTAGAAAAACAATCGTACTGCCCATATGACCAAACTACAGAAGCGCCACCAATATCCTGTACAAAAATACCCAGTCCGTAAGGAAAAGCTTCTCCTTTTTTAGATTGGAATGGGGTGAATGCCTTCGATTTCATCGATTTTGAGCATACTGTTCCATTATCCAGCATTCGATCAAAGCGCATCAAATCCCGCATCGTCATGGCTAATCCACTGGTTACACTGAATCCCGGTTCGTATATCCCAGGCTCCGTACTTCCAAAGAAAAAATAGGGCTTAGCCAGCGTATCACCGAGTGCCGCTATGGTATTTTCCGTAAGGAAATGAGTGGACGCTAGCCCTAGCTTATCTAGTAAATTTTCCTGAATATACTCCTCAAAGGTTTGAGCAGTGACTTGCTCTACAATCGATTTAAGCAGGCCTATGCGAGTGCTGTATATATAGGTTTCGCCTGGTATTCCCTCAGAAGTATGCGATAGCAGATGCTGAACTTGCACACTTTCTGGCAATTTGCTCTGGGGCAAATAATCAAGTATCGAGGCATTTAGCGAAAGCGTACCCTCCTCTACTAAATTGAGTATAGTGAGTACCGTCAAGGTCTTGGTCACGGAGGCGATGGGGAAAACCGTCGTAGCTTGTACCTTTTGTTTGGTCGCTATATTAGCGTGCCCAAAGTAATTTTCATAGATCAGCTCTTCCCCTTTTTTCACCCCAACGGCTAAACCAGGGATATGGAAGTAATCCATCCATTTTTTGAGCTCTTGCTCAAAGGGCTTGGTAATGGGGCGTGGGGATTGGCCGGTGATAGGCGTTTGCGCTACGTAAAGCATTAAGACTACTATGAAAGCGATACGACTCATATTTGTTTTTAATGGTGGATGCAAAAATAGAGATTACCCTCCATTATTCTGTACGAATAACTTAGTAAAAAAAAAGCAGGATCACTTGAGATACGAATCGAGTATCGTGTAAAAAAATAAATTTTAGAGTCACGCGGATTGCAAATCCACTAGGCGCGGGCCAAGCTTTACGAAAGAAGCCTAGCACGTGCTCAGCGGATTTGCAATCCGCTGTAGGTTTTTAAGGTAGATGCTTAACATCTTACGATACCCCCATAAATTCCTGGGTCCATTTTGGCTTTCGCCAATTCCAATAGACGGAAGCCAGTGCCATGACTATAAAGATAGAAGCACCAAGCATACCCATAGCTGGGGTTTCTGGGATTCGGGTCATAATCTCTGCTGCCAGCGCAGCGTACAACCCCATAATCGACCAATACATAAAGGCAAAGTGCTGTATAATCCAATCTTTAGACTTACGCCGATATACGGGTACCATCCCACCCAAAAGGGTCACCGTAGAAACAATGGAGAAATAATGAAACATCCCGAAACCATCAAACAGGCGATAAATCATAAAGGAAGTAATTAGCATCACTACCATACTCACTAAATAGCCATAGCCGAGTTGAATGTGAAGCTTCTTGCCCTTTGGAGCGATGAGTACCCAAGTGCCAAATACCAAGGCCAAGGTAGCCGTGATAAAATGAACGTATCCGGTAGTGCTAAAAATGATCTGATCCATTCGTTTTGTTTTTTGTTGTTTATAGAATAAGCGCAAACAAAGACTTGCTTCTTTTGTATTATGCTAGTAAAATTTATTAAAACGACTATAGAAGATGCTATTTGTAATATCCCCAGCTAAAACGCTGGACTACGAAGTAACTACTCCTGAGCAGCACACGATGCCACGACTGCTCCATCAAAGTAAAAAATTAGTCAGTATTTTAAAAAAGAAATCGGCGAAAGGGCTGGCTGAGTTAATGGATATTTCAGAGCCCCTGGCTATTGAGAATGAACGCCGCTACAAAAGCTACGACCCTGCTTTCCAAGATAATATTGCGAAACAAGCGCTAATGGTCTTCAAGGGCCATGTCTACCAAGGCTTGCAAGCCGAGGATTTTGATGCTGAAGATGTGAAGTATGCACAGCAACATTTGCGCATTTTGTCGGGCCTATACGGCTTGCTGCGACCACTCGATTTGATGCAGCCGTATCGACTAGAGATGGGCACTAAGCTGGAAACGTCAAAAGGGAAAAATCTATACGCTTTCTGGGATGATGAGATCACGAAGCTCCTCAACGAAGACCTGCAAAGCCTTGAGCAGGAGACCGTGATCAATCTTGCTTCCAAAGAATATTTCAAAGCCGTTAAGCCAAAGCAACTCCAAGGCAAAGTGATTCATATTGACTTCAAGGAATTGCGCGGTGATAAGTACAAGATCATCAGTTTCTTTGCGAAGGTCGCTCGGGGGCAAATGTGCCGTTTTGCGATTAAGAATAAGGTGCACCAAGCGGAAGAACTTAAGCAATTTCAGGAAGACAACTATGTCTTTAATCCAGATTTATCGGATGAGACGAACTGGGTATTTACAAGATAGATGAAATTTCACCTTCCTACCATCCAATCTTGGCTTGCCGAAGGCGAGCCATTCGCCATCGCTAGAGTCATCAAAACTTGGGGGGCTTCGCCCCGCCCCGTGGGTTCCATTATGCTCATTAAAAAAGACATGACGATGGTTGGTTCTGTTAGTGGCGGATGCATCGAGGGGGAAGTACTGCGCCAGGCGATGGAAGTACTGGAAAGTAACGTACCGCAGCGACTAGACTATGGTATTAGCAATGAAGAAGCTTGGTCTACGGGGCTGAGCTGTGGCGGCCGAGTCAGTGTATGGGTGGAGCCTTTTTGGGCTTTCGCCAAAAAGGAAAACTGGTGGGGTGCGCTAGAGACTGCATTAGGACAAGATAAGGGATGCGTGCTCGTCAGTTCCTTGAACGAAGCTACTCCAAGCGACAATCTTCTATTTCCTGACACCTCTATCGCAGCTACTCCTCTTAGTGAAAGCGTGCACCAAAAAGCCCTGGAAGCCTTGCAGGCGCAACAATCTACAATTATCGAGCAAGAAGACCAAGCTTGGTTTATCCACGTCTTCCCACCCAAGCCTCAGCTATTGATCATTGGGGCAGCACATATCGCAGTAGATTTGGTAGAGCTTGCTCAATCCTTTGGATTTAGCACCAGCGTGATCGATCCCAGAGGCATTTTTACCCAGAAAACCACCTTCCCTACCCCACCCGATCAGTTGCTGGAAAGCTACCCTGCCGAAGTATTGCCCAATTTTGCGCTTGACGCAAATACCTATGCGGTCATCCTCTCGCATGACCCTAAAATTGATGATAATGCTTTGGAGTTTTTACTCCCTTCTAGGGTACGCTATATTGGTGCACTAGGCAGTCGAAAGACGCAAGCAAAGCGTGTCGCCCGCTTAGAAGCAGCCGGATTTAGTACCGATCAAATCGGGCGTATCCATGCGCCGATTGGACTAGCTATCGGAGCTAAAGGAGCACGTGAAATTGCACTGAGTATCATGGCTGAGCTGATTAAGATAAAGAACGAATCCTCTTATCGCAAATAAATCGTCTTTCCCTCTTTCGCCGATCGCATAGCAGCGTCCAAGATTTCCATTACCGTCATATTATTTTCGAGCGCTGAAAGATCATAGGGTTTTACCGTAATTTCTGCTCGGATAACCGCCATAAAGTAGCTAAAGGGATCGTGATAAGGCTTTTCGGGAGCAGCTATTTTGGTGCGCTTTGGCCCCTCCTCTTCACTCTTCATCACTTCTAAGTCTTCCCGATTGAGGCTGTGCAAATAGCTATTTGCTGTGTACACTTCCATATCTTTTCGGTTGTAGTTCCAATTCCAACTGGCCTGTATAATCGCCTGCCCTTCAGGGTACGTTAGGATAATGGTAGCTTCATCGTCCACTTCTGGGTATAGGTCGGGGCGAATTTGCTGGGTGATGGCGGTAACAGAAGTCGGTCGTTTTTCTAGTAGCCAAGTGGAAAGGTTAGCGCCATAGCAGCCAAAATCAGTGAGGGCGCCTGCTCCATTCCAGTAAGGGTCAATCAGCCATTCGAGGAATTCTTTGTTGATGTTGAGTGCGTAAGGCCCTGGGTGGCCATCGTGTATTACGATTTTTCGGATGGGCCCGAATGCTTCAGGTTTTGCTTCCAGTTGTTCTTTGATAGCTAGGTTGGTGCCATACCAAGTGGTTTCGTAATTGGTGAGCAAATGAATGTTGTGCTTTTTGGCTAGCGCCTCCATTTGTTGAGCATGGGCTAGGCTTACGGCTAAGGGCTTTTCAACCATCACGTGAATGCCTCTGGGTGCGTATTTTTCTACCACTTCTAGATGTCCACGGATGGTATTGAAAGCTGTGACTGCTTGGGGTTGCGTATTGTCGAGCAAGTCGTCGATGGTGTCATACACCAAATCCATAGAATAGCCATACTGTTTGGCATAGCGTTGGGCCAGTTCCCGATTCGGTTCTACAATGCCTACTATTTCAAAATCACCATCGTCCATGCGTCCCAGTATCCAGTGTACATGGGTATGTACGAGTCCTACAATGGCTATCTTCATGGGAGGCTGTTGTGCCGATGCAGGCACTTGACTCTGTGTGGCATTTCCAAACAAAATCAGTAGCAGACTGGAGAGTATTCTTTTTAGCATAAGAGGTGTTTTTGGGCAAGGTAGAAAAATTCTTAGTAACCTATTTGCGAAAGCACAGTTACCCTCTATACAATTAAACATAAACAATCATGAGACATTTGTTATTCCTATTCGCCATCCTAGCGATGGCCCAGCCTTCTTATGGCCAGACCCCTACTACCAACGAACCTTCTTTCAAGCAGACCTTCCAAAAAGAGCAGTATATAGCTGATCTAAATGACTTAGTGGATGCGCTTACTCATTCGCACCCGAGGCCTTATCAGTTCATTTCGCAAGAAGCATTCCAGCAATTGGTGCAACAAAAGCGCCAAGCAATTACCTCCAATACCACCTATTCAGAATTTATCTGGATGTGTAGTGAGCTGGTAACTAGTATTGGCTGTGGGCACACCAATATGATTTTCTTTAACCAAGAAAGCAAAGTAGTTCCACCAGCATTAATGATGCCGCTGGAGGCGGTGCTTATCGACAATAAGCTCTTGGTACTTGATCCCTTGCACAACCAAGATAAGGTGGCTGTTGGCCAAGAGATTATGGCTATCAATGGGCAACCTGTTGAGACTATTCTGGAGGGCGTTTACGCTCATATTTCGGCTGACGCCAATAATCCAGCGGGTAAAACGATGCTTTTTAATGGCTTCTTTCAGTTTTACATGCCTTACCATTTTGGTTTTCCAACTACTTATGACATTCAGTTGAAAGGGCAAGATGAAGTCATCCAGCTTGCACCACAGCAGTTTTTTGAATTTAACCCTAAGTCGCTTTATCCTTCTGACTGCCAACAGCCCTTTTGCTATCAAGCCCTTCCTGCGCTTAATGCAGGACTACTCACCATCAGCAGTTTTGATTTTGGCAATCAGGCTGGTACTGATCAATACCGCTCATTTATCAAAGCTACTTTTAAGCAGCTTCAGCAAGATAGTGTGCAGCATTTGATTGTTGATATGAGGAAGAATATGGGAGGGCCAGGAACTAATGGGCACTACTTATTGAAGCATTTAGCGAAAGCGCCATTTACGTACTTTGATGAAACAACCGATTATCATTCCTATTTTAAGATGCCTACTTCCCCTGCTGCTGCTGCTTTTCAGGATGACCTTACTGTGCTAATAGGCAATGGTAACTTTTCTTCGGTCAACCACGTTTTATCGTTACTAAAATACCATAAGCGAGCTACTTTCGTTGGAGAAGAAACCGGAGGCACCTATACTTGTAACGATAATAGCCGCTATCTTTCACTCCCACACACAGGCATCAACATTCGCATTGCGCAAAGCGCCTTTACCACCCCAGTCTCAGACCTACCTATCGATCAGGGGATATTGCCCAATCATCGCATCGTACAAACTATAGACGACTACCTTGGCGGTAAAGATGCGGCATTGGAATATGCTAAAGCACTGATTCAAGCGGAATCATCAAGCGCTGCTAATAAGTAAATTTTGGGTGGGCAAATAGTGACAAAAGGATGAATGAAAAATTGGTAACTTGAGCGCTTGAAAAGCGATCAATCATGAAATTTCTCCACACTATTTGCCTCCTGTTTTTATTAGTTAGCACCCTTTCAGCTCAAAAAAACGTCCGCACCTTCGTCTTTGGCCATAGCCTGATTAATCACGAATTTCAGGTGAACCCAACGCCTAGTCAGGAGACCTCAGTGCCGCATTGGTTTTACTATTTAGCGGAAGCGGCCGGATATGACTATGCGGTGGGTGGACAGTTTGGTTTTTTGCCTCAGCATACCAATCTCCCCCCTATTGCGCAGTGGGGCTTCGATGTCGTGCCGGGTGCTTGGGAGTCCGACTACGAACCTTTTGTAGATGCAGGCTTTACCAATATTCTTATCACTCCCGCCAACTTTGCACAATGGCAAGCCCCCGACCTAAACTACCCCAATGAAACCGTATCGCCAGTTAGTGCGACCAATACCGTATTCGACTGGTGCTTAGCGCAAGACGAAAATCTTACCTTTTTCATTTATGAAAATTGGCCCGACATGGCCCCCTACTTGGGAAGTGGCTTTCCACCCAATGCCACAGAATGGGACAATTATAATGACTATTTACTGGGTGATTTCCATGAGTGGTTCTTGGAGTATTATGACTTAGTACAAAGCAACTTCCCGAATGCTTGCATTCGTATGATTCCGGTGGGCCCTACCATTAGCAAGCTCTTGCAACAAGCGCCTTTTGATCAGATTCCAATCGATCAGCTGTATGAAGATGATGCGCCGCATGGACGACCCAGCATCTACTTTTTAGCTTCCATTGCTACATATATGGCGATGTATGAAGAGAAGCCGGTGGCCGATTTTGCAGTCGATCCGATCATCCATCCCATTATTGCAGACAACTATCAGGCTGTCGTTGACTTTTTCTGGGAAGAATTACTGGCTTTTAACGATTCAGCAGGCAGTAGCCAGGTATTTTGCAACAGCATCACCTCTACCACGGTGCTCCGACAAGCAGCAGCTCCTATCACGCTTTTCCCTAATCCCGCTACACACCAAACTACCCTACAAGGTATCCCCCAAAGCTATAGCGTAGAACTTTACGATTTCACGGGTAAAGCCTGGCCATTTTCACGTAAGTGGACACCAAAAGGCCTACAGCTGGATACGGAGCTACTACCCGCGGGAATCTATTGGATAGCCGTCCGTAATGAGCAATACGAACTCATCGGGCAGCAGAAGTTGCTGAAGTCTAATAATTAACTTTTCTTCTGAACGTTTATTGCGATTGGTCCTTTAGGGCCACTTCCAACTTCGAACGTGACTTCATCGTTTGCCTCTAAATCAGTATCTATATTATTTACATGTACAAAGTATGACTCATTGGTCTGCTCATCAATGATAAAACCATATCCTTTTTCTACATTGAAAAACTTCACCTTACCTTGTTTTTCGAAACTTTTTTCGTCACCATCTTCTACCTTGGGAACTCCTATTTCAATATCCTCCAATTTAACTTCTCTTTTAGATAAATCTTGAGGTGTCGTAGTGAGATTTCCATTCTCGTCTACATACATAAATTCAACTTGAGTTTTACCCTCTAATTTCCGTCGTTCTCTGCGTTCCTTTTTCTCCTGTTGTTTTTTTCTTTTTTTCTTAGCTCTTTCTTTTTTGTTATAGCTATCGGCCATATATGTGTTCACATTTTGTTGAATCCATAAAGTACAGAATTTAGCCAACACATAATAACTTATCTGGCTTTATTGCTGAACTATATTTAGGGAACCGGTCAACCGCTTCATTTTCGAATAATAGCCTATTCCATACAGATACTCCCTCGCCTTCGACGCTTACTAGAGGGCTGTGTTTTTGAGTGCTCATTCCAGCAACTTGGGATCAGAACATTAAAACACACCAACCAATGAAAAAGTATCCCATTCTTTTAGTCCTCAGTTTCTTCTTTTTAATTGGCTATAGCCAAAACGAAACCGACCAAAGCCTTTCGCCTTATTTCTTGGTGAAGGGCGACGAAACCACCATAGAAGCCTTCCCCTTGGAACGCACTGATGTAGAAGTGAATATTGCAGGCGTGATAGCTGATGTGGCCGTCACGCAACATTACAAAAACGAAGGATTGGAGCCGATAGAGGCCGTCTACGTCTTTCCATCTAGCACGCGAGCGGCAGTGTATGGGATGGAAATGAAGGTAGGCGACCGCATCATCGTGGCCGAAATCGCAGAAAAGCAAGCTGCTCGTCAACAGTACGAGCAAGCCAAGACTGAGGGCAAACGCGCCTCTCTCTTAGAACAAAACCGCCCAAACGTATTCACTATGAATGTGGCTAATATTATGCCAGGCGATCGGGTGGAAGTTGTTCTGCATTACACGGAGCTGCTAATCCCAGAAGAGGGGCAGTATGAGTTCGTGTATCCAACTGTAGTCGGGCCGCGCTACACGGGCGAAGGTGGTGGCAATACTGGCTTTACCAATATGCCATATACTCAAGCAGGTGTAGCGCCAGGCCCCGATTTTAATCTCTCTATTTTTATCAATGGAGGTATGCCGTTACAAGATTTGAGCTCTAGCTCGCATAAGATTCGGACTTTCTTTGAAGGCACAGATGCCGCAAAAGTGCTTTTGGATGCCAGTGAGCGCAAGGGAGGCAATCGTGATTTTATCTTGCAATACAATTTCGAGGGCAATCAAATCCAAACAGGTATGCTAGTCTATGAAGGGGCAGAGGAAAACTTCTTTTTGTGCATGGCGCAACCTCCTAAGCATATCGAACCTGCTTTTATACCTTCCAGAGAATACATTTTTGTGATGGACATTTCAGGCTCGATGCGTGGGTTCCCACTGGAAGTGTCGAAAGACTTGATGCGCAATTTGGTATCGCAGCTACGCCTGCACGACCGTTTTAACGTGCTTTTCTTTGCCGGTGGTTCGCGCTTGTGGAGTCCCGAATCGAAGCCAGCTACGCCAGCTAACCTCGATCAGGCGCTGAACTTTATGAGTCGAATCAATGGCGGAGGTGGCACTAACCTACTATCAGCCTTGCAGCGCGGGATGAACTTACCTCGACTAGAAGATGATCTATCGCGCTCTATTATTGTCATTACCGATGGCTATGTGAGCGTCGAAGCAAAGGCTTTTGAATATGTACGTCAGCACCTCAATCAATCTAACTTATTTGCTTTTGGCATTGGTTCGAGTGTCAATCGCCACTTAATCGAAGGCTTGGCCTATGCCGGGCAGGGCGAACCTTTTATTGTTACCCAAAAACAGGAAGGCTTTGAAGTAGCCAAGCGCTTTCACCAGTATATCAAATCGCCAGTGATGACACAAATTAGCGCTTGCTATGATGAATTTGCCGCTTACGATACTGAACCTGCAACGATTCCGGATGTGCTCAGCGAACGTCCTGTTATTTTATTTGGCAAGTACAAAGGCCCTGCTACCGGCAATATCTACTTGGAAGGCTACAGTTTACAACTACCCAACAAATCAAATGGACTACCCTATCCCCAACGGATCAAGCTGACCTTTCCACTGGATGAAGCTAAAGCAGATGCCCGCAATGTTGCCTTAAAATACCTGTGGGCTAGAGCCAAAATCCGGAATCTTGCAGATTTTAATAGCTATGGTATGGATGAAGCGACCAAGCAAGAAGTAACTCAATTGGGCTTGAAATACAATTTGTTGACCGACTACACCTCCTTCATCGCCGTAGAAAAAGAAATTGCTAATGCAAATGCAGATAGTCTGAAGACCGTCAAACAGCCGCTTCCACTACCACAAGGGGTAGAAAACTCCGCCATAGGATTCCAGGTAAATATTAAGGGCATATCTGGCGTTTTGCCCCAGCAAAAAAGCTATGGCCTATGGATGGTAGGCCTACTAATACTGTTCGTTTTGTTGAAGATTTTTTCTCGTAAACACTCATGGTTTAATTTTTTTGTAGCATTTGTCTTGATGGGTAGCTTGTACAGCTGTAGTCCCGACGCTGAAGCAGTCGTTTCTACCAACGAGCACCAATCTGTGACATTCATTCTAGGGGAAGATGCTTCCCCTAGAAATGCTTTTTACCAGACCGCTAAAGCTTACTTCAGCACTGATAGTGTAGAAAGCACGCCCTTGGTGATCGATCATTGTCACTCGATTGTAGAAGTGCTCGATTGGCTCGAATGGAATGCCCCTACTACTGGCCCTTGGCAAACCATTAACTTGGTCGTGCATGGCAATGAATGGACGGGTATTAATGTAGCCATTGACGAACGTGGCGAGCGGTGCAGTAGTGCCAATCTGAAAGTAGCGTTGCAAGAAAGCAGACTTCACTCTTTGAACGATCAAGCTATTGACCAAACGACCATCATTAATTTATTTGGTTGTAATGTAGGCAAAGACGAAGTTCTGCTTCGCACCCTCGGCCAAGCTTTTGGAGGAACGGATACACAACGGCCGACCGTCAGCTCTGCCCCTTACTTCAATATTTTTGAGCAAGAAAAAGTAGCCTTTTCGCGCCACTTAGCGGAGTCCTTTTTCATTGCCTTCCCAGCTGGTAGTTTCCCTGGCAATACCACCTTAGCCCAACAATTTGAACAAAAATATCCTGATGTAGCTATCGATTGGAAGCATGCCCTGCACCAACTTAAACCAACACCTATCCACCGGAATATTGAAATAATGGACATAAGGCTGGTGGGTGGGCGTTGGTTTGAGTTGGTGGAGTGCCTGCTTCCATGGGATGGGAACATCAGGATATTTTTGCTCAAATTGTTGGGCCAGGATGGTGTTGCCAGGGAAACTACCTGCCGGAAAGGCAATAAAAAAAGATTCTGCTAGATGGCGAGAAAAGGCTACTTTTTCTTGCTCAAAAATATTGAAGTAAGGGGCAGAGCTGACGGTCGGCCG
>JBCCRH010000186.1:0-11088 GCA_039208045.1 Bacteroidota bacterium
GTAGGGAAAGGTAGGGGCGGAGATGGCTAGTGCTAACAGATTGCCCCTAAGGGGCAGTTCTACGTACAGGCTAGCAAGTTACAGACAGATTGTCCCTACCGGACAACGATGTAACCCAGCCCGCGCATCGTGGATTTGTAATCCGCGAAAGGGTATATTGTCGTGTATGGACAATCTGTGTATAAAGGAGCCTGCTACTCGCCATGTGCGCCCGACTTAGTTGGGCAGCCTGTAGTCGGTACTCGGCCCGCGCATCGTGGCTTTGTTATCCGCGAAAGGACTTCCTTTTACCATTTCCTCATATCCCAGCACAAACTCAAACCCCCGCTCCTGAAAATACTGCCGAGTCGCCTCCGCCGAGCGCGCACTAGTCACCAACACAAAATCCCCTCCCCAGGCGCCTAGCGACTTCACTGCGCCCCAATAATCTGGAAAATAGAGGCTTTTGGCACGCTCCAACTGCAAGATGCTACTGACTAGTCGTTCGTGCTCACTGATCACACTTTCTAGCTCTTTTAGCTGTTGCGCTTGCGCAAATGCAGCGGTGAGCTGGGTAATTTGGGCGATGGCGGCGTGTTTGCCGTTGCCTGTCATGGCTCGGTAGCGGGCAATGCCCTCGCGGCTATTTTGTTTTTTACCTAAGTAGACAAAGTAGAGCTGATCGGTAAAGGGAGGGTGGTAGGGGAAGTCCACAAAATGAGGATTTTCAGCTTTGCGCTGAAAGAAAATGGGGCCATTGGCCATCGCACACGCCAGATCGTAGCCAGAACCACCAAAAGTAGCGCTCAGTAAGGCATAGGGATCTACATCAGCCCATTTAGCGATAGCGGCAATAAGGGTAGAGCTAGAGCCCAAGCCCCAGTTGCGAGGAAAGTCGAGCTGGGTGGTGATGGATAAGGCAGGAGAAGTAAGCAAAAAGTTGGGGCGTTGCTGGCGCACCGCTTTTAGGAGGTCGCTCAGGCGTTCTGCGACAGCAGTATCCGTAGCTTGGCGGATGCTAAAATCTGCCAGATAATAGGTTCCTTCAAACCAAGGCTGACCTTGCTCATCCTTGCTCTGCCAGTGTAAGAGGGGCTCTGCCTTGGATAATGGAGTAAGGTGGAGCGTTTGCCCATATTGGGTAGGGATAGCTAATGCTAAAGCACCGTCGAGCACAAAGTACTCTCCGCTGAGCAAGAGCTTGCCGTTGGTTTTTATGGTTAGAGACGCTTCCACTTGGAGGATTAGTCGCGATGGGCTTCCAGAAAATCGCGTACGGCAGTAAAGGAAACCACTCGATCTTCGAAATGGGTCTGCGTAGCTTGCACTTCGCTTTGGTCGGCACCTAAATGATTAAGGATATTGAGCAGGTGCATCTTCATATGCCCTTTTTGAATGCCCGTTGTCACTAAGGAACGCACCGCTCCAAAATTTTGGGCCAGACCCGTTACTGCTATTACTTCCATAAGCTCATGAGCAGTGGGGTTTCCCAATATTTCGAGTGAAAGTTTAGCTAATGGATGGAGTTTTGTCAAACCACCAACGGTACCTACGGCAAGTGGGAGGTCAAGCCAAAATCTGAACACTCCATTTTCGATGGAGCAATGGCTTAAACTGCGATACTGACCATCGCGTGAAGCATAGGTGTGGCCACAAGCTTCGATAGCACGGAAGTCATTGGCAGTAGCCAGAACTACTGCATCTACACCATTATATATCCCTTTATTATGAGTCGTTGCTCGGTAAGGATCGATCTCAGCAATGCGAATAGCACGCTGGAATTTTTTAGCGAAAGCGTCCGCCGGAACACCATTGCAAGCTCCTACCAGGGCATCAATAGGGCACTCCACTGAAGCTCGTACGATACAATCAGGAGTGTAGTTGGACAAAATAGCCATGATAACCTCCAACTCGCCTATCTCTGTAAGGTGTGCTTCCGCAAAATAGGTCAGGGTTTTACCAAACGATTCGAGTACGGAATTGATGAAGTTGGCACCCATTGAGTCGCAGGTCTCAAAAGTTACTTTGAGTTGGTAGAGATCAGTTTCTTGATCGGTAAAATCGAGGAGTTCTACATCGAGAATACCACCACCCCGCTTTTCCATATTTGCAGTAATGCTAGCAGCGTCCGCACGCATTTGTGCTTCGAGTTCCGTGAAGTGCTTTCGCAAAATGGCCGTTCCGCCCGTCCAATTAAAGTGGACTTGTCCTAATTTCTTGGTGGATAATACTTCTGCTTTAAACCCACCTCTATGGAGCCAAAACTTAGCAGCACTTGAAGCAGCCGCTACTACTGAACTTTCCTCAATAGCCATGGGCACTGCATGAAGGCGCCCATTAATCAGAAAATTAGGTGCAATGCCATAGGGCATAATGTAATTACTGAGGGTATTTTCACTAAAACCATCAAATACTTGCTGTAGTGCCTGGTCGCTTAGCCAGAATGATTCCATCAAAGTCGTGGCAGCAGTAGTATCATGTGCAAACGTTTCTGCTACCCATTTCAATTTTTCTGCTTTGCTCAGCTTGGAAAAACCTGAAATGACTTTGTCCTGCATGTTTTTTGTTTTTACCATTATCTAACCTTTAAGAAGGCATGGGCCAATTCTAGTCCTTGAATTTGGGTTTCAATATAGGTAGCCAATTCTTCATAAGTGCCTCTAGCATGTTTGAGGAAGCCAGAAGCTTGGCCATATACGGCGGGTAAGGTACTCTTCTGAAGAAGGTAGTAGCCATCTAAAAAGGTGCGAATTCCACCTGAAATAATCAGTTGTTTACAAACCAGTTGTGGGCCTAATTCTACCACTAGCTCATTGACAAAATCAACCATTTCTGCTGCGCTGTGTCCTACCAAAGCTAAAGAACTGTAGAGGTCGCGCTTCTCTGTTGTACTGCGGAGCAGCTCTAGCTTGGCAAAGTTGGTGCCGCCGTTTGCTGCAAAGTCAATAGCTTCCAGCGGAAGCTGCAACAGCGCCTTTAAGCTGGCTTTACCCATACCTTGGCCCACTTCTTTTACAATAACTTTAAAATCTGAATGCTCCAATACGGCTTCAATGGTTTCCAATGGAGCTAATCGATAGCGATCACCTTCTGGCTGCAGCCATTCCTGTAGGGGATTTACATGGATAATTAGACCATCCGCACGCAAGTCACCTATTAATTTGCGCAGTTTATCATACTGTTTGGCCACGACCAACTCCTCCACCTGGGCAATGCCCAAATTAGCGTAAAGCGGCTGATCATTACCTATGAGTGGGCGTACATCAAAATCGTCAAAGTATTCATCACTATACAATAGGGCACGACACGAACCTAAGCCCATCCCCAACCCAAAATCTTTGCATGCCCGTGCTAAATTGAAATTGATAGTGCGGGCAAGCTGAGTGCCACCGGTCATACTGGAGACCCAAAGTGGTGCTTCAAATGTTTTGCCCAGTAAATGGGTAGTGGGCAGGCTCCCTTCCTCAGGATGCCCCGTAAGAATGGGCTCATAGTAGAACCGACCATCAAGCAGTTGCTCTGCCACTTGCGATTGGAATGCCAACTCGATGTGATCCTTTTTCCGGCTTTCTGCGGTTGGATCGATGGCATCCGCAGTGGGTTGGTTGGATAAATTTTTCAATCCGTCGGTTCTAATGGTCATATAGTTAAGTGCTTGTAAAGGTAGGCTTTCGCCCAAAAGGATTCAAACTGGTGGTGAAACAATAGCATAAAAAAATAGTTCAAGTACCCAGTCGGCTAAAGTACGTGTGCGAAATTTCGACTGTTTTTCAAGCAGTTAGCGTTTTGCAAAAGGATTTTTTTTAGAAAATGGCTTGTTTTTTGAATAAAAGAAATCTACCTTTGCACTGCTTTTTCGGAACCCTGTGAAGAGAGGACTTAGAAAGCATCTATTCATTAGTCATAAAAAGAGATAAAAGTGAATACTTTAAGCTACAAAACGCAATCTGCGAAAAAAGAAGAGGTAGAGCGCAAGTGGTATGTCATTGATGCCGAAGGAGAGGTGGTAGGCCGCCTATGTTCTCGCATCGCTCACGTATTGCGTGGCAAACATAAACCTAGCTTCACCCCACACGTTGACTGTGGCGACTATGTCATCGTGATCAATGCCGATAAGGTTCGTTTCACGGGTAGTAAGTGGGCTCAGAAGGAGTACATTACTTACTCGCTATACCCTGGTGGTCAGAAGCGTACCAAGGCCTTCGAAATGGTGAAAAAGAAGCCCATCAAGATCGTCGAAAATGCAGTAAAGGGCATGCTTCCTAAGAACAAGCTTGGACGTCAGATGTACAAGAAATTGTTTGTATACGATGCACCTGAGCATCCGCATGAGGCGCAGCAGCCAGAACCTTTTACATTTTAAAGAACTATCAATTATTTAAGATATGGAAATGATCAATGCCACAGGTAGAAGAAAAGCATCCGTTGCTCGCGTCTACTTGACTAAAGGAGAAGGCAATATCAAAATTAATGGTAAAGATTACCGAGAATATTTTCCGCAATCACATATTCAGATCAAAATCGTTGCGCCATTTCAGGTAGTAGAGGTTGAAAATATCTATGATTTGAAAGTTAATGTGAATGGAGGGGGCTACAAAGGGCAAGCAGAGGCTATTCGCATGGCTATTGCGAGAGCGTTGGTAAAGCTTAATGAAGATTTCCGAAAGCCACTGAAAGACCAGAAATTCTTAATGCGTGATGCTAGAGTGGTAGAGCGTAAGAAGTACGGTAAGCCAAAGGCGAGAAAGAGCTTCCAGTTCTCTAAGCGTTAATTTTTTGCGGAACAATTTTATTCTTAAACGACATTTACAACCATTTATACAATGGAAAGACCTACTTATAAAGAACTTTTGGATGCAGGGGTACACTTCGGTCACCTAAAGAAGAAGTGGAACCCAAAGATGTCTCCATATATTTTCATGGAGCGCAAAGGTATCCACATTATTGATTTGAACCGTACGCTAGAGTCGATGGACAAGGCAGCCAATGCCATGAAGCAGCTAGCAAAGAGCGGGAAGAAAATTATGTTTGTAGCTACCAAAAAGCAAGCGCGTGATATTGTTGCGACTGCTGCTCGCAGCGTAGGCATGCCGTTTGTAACCGATCGTTGGTTGGGAGGTATGATGACGAACTTCTCTACTATTCGTCGTTCTGTGAAGAAGATGAACAACATTGATAAGATGTTGGCAGATGGGAGCTTGACGAGTGTGACCAAGAAAGAGCGCTTGACGCTGACGCGTGAGCGCAATAAGTTGGAGCGTGTATTAGGTGGTATTGCTAACCTTACTCGTTTGCCTGCTGCAGTATTTATCGTAGATATTCACCATGAACATATTGCGGTAAGCGAATCGCACAAGTTGGGTATCCGTACTTTTGGCTTGGTAGATACCAATTCTGACCCTAACCAAATCGATTTCCCTATTCCAGGTAATGATGATGCATCCAAATCAGTTGCAATCATTACGAACTATATGGCAGAGGCGATTCGTCAGGGTTTAGAAGAGCGCAAGCAAGCAAAGGCACAGAAAGAAGCAGCAAAGTCTACTGATTAACCAATAAATTGTACAAACTAACATGAGTGTAAAAATTTCAGCCGCTGATGTCAAAAGACTGCGCGATATGACTGGCGCAGGCATGATGGATTGCAAAAAAGCACTGACAGAAGCAGAAGGTGATTTTGATAAAGCGATCGAATTGTTGCGCAAGAAAGGACAGAAATTGTCTGCTAAGCGTGCCGACCGCGAAGCTACAGAAGGTGTAGTACTGGCAGTGGTATCTGACGATCACAAGCGAGGTGTTGTTATAAAGCTAAGCAGTGAAACGGATTTTGTTGCTAAGAATGAGAATTTTGTAGCCTTAGCTAAAGAATTCGCAACCATTGCACTGACTAACTTTCCTAGTGATTTGGCCAGCTTGTTAGCACTACCTTATAATGATGCACTATCTGTTGGTGAAAAGGTAACAGAGCAGCTGGGAGTGATTGGCGAAAAAATTGAGTTGGCTAGCTATGAGCGTTTAGAAGCGGAGCAGGTGGCACCTTATGTTCACATGGGGAACAAAGCTGGTGTACTGGTAGGCTTGAATAAGGATAATGAATCTTTATTTGAGGTAGGTCGTGATGTAGCGATGCAAGTAGCAGCAATGAAGCCTTTAGCATTGGATAAAGATGGGGTAGATGCCTCTATCATACAGAAAGAGATTGAGATCGGAAAAGAGCAGGCTCGCCAAGAAGGAAAGCCGGAGGCCATGCTAGAGAAAATTGCAATGGGTAAGCTCAATAAGTTCTACAAAGAAAATACCTTATTGCATCAGCAATATGTAAAAGGAACGAATAAGGAGTCCGTATCGGGCTACTTAAAAACCTTCGATAAGGAACTGACGGTTACAGACTTTAAGCATGTAACTCTCGGATAATTCCATCCAAATTAAAAGGGCAAATTCAAATCGAATCTGCCCTTTTTTTTCGCCTATTCCCCTCCCAACAATTACCTTTGTCTGAATTGTATTATTGAACGACTCAAACAAACCATATGGCTATCAAGTACAAAAGAATCCTGCTCAAACTTAGCGGAGAATCCTTAATGGGGGAGCAAAATTTTGGGATTTCGCCCCACATGCTCCAACACTATGCAGAACAAATTAAAGAACTAATAGAAGCAGGGGTAGAGGTAGCTATAGTAATTGGAGGCGGTAATATCTTCAGAGGTTTACAAGCAGGTGCCGCAGGTATTGAGCGAGTACAAGGGGACTATATGGGTATGATGGCGACGGTTATCAATGGGATGGCTATTCAAAGTGCGCTGGAAGGAAAGGGTGTCTACTCCAGGCTCATCTCGGCTATCGAAATGAAGCAAATCGCAGAGCCTTATATCCGTCGTCGGGCCATTCGCCATTTAGAAAAAGGTAGAGTGGTCATTTTTTCAGCAGGTACGGGAAGTCCCTACTTCACCACCGATTCTGCTGCCGCCCTGCGCGCCAACGAGATCAACGCAGAGGTCATCCTAAAAGGAACGCGCGTGGATGGTATTTATACCGCTGATCCAGAAAAGGACCCCACTGCAACTAAATTTGATACCATTAGCTTCGCCAAAGTCATCAGCCTAGGCCTTAGTGTAATGGATATGACTGCCTTTACGCTCTGCCAAGAAAATAATCTCCCTATCATCGTCTTTGACATCAATAAGCGCGAGAATCTCCGCCGGATCATCCAAGGCGAGCGCGTGGGAACCTTGGTGGAGGGGTAGGGAAGTGGTTTGGGAGTTTAGGGGTTTTGGAGTTGAGGAGTGTATCATTCCTAAACCCCTCAACTCTTAAACTCTTCAACTATTTACCCTAATGCTTTACCATTGCAATAGTCGCCATGCTGATTTTCACGTCTTTTGCTTCCTGTAAGCGCAGGGCGCAGGCTTCGAGGGTAGCGCCAGTGGTGAGCACATCATCTACCAGTAGAATATGTTTTCCGTCGATATGGGCTTTGGGGTGTAGTTGGAAGGCTTCCATGACATTTTGAAAGCGTTCGATTCGTGCCTTGTGGGTTTGGGAGCTAGTGTATTTTTTTCGGATAAGAATATCTTTTCTCATGGGGATGCCCAAGCTGCTAGAGATGCCTTCGGCAAAGGAGTCACTTTGGTTGTAGCCTCGTTGTCGTTGCTTTTTAGGGTGGAGCGGTACTGGTACGACGTAGTCTACCTGATTGTAAGGGTGGGTGCTGACTACTTGTTGCCCAAACCACGCTCCAATTTGCACGCCAATATCTTTTCGGCCCTTGTATTTTAGCTGGTGTACCAATTGCTGTACTTTTCCACCTTGGACAAAGTGATAGTAAGCAGCAGCTCCCTCCAAAGGGATACGGCCCCAAAAACATTGGGTAAAGGGATTTTCTGGATATTTATGGTAGTCTGTTTTGGGGAGTTTTAGACTGCAGTGTAGGCAAATGATATTGTTCTTTGCTGGGGCACGCTCCGCGCAAGCCGGGCAGAGGTTAGGATAAACCAGGTCGAAGATGGGGAGTACCCAATTTTGGATGAATTGTCGCATAAGGGAATAAGGGGTTGAATGGGTGAAAACAAAAAACGTCTGCCTTAAAGAGCAAGACAGACGCATCAAAACAAAACGAAAAACCAACTTTAAACAATTCTTACGCCGCCTGAGGCGGATATTTTTTTCTTATGCCAACAATTTGTTAATTAAAAAAACTGCCCCATTTTGCCATTTGTTGTATAGGCATTAGTTAAGGTATTCTTAAAAGGACTATCCTGCCTTCAAGGTGACAGGTATAGACATGTTCTCTCCTCTCCGGTTAACGATTACTTGTAGTACGTCGCCTACTTTTGCGCGGCCTACAATCTCCTGTAAATCAGGTACGGTTTTGATTTCTTTTCCATCTACCTGTACGATAATATCTTTGGGTAAGAGCCCTGCATATTGTGCGGAACCACCATCTTGGAGGTTATCAATGACCACTCCTTGACTGATGCTTACCCCTAATTCTGTTGCTGCTTCACTATCTAGTTCATAGATTTTGATACCTAAAAAAGCCCTTTGGAAGCTTCCATATTCGATAATATCATCTACAATTCGCTTTACCAGATTAATAGGAATAGCAAAGGAGTAGCCTTGAAAAGAGCCTGTCTTCGTTGCAATAGCAGTATTGATTCCCAGTAGTCTTCCTTCAGCATCCACTAAGGCTCCACCACTATTGCCCGGGTTAACAGCAGCATCAGTTTGTATGAACGCCTCTATGGCATCCTCGCCGCCCAGCATTTGTAGGCTTCTGCCTTTGGCACTGATAATTCCTGCCGTTACAGTGGAGGTTAGGTCAAATGGATTACCCACTGCAAGTACCCATTCTCCAATGGAAGCTTTATCCGAATCTGCTAACTGTAAGGTGGATAGGTTATTAGCCTCAATTTTAAGAACGGCAAGATCACCTTTAGGATAGCGGCCTACAATGGTAGCTTCTAAGGTTCGATTATCGAAAAGAGTTACCTCCACTTGATCGGCGAACTCTACCACGTGATTATTCGTAATAATATAGCCATCAGTAGCATAAATGACACCAGACCCTGTACCTTTTTTGGGACCATCAAAAGGATTGCCAAAGAAAAAATCATCTCCAAAGAAAAAATTGAACGGATTATCACTTTCTTGTTGGCGCTCGCTACCTTTTGCGGAAGCAGAAATATGAACCACCGCAGGAGTAGAGGTCGCTGCGGCTTCTTTAAAGTCAAAAGGAACAGCGTTGGTTGTTGCACTGACGTTTAGATTACGAATAGGTACAGCTTGTCCGGCCTGTTGGGTAAATGGAGCAGGGGAAGGAGAAATAAAATAGATGCCTGCTAGCATACATAGGCCACCAGCCATACCTGCTATCATGTAGGAGAAAAACTTTTTCATTATTGTTGATACTTTTTTAAACGGGAAAGGGTTACAAAATTGGAGTAAAAACCATTGACTTTTAACTTACTGAAAAATAACTTACAGATCAATACCATTGTTAATACGGTAATTTTCTTTAACAGGAGTTTAACGCCAGTAATGAGGCCATAAAAATCATAGCGACTCGATGACACAACAATCTGATTTTTTTTCGTTTCTTAGTCCAGATATTAAGATTTATGAGATGAAAAGCCATTTGGAGGTACAAGAAAAGATCATCGCACATTTGCAACCAGAGACAGCGCTAGAACGCCAGTTGCTACATGAACAGGTCTTTCTGGAAGGATTACAGTGGGGGGTTCCGAGGTATGGACATCCAGAAGGAGAAATTTATAAACATGTCAAAGAAGTTAATGATAATATAGACCGCCTAACGATTGATGCTGCCACACGCACGAAACTACGTATCATATCCTTTGCACACGATACCTTTAAGCATATAGAAGATAAACGCAGACCGCGAGACTGGTCCAAGCATCATGGGATATTAGCCCGTCGATTCATGGAGTCCTTTTTGGATGATGAACTTCTTTTGAACATCATCGAATTACATGACGAAGCGTACTATTGTTGGCGTATGATTAAGTTGTATCAGCAAGTAGAAAAAGGGCAGAAGCGCCTCCAATTCCTATTCTCGAAGGTGGAAGGAGGGATACAGTTGTTTTACCTCTTCTTTAAGTGTGATACGCTTACGGGCGACAAGAATCTTGCTCCCCTTAAATGGTTTGAAAGCTCTATTGCTGGCATTGAACTAACGGAATTATCGCCGAAATAAAGTCCAGAGAATCAGATTCTTGCACTACTCGTTATTGCTGCCGCAATAATTTTTTTCTACGCACGGAACTTTTTTTTGAGTCATCCAGTTGGTTGAGCTGGAAAGGAGGCGTACAATTTGGAAGCCTTAAGTGGGAAAAAAATTAATATCTTTACCCATGATAACGATGACTCAGGATCAATCTACAAAACGGCAGGAGAGAATCTTCAATGAGGAGTTTCTTCCACAAATTGATGCGTTGTACACCTTCGCCTATCACCTTACGTACAATGAGGAAGATGCTAATGATTTAGTGCAGGAGACCTACTTGAAGGCTTTTCGATTTATTGAAAAGTATATAGCGGGCACAAATGCGAAGGCTTGGTTGTTTAAGATTTTGAAAAATGCGTTTATCAACCAATACCGCAAAAAAAGTAAGCAGCCTACCCAGGTAGATTACGAAGAAATCATTAACTACCACGACGAGGAAGATACCAACTATTCTAGCTATCTCGACCTGCGGGAAGAGATGTTTCAGGATATGATGGGCGATGAGGTAACGAATGCTATCAATGCATTGCCGGTGGATTTCAGGGTGGTTATCCTCCTATGCGATGTCGAAGGCTTTACCTATGAGGAAATTTCCAAAATATTGGATATTCCGATAGGTACCGTGCGATCGAGATTGCACCGGGCACGGAATATGCTCAAAGAGCAATTGAAGGCATATGCTGCCACACTTGGTTACAAGGACAAGAGATCGAAAGAATAAAACAAATTTAGGCCTTCATTCTAGTAAACTTACTATTTAGTGGTTTCCATGAGTGAAGGCCTTTTTTATGTATACTGACGATTAACTGGTTTGCCACATGCAAACCAGTTAATGTGCAGTATACCGCGTACCGCGTCACGCGGTA
>JBCCRH010000187.1:0-11057 GCA_039208045.1 Bacteroidota bacterium
CCGGAAACATTTTTCCAATTTCTTGGATGTAGGCTGTTAGTCGCCTTGGAATAAGAGTGCTCAAGACTACAGATTTAGCAAGATTTCTGCAAATTTGGAGTGCACTCCAAATTTAGCAAAAAATATGCAGATTTGGAGTGCCTGCCTACTGCACCAACCCCCCAATCAACCGAATCAACTCCGTCTCCGTATTTTTTAGGTTAAAAATAGCAGTCAGTTTGGACTGTGAAGCGTTGAGGTAGCTCAACTGAATAGAGCGGAAATCGAATGAATTGATGAGTCCGCCTTTAAAGCGTTCCTCTGCGATGGTGAGGTTTTGCTCGGCATTTTGGATGAGAGCTTCGGTGAGCTGGACGATTTGTTTTTGGTTATTAAAGGTAGCTAGGGTGTTGGCTAGTTGGTTGCGGAGGTTGCGCTTGAGTTCGTCGATGTTGAGTTGGGCGACGAGTTCTTCGGCTTTGGCATTATCGACGCGGGTGCGGCGTACGCCAAAATCAACAATGGGATAGGTGGCTGTTACGTTGAGAAAGCCATTGAAGGTGCGGGCGGCAATTTGCGGGATGTCTTGGGTAAAGGGGGGAGTATCACCAAATTGGAGCGTCTGGTTGCCAAGGGAAAGTCCAATATTATAGTTGACACCTGATTGGAGCTGCACGCTGGGGAGAAAAGCACTTTCTTGTACTTGGGTATTAATAGAAGCCAATTGTTGGTTGACTAGTTGGTTGCGCAGTTGATAATTACCAGCAAACATGCGCTGCTCTAAGGTTTCAAATTCATAATTTTCGATAGGCGAGCTCAGCTCGTCGGTCAGTTGGTATGGTATGGAGAGGTTATCCTCACCCATCGCTAAGTTGAGGTTGCGCAAGGCTGTTTCGAAGGTATTGACCTGCAAGATATAAGTAGTCGAGTCATTTAGGTACGCATCTGCTGTTTGTAGGATATCGAAAGTACCTGCTTGGCCAAATTCTTGTCGCACCTCTTGGTATTCTATCCGATCTCGCGAAAGCTTCAATACATTTTCAATCACCTCCAGTTGCTCCTTCTGCACCAAGGCATTATAGTAAGCTAATATGACCGCCTGAATGGTATTTTCTACTGCAATTTGAGCATTGCCTTGGTTGAGGAGCTCTTGTTGTTCAAACTGATTTTTGGTGTATTTCACCCGATGCCCATTAAATAATGTCCAGTTGAGCGTAACGCCAGGGATGGCGGAAGTACTAAAAGTAGAACTCCCAGTCACAGGCCCTGCGGGGTTGCTCAGGTCTCTAAAACTATTATTAAAAGCCAGCGAGAAATCAATAGTAGGGTAGCGCCCCGCATTAGCCCAGGTATTATTATTGCGGGCAATATCGGTGCGCGTTTCCGCTATCTTGATATTATAGTTATTCTCTAATCCTTTTTGGATAGCTTGGCTCATGCTGAGCGCTTCCTGCCCATGGAGGTGGGCATTTTTGCCGAAAGGCATAAAACCAAAAAAAAGTAAGGCACTAGCGAAGGATAAAAATCGAATCATTGCTACGGTAATTTAATCAACCGAGAAAAATCGTTTCTCGAATACAAATCGTTTAAAGTAAAAATTGTAAAAAAAGACAATGCCTGTTGCTATAAGCTTAGTGATAGCCTGGTACGCACTGAAAAACTCAATTTGCGAAAGCAAATAAATAATGCCAGTGCTAAGCGCTAAGCCGCCCATCGATACCATTATAGCACCTAAAAAGGCCTTGCCTACCGAGCGCTGCAAGGAAAAAACAAAGCGCTTCTGCAACAGAAAATTAATGACCATACCACAAGAGTAGGAGATAATATTGGAAGTGACCGGCCCAAAAATACGATTCACCAGAAGCAAATATACTGTGTAGTCCACCCCTGTGGCTACCACACTTGTCATCGCAAATTTTGCCTTGAGCTTAAAAAGCTTGATTGCCTTGTCCAACAGTTCCTTCATCGATCCGATTTTGAACTCAAGGTACCAATTTAACCCCTAACTCGCCTTCAAAGAATTCCAATACCTCTGTCCAGTTATTTACGCGGGTATAGCCCGTTTCATGGGCATTATGCGATGCGGTGAATAGTAAACCTGTTCCAGCAAAGGTCTTAAGATTGAAAGAGTGGTCATCAATCATATAGTCGGTACGGATGACACTTTTGTCCCCGCAGAAAACAATATTTTTCCAATGGATAAATGGGAAATGCTCGGCTAGCCAGTCGTATTTGTCTTCGAAAGAAGCCCTAAACTCCATAGCAGCGGTGGTGATATAAATATCGCAATGCTCCATCAGGAGTTTGATGGCTTCCTGGCTTCCTTCAATAACGGGTAGATCGCGGAAAAAGCCTTTCTCAAATAAGTGTTTCCGGAGCGCCATCCCTCCTTCTACTTTGTACAACTTACGCCCCCAGTACTCCTCCTTGGCAGGTCGACGGCCATAGGTGGCTTCGTACAAATCCAAGAATTTGGGAAGTACATCAGCGATGACTTCATCCATATCAATAGCGATGCGCTTTCTCATCGGTGCTTGCGTTTATTGTTTATTTAAGCGGTCTCTGCTGTCTCGTATCCCCTGTTAGCTGCTTCTACCTCCTCGAAAGTGGGCTTTTGTCCCCTAATGGTATACCTAGTGTAATACTTAATCCGATTTGCAAAAATGAGTAGTATTGGGAGAAGGATTAAGATAATTACCGTAATGACTAATAAGCCATAGGAGACGGAAATCGCCATTGGAATCAGAAACTGCGCCTGCAAGCTTTTTTCAAACAATAGAGGAGCCAAGCCGGCAAAGGTGGTAAAAGAAGTCAGCACAATAGGCCTAAACCTAGAAAGCCCCGCCTCATAGAGTGCATCCATCTGTGGCATGCCAGCCTGCAAATTCTGATTGTAAGTAGTCACAAAGACCAGCGCATCGTTCACTAAGATACCGATCAGCGCGATCACCCCGAGGAAGGAGAAGAGGCTAATGGGAGCCCCCATCAAGTAGTGTCCCCAACCTACTCCAATGAAGCAAAATGGAATGAGCAAGAACACAACTACTGTTTGGCTGATAGAACGGAAGGTAAGGGCGATAATGAAAAACATCAAAGCCAGCACAATGGAAAATACGGTTTGTATAGAGGAAGCAGATTTGGCTTGCTCGCGATTTTGGCCTTCAAATAGTGCAGAAACAGAGGAGTAATTGCGCAGTACTTCTGGCACAATCTCATTCTGTAGAGAAGCCGTAATATCACTCACCGATACATTATCATTAGCAATATCTGCTTCTATTTTCACCTCTCGCTTTCCATCTATATGATTTATACTAATTACACCACGCTCCATGCTTAGATTCGCCACTTCAGAAAGCGGAAATTCTCGGCCATCCGCAAAGCGAATACGCATATCTTCTAGCTGTGTAATATCTTGGCGATCTGATTGATCGTAGCGCACCCACACCCGCACTTCATCTCGTCCACGCTGTAGCCGTTGCACCTCGCTACCAAAGAATCCACTACGCACCTGTCCCACCACATCTTGTAGGCTAAGACCTAAATAGCGTGCCTTTTCTTTTAGCGAAATATTAATTTCTCGTAAGCCTTCCTGATTGTTATCTACCACATCCGCTAGCTCAGCGAGGGCTTGCATTCTCGATTTAATCTCATTGGTAGCTGCGTCTAGTTCGGCATAGTTCTCGCCAATGAGCGAAATGGAGATAGGCTTACCAAAAGCCGATTGCGCACCATAGGAAACAACTTCTGCTTCCAGCATGGGACCTGCCTCTTTACGCACGGTATTGATCACTTCGCGTAATGCCAAGCTATCTCTGTTTTCACCATCTAGCAGTGAAACATTGATTGAACCTTGGTAGGTGGTAGGGCCTAGGTTCTTCTCTATTTTTAGAATGGCTTGCTTTTCATTATTGAAAAATCGTTCGCTGAGTTGCTCATTGGCACGCAGGGTGGCAGCCTCAATATGATCCAGTGCATCTTGCGTAATATTCTCGCGCGTACCAGCAGGCATCTGCAGGTTAATAATGATATCGTCGCGCTCAATATTTGGGAAAAAAGTCGTGCTGATGATTCCCCCACCAATGGCACCAAAGGTGATCACTAAAACGGAAATAATGAGAGATGAGGTCAGAATCTTATTATTCATGGCAAACCTCAGTATTGGCGCATACAACTTGTCCCGCAAGAAATTCATGAGTCGCTCAAAAGTTTCTTGGACGCGGTTCGGCTTGCGGTCTGCACTTAAGGCTTTGGAATGCGCAACGTGGGTGGGCAAGATAAAGGCACCTTCCACCAAAGAAAAGATCAACGAAAAGATAACGACAATGGCCATTTCGGAGAAGAAATCTCCCAGCCGACCATCAATAAAAAGGAAAGAAGAAAAAGCGACAACAGTAGTAATGATAGCAGCAAATACAGCAGGAAGTACCGTCATAGTACCGTTTAAGGCAGCCTTCATCCGGGGCACTCCTTTTTCGTATTCCTGATAGATATTTTCCCCAATCACAATACCATCATCCACCAGAATACCAATCACCAAGATCATTCCGAATAGTGAAATTACATTAATAGTAATCCCCAAAGCGTTAGCACAAATAAACATTCCTGCAAAAGAAATAGGAATGGCCAGCGCTACCCAAAACGCCAAGCGCCAATGTAAAAACATCGCCAGAAGCACCACCACGATTAAGAAACCGATAATACCATTTTCCGTAAGGAGCTCAATACGCTGCTTCAGGACTATAGAGCCATCGCGAATAACCGTTGCTTTAACGGACTCATGTTCGAGGTTGAATTGTTCAATATACTCGACGGCCATATCGGTAATAGAAATCATGTCCTCCTCCAGCGTATTCTGGATCGTAACTACAACGGAAGGTTTCCCGTTCATAAAACTACGATTGGGATTATCAGCCCATTTGTCCCGAATATCTGCAATTTGGTGTAGGCGGATTACACTGCCATTAGGGGTAGTTTTAACTACAATATCGCGTAGGCCTTGTGCATAGTAGGCTTTATTTCTCGCTCGAATAAGTAGCTCTTCTTTTTCTCCTTTTAGGGTACCTCCTGTAAGTTCTAAGTTGGCGTTGCGCACGGCCTGTGTAGCTTGCTGGAAGGTGAGGTTGTAGGTGCGTAGGTCGCTTTCGCGAAATGCAATTTCAATTTCTTCGTCTGGAAAGCCAGAAAGGGCTACCTTCGAAATACCATCCATGGCCAAAAGATCATCCTCTGCTTGGCGTCCATATCGCTTGAGGGTCTTAAGGTCTACGTTGCCACTAATAGCAAAGCTGATAGCGAAACCCAGACTTTCCAATTTATATACTACCGGCGGCTCCAATCCAACGGGAAATGAGCTAATCCGATCAACGGAGTTTTTTACGTCTTGTAGTACAATATCCGTATCGTAGCCTTTGAAAACCTCTACAGAAACAGTACCTGAGTTTTCTCTAGACGTAGACGTAATACGTTCGACCCCTGTCAGACCTTTCAGGTTTTCTTCAATTTTATTGACTACTCCTTCCTCAATTTCTTCGGGGGAAGCACCGGGGTAAACGAGCTGAATAGAGATATTTCGGCTTTCTACTTCTGGAAAAAAAGTAGACTTCATACCGAGCATGCCTACCACACCCATGATAAAGAGGGCAAACATCAGTAGGTTAGCAGCAATGGGAAACTTTATAAAATAGTTGATGATTTGTTTCATCGCAAGACGTTTAGAATTGGACTGTATAAGAGATTTATTGAGCGATAGATACCTGTTCATTTACGCTTACACGCATGCCATCATAAGCACCAGGGAAGAGGTTTTTCAGCAGGAGTGTACCATCTTCTACCCCTCTCACTATTGCACCACTTTCTGTAATCTTCACCACGTCTACAGGAATAGCGTTTAGGAGGGTGTCATTTACTACGTAAAGACTATTCTGATTTACTAGCAAGTCTTTAGGGAGTAATAGTGCATCTTGGATGGAGCTTCCAGCAATTTCGCCGCGCATGTACATCCCTTCACGTAAGTTTTTACCGCTTACGCTAACAAACAGTTTTACTGTCTGTGTATTGGTTTCCACTTGGTCGTTGATGCGCTTAATTTTTCCACTCCACTTTCCGTCGATGTCGTCGGAGTAGAGATTGACGGTATTGCCTGTTTTGATGTATTTCAGGTCTGCTAGGGGCACTGTTACTTCTAGTTCATAATTGCCTGTATTCATGAGTTCTCCCAACTTTTGGCCTACCCGAACGAGCGCGCCAGGGTGAATACTACTTTGGGTAATGACGCCGCCAAAAGGAGCCTTTAGCTCATACTTAGAGAGCCGCTCCTCAATACTTTGTATAGAATAGTACTGCGTGTAGAGATTACGAGAAGCGATAAAATACTTTTCTTGGTCGCTTACTGCTTCTGGGAATGGGCGGAGTGGTTGTTCAACATCAAACTGATCCAGGTAGTTTTTCCAGTTTTGGAAGCTTTGTGGATAGTCAATTTTGAGGTCGGGCATGAGCTGGGTAATGGCATTGAGCAGCGTGCTTTTCTGAGAAAGCAAGTTGAGCTTTGCTTCCGTCTGGTCTACTTTTATGAGTGTGCTTCCTTTCGGAAAATAGCTACCCACTTTGAAGGTGCGTTTAGTGTTGAGCAAGGTGCCTGAAACTTCCGCAAAGATGTCAATTTTATCAAAGGCCACTAGTGCTCCCTGCACTTCTAGGTTGGATGGAATATCGGTATTCTTGGCAGGCATAACTTCTACTTGGCGGGTATTGTCGAAGTCCTCTTTGACTTTTATTGGCCGCTCTCGGTTGACCATACCCATAGCTATGAAATAAGCGCCAGCTAAAATAACGATTCCTAGTATAGCGCCGATGATGCGAAAGGTGGTAACATTCTTGTCCATAAAAACGATTAGGTTGTTATATAAAGTTGCAGGTGCAACTACTTATTCAGTTTTAAATACATTTTCTCTAGCACTCTTTTGCAGGTATTGAGCTCTTCTGTGCTGATTTCAGTGGATGCTTCTTCCACCACTTGTTTAGCATGTGGGAGCATCTCGCCTTGCATCAATTTACCTTTGTGCGTCAGATAAATACGCTTGGTGCGTTTATCCTGCTCATCAGGTATTCGTACTACCAAATTCTGTTCTTCTAAATTACGTAAAGCTCTGGCAATAGTGGCTTTATCCTTGATGATGGATACTGCTAAGTCTTGTTGACGAACACCATCTTTCATCCAAAGGTCTACCAAGACTCCGAGGTGATGTGGAGCGAGACCCATTTCTTTGATGGCACTTTGTTTTGCAATTTTATTGCCAAGTAATCGTCCTACACGGTTGGTTAGGAAAACAATGGAATTAAAAGGATTAAACTGTTGCTGTGCCACAAAGATGGTTGTGTTTGCAACCAATAACAAGCTTAGCGGTGGAAAGTTGGACTTCTTAGCGATTAATTTTTTGTAAACTCCAATAAAAAGGGCCCCTCCAACAGCTGTCGAAGAGGCCTACTTTTTCTTTATGTTTCGTACTGCTTCTACTTTAGTTTAAAGAGAATTCAGTAACAATTTCTGCTCCATTATGAAACATCAACTCAGAGATAGAAGGCGTCATATAGTCACTTAGAGGCATTTGCGAGATAATCTCCATTACTTCAAAGTCAGAAGTCGCAGCGATGACTGCCCAGAGTTTAGACCGATCCAATGCCAGTGAATAAGCCTTTAGTTGACCTTCAATCAACATTTTATTAATGATATAACGTTGTTTGGGAATTAAAGCTAGAAACTCTTCCGTCAATACATCTGGAAGATCAAATTCGATCATGTATGCTCTTTTCATCGACTTGGCATTTTCAAATATGTTCAAATAAAAAGTAGGGATTATCCGTGGGTTCTATTATTCTAACGATTAATATATGGTAAATGATGCACCTTTCTGCAATTAAGCCGTAAAATAATAGCATCCTTCACTTTACTCGGACACTTTTACATAAATATACAACTTCTCTTAAGGTATATACACTCCCATTTTACCCATCTGGTAGTCGCGCATGGCTTCCATGATCTCGGTCTGTGTATTCATAACATAAGGCCCCCACTGTGCAACAGGTTCATCAATAATGGCGCCCGCTAAATACAAGACTCTGCTACCTTCTTTAAGTTGCAAGATAGTACGCTCTCCGCTTTGATCCATTCGAACAAGTGATTCATTACCCACCACTGTGCCACTATTCAGACTAATTTCTCCATTTAATACATAGACGATCACTTGGTGATCCGTAGGGGTTTCAATATCCACTGTTCCATCTTGCTGGGCAAAAAGTTGAATCGCTTGAATAGGCGTAAAGGTATGCGCCGGGCCAGTTAGCTCTCGCCAAGTGCCAGCCACCACTCGCACTTGGATGGCACCATCTTCACTCATAGCAGTAGGGATTTGCTCGCTTTTAATGTCCTGATAGTCAGGTTGCGTCATTTTATCCTGCTTACGCAAATTCACCCACAACTGTATACCTTCCATCGTGCCGCCTTCAGCTAGGAATTTGGCGGAAGCCATTTCACTATGGATAATACCTAGACCCGCAGTCATCCATTGCACATCCCCGCCCGTTAGTTGGCCTACATTACCTCGGCTATCTTTATGCTCTATGCCTCCTGAATACAAGAAAGTCACTGGCTCAAAACCCCTATGTGGATGTGGCCCTACCCCCAGCGGGTCATGCCCTGGCGCCACCTTATCGGGGCCAAAGTGGTGCAAGAGTAAAAACGGACTTGCTTGCTGTAGTTGAGGGTGTGGTAAGGGCTGTTTCACGATGGTGCCGCCCATATTGAGCCGTTCGCTCTTTATAATTTGAATACTATTTCTGTTGTCCATGATTTCTATTTAATTATACCAAGAGAACAGGTGACCTATAGCGAAGTTCAATGCGCCTTGGCGGGCACTTTCCTTGATTTGTGAAGATTCTAAACAAAAAAGTGAAAGCTACACATCATATCTGTTTATATTTGCGTTATTACCACAAAAAACAGAAGGATGATCAAGAAGGTAAGTTCACTATTGGTTGCAGGAATGCTGTTCGTATTCTCCGTTGTTGCACAATCGAATAGTTCCTATTTCACTGTCCAGGTTGGTTCGTTCATCAATGCTAGTCCTGAGCAGTTTAAGTCGATCAAAGACCTAGGTTTTTTGCATACTGCAAAACTAGATGGGAACCAGATTACCGTTTACATCGGAGGATTTAATGATCGCGCCAGTGCGCAAAAAGTACGCGATAAGGTAGCTGCGAGGGGATGGAGTGGTGCCTTTGTGCAAGAGCGATTACTCGCTGATGGTCAGACCGCTACCGTAGTACAACTAGGTATTCGCAGTACTAAGAAAAGCATCGACTGGGATCGCTACTTCAAAGCAGGGCCTTTGTTCGTATTGCTAAAAGGGAGCGAAGTGAAGATCGTGACGGGTACTTTCCCCGATATAGCTGCCGCTAAAAAGGAGCTGCCAGCTATCCGAAAAGCAGGATTTAAAGATGCCTTTGTAAAGCGCGTAAATAGTGTATTCCTACACGAGGTCAATAATTTTGAAGCTGATGGGGTGAAGCGCGAGCTTATTCCACTTGATCTAGATAAGCGCGTAGCTACTAGCTCATCTAACCCTCCTGCTAATGTTCCGGGTAGTTATGATTATGTTGGGACAAAATCAGTTGGGAAAGTGCCTACAAACTATAGCACCAACACGGCTCAGCCGCGTATTCGGGGGAAGATCAAACGCCGTTCGGTAGTTGAACTTCAGAAAGTACTCAAATCGGAGGGGGCGTATAAGAGTAGTTTAGACGGCTATTATGGCAAAGGTACGAGCGGAGCGTATCGCAAAGCGATAGACAATAATCGAGCAATACAGAAGTATGCCGTTTTGGCAAAATACGTTGATCGCCCAGGCCTATCGGGTTCATCCAGTAAATTCCAGCAGGCCATTGATAATTTGCTAGATGATCCAAATGCTCCTGCTGTTTTAGATTCCTACAACACACCAGTAGCGAAAGGCTATCAAGCTTATTTATTGTATACCGCCATTGGCCCGAATAGTGAAGTAAATGCATTGATGAATAGCGCTATTCGAGAGGCCTTTGCTGGCCAAAAGTTAGCGAATCAACCTCCCTTTGACTATCGAGCAACTTATGCTTACCAAGATTTAGAGCAGCTTATCTTACACTTACACTACCTGCACAGCGCTCCTGGCGAAGAAGTGGCTGTCCCTTGTTGGCTCTTCCAAATTCACCCAGAGGCTACTGCTGGGGCGTATAGCAAGTACTCTGGTGCCAATTCGAACTTCACCATGCAGTCCTGCGATGAATTCTTATTCTGGGATGAAGTGCGTACCATGCAAGCTATCGCTGTGGACTTGAATGGAGACGCCACCCTCAACAAAGCAGCACTGGCAGAAGCGGCCTCGAAGCGCGCGCAATTGTACGTTTCGCCCAAAGCAGTGAATAGCTTGGAGAAAAAGCGACTGGAAAACTGGAATCGCAGCCTCTGGAATGGCCTCAATGGCTGGGCCGCGCGCGACCCTATGCACGAGCGTATCGTCACGGCTTTGAAGATTACGTACTATCAATCTCAAGTCCGGCTAGAGGATTTTTTCATGGATAAGGGCTTTGATAAATCACAGGCGGAGGCTTTGGCTCTTTCTACCTTGCAGACGCTAGTGGGGTATCATTTGGAGCGGTTTGCTTAGGGGGGCTTGGGGGCTGTGTTTTCGTGCGCGTTTGGGCTGGCTTTTTTGAACCACTTGAGGCACTTGAGGGGCACCTGAGGGTTATGGCTGTGTTTTCGTGCGCGTTTGGGCCTGGCTTTTTTTGAACCACTTGAGGCACTTGAGGGGCACATAAGGGTTATGGCTGTGTTTTCGTGCGCGTTTGGGCTTGGCTTTTTTTGAACCACCTAAGGCACTTGAGGGGCACATAAGGGTTATGGCTGTGCTTTCGTGCGCGTTTGGGCTTGGCTTTTTTTGAACCACTTGAGGCACTTGAGGGGCACATAAGGGATACGGCTGTGCTTTCGTGCGCGTATGGGCTAGGCTTTTTTTGAAACAGTTGAGGCACATGAGGGGCACATA
>JBCCRH010000188.1:0-11035 GCA_039208045.1 Bacteroidota bacterium
ACTCTCGCCGTATTGGCCGATCGCCTCACGGCTCCCCCAACCTGAGCGAGGGCGAATATGCAGATATACCAGGACAAACGACGATTTTGGGTGCAGCTAAGTTTAGCGGTAAAACAAAAAATGGGCTAGGCGTGGGTATTTTGGAAACGGTAACAGCGGAAGAACGCGCCGTAATCGATAGAGGTGGAGATCGTAGTGAAGAGGTAGTGGAGCCACTATCCAATTATTTTGTTGGCCGCTTGACGCAGGATTTTAGGGAAGGCCAAACTGTGGTAGGTGGTATTTTTACCGCTACTAATCGATTCCTGGATGGTACAGGCTTAGATGACCTACACCGCTCTGCTTATTCCGGAGGCGTAGACCTATTGCACCAATGGAAGGATCGAACCTATTTTGTTTCTTTCAATGGTATTTTTAGTCGAGTCAACGGTTCTGAAGAGGCAATACTAAATACCCAGACCGCCTTTGAGCACTACTTCCAGCGGCCAGATGCCGATTATCTGAGTGTAGACTCCACTGCTACTAGCCTATTGGGCCATGGCGGTACCATCAAAGCAGGTAAAATGGCAGGTAATTGGAACTTCGAGGGTGGTGTCACTTGGCGTTCTCCTGAACTAGAACTTAATGATATTGGCTTCATGATTAATGCCGATGAGATCAATCACTTCTTCTGGACGGGCTACCAATGGAATGAGCCCTTTTCTGTTTTTCGGAATATGAATCTCAATTATAACCACTATGCGCGCTGGGATTTTGGGGGTAATAATCTGTATCAAGCTGTTAATACGAATATTGGGATGATGTTCAACAACTTCTGGCGCTTTGGCACGGGCGTTACTTATGAGCATCGGGATATTTCGAACAGAGCCTTATTTGGGGGGCCAGCTTTGCGCCGCTCTAAGGGCTTTGCGAACTGGTATTTCCTATCCACTGATAACCGGAAAAAAGTACAATTCAATTTGAATGCCACCATCGCGCGTGGCTTTGAGCGCAATGCACCACGTACGGTTGCCTTTCAAAGTTATAGCTTAGGGGTAACGATTCAGCCTTTAGATGCCTTTAATATTTCTATCCGCCCAGGCTACAATCAAAACCAACGAAAAGTGCAGTATGTCACCGACCGAGAATACCAGGGGGAAACGCGCTACATTGCCGGCACGGTAGATCAGCAAACGATGAGCGTAACGGTTCGATTTAACCTAAATATCACGCCCAATTTTACGATCCAATACTACGGGCAGCCTTTCATCTCCCGTGGCCGCTACACCAAGTTCAAATATATTACCGACCCACAAGCTGATTTCTTCTACGATCGCATCTATGAGTACAGTGATAACGAAATATTCTTTGATGCAGAATCGGAAGAATACTTCGTGGATGAGAACCGAGACGGCGAAGCAGACTACAGCTTTGGCGATCCTGACTTTAACTTCATGCAGTTGCGTTCTAACTTGGTCGCCCGTTGGGAGTATATCCCTGGCTCAGAAATCTTCCTCGTTTGGGCACCTGGCATTACTAACTCAGAAGATCCCCGCAAGGGCTTGATCGAAAGCTGGCGCGATGGCTTATTTACACAACAGCCGGAGAATATATTTTTGATCAAGGCTACGTATCGATTTCTTTATTAGACTTGTTCCGCTAGCCTAATCAAAAAGCTCTTCCAGCTTTTTGGCTAGGGCCTCCCCGCGTAAGTTACGCGCTAGGATTTTTCCTTCTTGATCAATCAGTACGGTTTGAGGAATAGAGGAAACACCGTACTGCTTAGCTACTTCATTACCCCATCCACGGAGGTCACTGACGTGGTGCCAAGTCAGGCCATCTTTCTCAATCGCTTTTAGCCAGCGGTCTTTTGTTTTGTCGAGGCTTACCGCCAAAATATCGAAGCCTGCCTCCTTATACTTGTTGTATAAGCGTACCACATTGGGATTTTCTCTACGGCAAGGGCCACACCAGCTCGCCCAGAAGTCTACTAGTACTACTTTCCCGCGCAGATCGCTCAGCTTCATAGTCTCACCCTCTGGGGTCTGTTGGGCAAAATCAGGTGCTTCGCCCCCAACCATAAAGCTTTGAGCAGAAGCTAACTGCTGCTTCAAGTTATTAGTTGCAAAAGGATCTGACTTTTCGAAAGCCTTGATAAACTGCTCGCCAAAGTGCATTAAATTGCTGTGTTGCTTGCGGCTCAGCACAGCAATGACGCCAGAAAGTGCCATTTTGTGGGTAGCTGATCCTTCAGGAATTTGCGAAAGCACATTATCAATATATTGCTGGTGTACTGCTGCTGGGAGATTCAGTCCAGTCAGGGTGTTGGTATAGCCTTGAAAGACTTCGAATACCCAAGGCAATCGATTGTAAGTAGCGTCTTTAAAATCGACAAACTGGAAAAAATTCTTTGCGAAATAGTCGATTTCGTTGGGATAGCCTGCGCCATTATTTTGGAAACTAAGGTAGGTATTCAAGGCTGTAATTTTGCCCAGAAATGGATTGGCTTGCTCTAGGGAATCCAACAAGTTTTTCTTCTCCACATCCAGCTGCTTCATCTGCTCGATCACTGCTTGCAGCTTCTCTTTATTATTTTGATAGGTGCGGTACTTGCGGATCAGCCCTCCAGTTTGCTGCTTATGCTCATTGAGCACTACTTTAAGTGCCTGATAATCGGCATTTAGGGAGGACCCTACGATTTTTGCCGTGCGCATATTTTTGCAGTTCCCCTTTATCTTAATGTTATCCTCGGAGCCTAGCAACACTGGTAGAGTCATTTTGGGCTGTGCGCCAATGTAGTAGAAATTAGGTTCTCCCTTTGGAAGGCTAAACTGATAGACCCCCTCCTTGGCAGATACTCCTTTAAATGGTTTGAATCTCGATCCGTCAAAAGTATAGACATTCAGTACTTTACCACAATCCGTCACTTCGCAGGTGATCGTTACCTCTTCTTCTCCGGGACTAACAAAAGCAACGCTCCATACATACACTGCAACCAACAAAAACATATAGAAAAATCTCATCGTCTTCAATTTTTTCTAAAATTACAGCTTAATGACAGGAATCACAATTCTAGTCCCGACACTAATCGATTTTAACAAGTGTTTGACAGCTGCTAGTCCCTGTTCGCTCCCCTTTAGTCTAAGTAATCAATATGGTGAAATGAGTCCAGCTCAATTGTGACGCCAGTGGTGTCACAATTTCCCAATTCAAGAAAACACACGCAAATTGTAAAGACCATGCTTAATCTTTCATCCCTCCCTGTTCTCCTTTAGTCTAAGCCGCTGAACAATCTGCCGTCATTTACGTAGTTTTGTTAGAGTCTGTTTTTTAACTTACAATCAATATTATGGAATCTCGACGCTCCTTCAATATAAATAGTAACAATAACCCCTTTGGCCTCATTATTGGTCTGCTAGTGGGTATCCTGATTATGGTAGGGCTATTTCGATTGGCCAACTTTATCTTTCAGATATTGTACTACATCTCACCGATTCTTCTGATTGCAACGCTCATTATTGACTACAAGGTAGTAGTGGACTATGGGCAGTGGATTGTGAAAATGCTAAAGCGTAATACGATAGCTGGCGTAGCTATGATTTTGGTTTCAGTCTTAGGCTTCCCCATTTTATCTGTTTTCCTTTTGGGAAAAGCATTGTTCAAAAAGCGCCTAAAAAAAGCGACAGAAGCATGGGAAAAACAAACCAAAGGAGAGTTTGTGGATTATGAGGAACTTGATAGCGAGCCCTTAGAGCTCCCCAAAATCAAAGAGAAAGAGCCACAACGAAAGACCAACAAAACAGATACGGGTTACGAAAATCTTTTTGACGAGTAAGTAACTGCTGTACAATTACATGCTGTACTTCGCTTTGTCAGTCACATTAGCATTAGGCTATAGCCTAATTATCGGTTGGTACCTCTATCATTGGAAAAAACTCCCAATATGGAGTCCCTCATCAACCACTTTACCTACTACTTCTATTTCCGTCCTCATCCCCGTCCGCAATGAGGCAGCCACTATCGAAGCATGCTTGCGCAGTATTTTAGCGCAACGCTACCCCCACTACGAAATCTGGGTCATTGATGATCACTCTGAAGACCAAACAGCCCATTTGGTGAAACAGCTGATGATACATCATCCTCAGCTTAATCTGATCGACTTAGCTCATTTTGCGAAAGCACAACCCACCCAGTCTTATAAAAAACTAGCACTGCAAGTAGGAATTCAGCACAGTAAGGGAGCGCTGATCGTCACTACCGACGGTGATTGTGTCGTGCCGCCCGATTGGCTACAACTATTTGCTAGCTTTTATGAAGCAACTGGTGCTAAATTCATTGCAGCACCCGTGGCTTTCCACCAGGAGCAAGCGCTTCTAGGGCGGTTTCAAACGCTGGACTTTATGGGCATGATGGTGGTGACGGGCGCTGGCATACAATCGGGGAAGATGCACATGAGTAATGGGGCTAATCTAGCCTATACGCGCGAAGCCTTTGATGCGGTAGGAGGCTTTCAACAGATCGATCATCTAGCTTCTGGCGACGATCTCTTTTTAATGCAGAAAATAGCCCAGCAATTTCCAGGGCAAATTTACTTCCTAAAGAATAGCGCTGCAACAGTAAAGACAGCTCCACAGGCTACCCTCCGAGAGTTTATCCAGCAACGGCTACGATGGGGCACCAAATCGGCGAGTTATCAAGAGGTGTTTATCACTTTTATATTGGCAGTAGTCTTTTTCTTTTGCTGGAATATTTTGCTGGCACTTTGTTTTATCCCGTGGTTGGGCTGGTGGGCGCTGGTGGCTTTTGGAGTGCAACTTGGTGTAAAACTAGTGGCCGATTTTGTATTTCTTAGGACGGCAGCTGCTTTCTTTGGACGACGTGATTTACTTCGCTCCTTTTTCGGAGCGCAATGGTTACACCTTGCTTATATTATTGGCATTGGTACCGCCAGTAATTTGATTAAGCAATACGAGTGGAAAGGTAGAAAAGTCCGATAAAGCTGCTACCGCAATTTCTTTAGCTTACGCATCATTTTCAGCTCCTGCCACAAATTCCGATACGACATAGAAGGCTTAGAATAGGGGGAGAAGGCATGCACCGGTGCTTGCTGCAGGCCCATACGCTCAAAAACCGCAGATTGAGGTATGATAGTACGCAGAAGTTTTCGCTTACTTTCGCGAAAAGCACTGATGGTCGCTTTGTGTATATTCTTGCGGCGATCGACAAGTGTAAAGAACGGTACGATCTTACGGGCGTCGTGACCGTGCGCTTCAAAAAAACGAACTACTTGCCAGTAAGAACGCTCTGAAAGTGGCGTTGGAATCAGCGGAAACAGCACAAAATGTACTGACTTAAAGATATTTTCCGCTAACATACTGATAGTGGGAGGGCAATCAATGAAGATAAAATCAAAGTGCGCCTTTAGGGAAGAGAGGGCTATTTTGAGACGCTTTTTCGATTTTTCTAAACTTCCCAATTTGATGTCAAGTACGCGATTTTGAAGACCACTCTTCAAGAGGTATAAATTGTTGTAGGCAGTAGACTCTACTTTATCTATCAATTGCTCTGTTCCCTCTAAGGCTCGCCCAATCTCTCCATTTACCTCCTGATTAGCACGCAAATAGAACGAAGCAGCTCCCTGAGGATCAAGATCCCAAACAAGGGTTCTCTTGCCTTCCTTAGCCGCCAAGTAAGCAAGGTTTACACAAGAGGTCGTTTTTCCGACTCCGCCCTTAAGATTGTATAATGCGTAGATGATCATCTAATTCCTTAAATCAAAGAAGCTCCTTGCTTATAAATATAAGCATATCTTTTTTTATAGTCTCACTAAATAGCGTAAGATTAGCTTCTATTTGATGCGCACAGTCAGGATAGTAGAACGACCAAATCCCCTTACGCGATGTATTCGCTCCTTGTTGGTCGTATAAGTGAACGGTAAGATCGGGCTCAGCAGATTTCATTTTCTTGGGATCAGCAGCGAGCGAAAACTCCATGTGGTCGGCTTGTAACAGCTTTTCAAATACAGGAGTATAATCTTTTGAACTTTCTTCAAAAGTGCTCCCTTTTTCCCAATGTATACTGCCAGATTTTTGAGCGTAAGCTGCCAAATAAGCAACAGCTAAGCCTCCAATTCCAAAGTTTGTAAAGTCAATTACCTTGACTCGTTTCATACTGGTTGTGTCCTTTCCTGAATGAAGCCCAAAGGTAAGATTAAATAAATGTTAATCAAAGGTAAAATATAAGTGAAGTGATTTTGTGGGTAAATTAGTCTATGAAACCTCTTCATCTGTGAAGTGGAACAGCACTTTGGGGTGGTTTTCTTGAGCCATCTGCAAGGCCCAAGCGGATTCTGCTAAAAATACCAGATTCATATGCTTATCCCTTGCTATATCTCGCTTTCGGCGGCTCATAAATTCTTTTAGTGCTACCTTATCTGTGCAAGTCACCCAACAGGCTTTGTGCAAATTGACCGGCTCATAAGAGCAGGTTGCCCCATACTCATTTTTTAATCGATATTGAATGACTTCAAACTGAAGCGCCCCTACTGTTCCAATAATTTTCCGCCCATTTAATTCTTTGGTGAAAAGCTGGGCTACGCCCTCATCCATTAGCTGTTCGAGGCCCTTATTAAGCTGTTTAGACTTTAGCGGATCATCATTGTTGACATATCTGAATTGCTCTGGCGAAAAGCTAGGAATTCCCTTGAAATGGAGCACCTCTCCTTCTGTGACGGTATCGCCGATCTTGAAGTTACCAGAGTCGTACAATCCGATTACATCTCCTGGGAACGCTTCGTCTACTACTGTTTTTTTGGACGCCATAAAAGAGGTAGGATTCGAAAACTTCATCTTTCGATTTTGGCGCACATGCAAGTAAGGAGTATTGCGTTGGAACGTGCCTGAGCATACTCGCATAAAAGCAATACGATCACGGTGCTTAGGATCCATATTGGCATGAATCTTAAATACAAAGCCCGCAAATTTATCTTCTTTTGGGTTAACCGTTCGCTCCTCTGTAGTGCGCGGCAGTGGCCCCGGTGCAATATCGACAAAGCAATCCAACAGTTCTTTTACCCCAAAGTTATTAATGGCGCTGCCAAAGAATACCGGAGAGAATTCAGAATTGAGATACCCCTCTTGTTCAAAGTCTGGATATACCTCCTGAATCATAGTGACCTCTTCCCGCAGTTCTTCAGCGGCAGCTGCTCCCACTTCTTGCTCTAAGCGAGGATCATCCAAATCGGTAATTTCAATAATCTCTTCTTCACGCTGCTTACCGTGCGCACGGAAGAGCACCAGTTTATTTTCGTAGATATTGTATACCCCTTTAAAGCGCTGCCCCATCCCAATCGGCCAGCTTAGTGGAATGACGTTGATCCCTAATTTCTGCTCTATTTCATCCAGCAAATCAAAGCCATCTTTTCCTTCTCTATCCAGTTTATTGATAAAAACAATGATAGGTGTTTTGCGCATTCGGCACACTTCTACTAGCTTTTCCGTTTGCATCTCCACCCCTTTTGCTACATCAATCACCACAATTACGCTATCCACTGCCGTTAGGGTACGGTAAGTATCTTCTGCAAAATCCTGGTGACCAGGTGTATCTAGGATATTAATTTTTACATCTCGATAGTTGAATGCCATCACAGAGGTAGCTACGGAGATACCACGCTGGCGTTCAATCTCCATAAAGTCGGAAGTAGCACCGCGCTTAATTTTGTTCGACTTCACTGCGCCGGCTACCTGAATGGCCCCCCCAAAAAGCAATAATTTTTCTGTTAAGGTAGTTTTTCCTGCATCCGGATGGCTAATAATTCCGAATGTACGCCTCTTGTCGAGTTCTAAGATTGCTTGCATAATAGAATTGCTGAATTTGCGGCTGCAAAGGTACGGAGAAAAGTTAGCTCCTATCAAAACTTAAATGGAGTTTTTGGCTTTTGTTAATAGGTGCTACTAAAAGATTGAAGATTAAATAGTAATTTTGGTTGCTCCCGAAGAAAGCAAAAGCGACCCTTGCTCAGCCAAAATCAATATAATTTCCCAATTTCTCTTGTATGCTAGAACTTGCAGGTATTATCATTCTAGGTATTTTTGCGCAGTGGTTGGCTTGGCGAATCAAGGTCCCTGCAATACTACCACTCATCCTTATCGGTTTGTTAGTAGGGCCAATTTCTTCTCTTTTTACTGAAGATGGGAAGAAGCTGCTAGAACCGATCTTTGAGGGAGAAAACGGAGGTATCTTTCCTGCTAAATATCTATTTTCTTTCGTTTCTCTAGCAATCGGAATTATTCTATTTGAAGGTGGGCTCACGCTAAAACGCCGTGAAATTGCAGGGGTGGGGCCTGTTATTCTCAAGCTCACCACACTGGGGTCGATAGTCACTTTTATCGGTGCAGGCTTAGCTGCACACTTTATCATGGGACTAAGCTGGCCCATATCATTTCTATTTGGGGGGCTCATTATTGTGACGGGGCCTACCGTTATTGCTCCCATTCTTCAGAACGTTCCGCTTAACCGCAATATCTCGACCGTTCTAAAATGGGAGGGTATACTTATCGATCCTATTGGCGCTTTAGTGGCGGTTTTAGTATTTGAGTTTATTCGTAGTTCTGAAGGTGGCATGGCTTTTACCTCACATGCTTTGATTCAGTTCATTCAAATCATCCTTATTGGTTTAGCTTTGGGAGCTTTGTCCGCACTAACTCTTTTTCAGCTGATCAAACACGAGCTTTTACCCCATTATCTACTCAATGTATTTACCCTAGCTTTTGTCTTGGGCGTATTTGTGCTATCGGATGTACTAGCTCATGAATCCGGTCTTCTCTCTGTAGTAGTTATGGGTACCGTGCTAGGGAATCTGGACGTACCACGACTGAAGGATATTCTCTATTTTAAAGAATCCATCAGCGTTCTTCTTATCTCTATCCTTTTTATTCTCTTGGCTGCCAATATCGATATTAGTGACTTGGAGATTGTATTTTATGATTGGCGTGCGCTTATGCTGTTTGGGACAGTAGCCTTGATCCTGCGCCCACTTGGAGTCTTTTTGAGCACATATGGCTCAGAGCTTTCGCTCAATGAAAAACTATTTATTTCTTGGGTAGGACCGCGAGGAATTGTAGCAGCAGGTATCGCTTCGCTCTTTGGGCTTACCCTAGTAAATGATGGTGTTGCTGGAGCGGAGTATATTACTCCACTAGTTTTTATGATTGTTTTGGGAACAGTTTTACTCAATGCTACCACAGCTAGAGTAGTCGCTCGACTGCTAAGAGTCACCCAGGATGCCTCAGATGGTATTCTTTTTATCGGAGCAAATACCGCAGCACGTACCATCGCTAAGTATTTGCAACAGAACAATCGCCATGTAGTGCTGATCGATAACAACGAAAGCAGTATCAATAAGGCTCACGATATGGGGCTGGAGGGCTTTGTCGTCAATGTTTATAATGAAGACCTTGAAGACTACTTCGAACTGCTCGACATGGGCTACCTTATCGCCATGACGAGTAGTACGGACGTTAATGAGTACGCCGTTAAAAAATACGAAAATATCTTTGGTGAGAATGGAACCTTTCGTCTGATTTCACCAGAGGAACTTAACCAATCTGTTAGTGAACTTCCCGATCAAGGCATCTTCTCTTACAATGATGACTTTCTTAATATTAGCGAAATTGCTCGTGATTTCCCTACTCTACATGAAGTGGAAGTCAATAATAAAAACCACTTCCATCAATTACTACAGCTGGTCAATAGCGATTTTAAGATCGCTCCTATTTTTACGAAAAGTAGTTCTGGTGAGCTACAGCTCATCCCTGTAGATGTAGACAGCGTCAAAATAGAAGAAGGACTTAAGCTAGTGTATTTAGGCAAAGAACTAGATCAACATCTCATTGACTCCATCGTTACAGAAGATCAATCTAAATAAGTCTGAAATCGAGCACAAGTCGGAGCCTTTGTGCCTTTACAAAATGGAAAATACAACGAGGCGAACAGTAGGTTTCCAGAACAAATAGCGCATCTTGATAGTTAAATATAGGCTAAAAGATAGGATTCATTCTGTTTATAAAAGTAATGCTAAAATTTTTTAACTCCTAGTAGACCACTATCTTAGAGGTCGAATATAAACAAACAGTATTTAACCAGCCACTCCTTGTCCTATGGCCATTACAATCCAAATAAAGCTCAACGAACAGCTCTACTTACGTGACCCACAAGAAACCAAGCTTGGCAGACGAATTATTCAGCACAGCATCTACCTTATTGATGAAATTGGTTTCGAACGGTTTACCTTCAAAAAATTAGCAGATGCCATCGATTCTACCGAAGCATCTGTCTATCGCTATTTTGAAAATAAGCATTTGCTGCTGGTCTACCTTTTATGCTGGTACTGGGAATGGATGAAGTTCCGGATCGACTACAATACCATGAATATTGATGATCCGAAGGCTAAATTAACTATTGCTATTTCTTCCATAGTTGATACTGCCAAGCGAAATACTTCTATCGACTTCGTAGACGAAGATGTCCTACATCGCATCGTCGTAGAGGAAGGCACAAAGGCTTATCACACTAAACAAGTCGATAAAGAGAATAAAAAGGGGTTTTATCTCACCTACAAAGCACTCAACCATAAGATCGCAAAGATCATCAAGGAAATCAATACAGAATATCCCTATCCCAATGCACTAGCCAGTACCTTGTTGGAAATGGCGAATAATCATATTTATTTCGCCCAACACTTACCGTCTATGACGGATGTTACTATAAAGGGTGGCAATTTGACGGAAGTCGAAGAATTATTAAAATCTTTCGCTTTCGGGCTCATCTGCAAGGATAACTAGGGCCTCACAGGATATACTTTTGCTGCTTCTCCGACACATCTCACAGCTTGTTGGACAGCTGCTTGCTGCTGTGAAGTAAGCGTGATCGTCCGCTTAGTATCTTTGTAATAAACTCTGATCTTTTCTATTTTGGCACTAGCCATTCGATAAAAGGCATCTAGTGGTACAATGCAGGAGTGATGGTAAATACGCATATTCGTTTCTGAATCAAAAAC
>JBCCRH010000189.1:0-11029 GCA_039208045.1 Bacteroidota bacterium
AAGTAATTGCTGGACCAGCAACAAAAGTCCCTCCATCAAGTGAATATGACCACTGGAATGACTCAGATGAAACATTAAAAACACTACTTCCTACCGTTTGTCCCTCACCAATAACAGTAATTGTAGAAACTGTAGATATATCTATTGCATCAGTCTCAAAGTAAGCAGCACCTCCAAAATCTGATGATTCTAACTTCGATCCATCAGATCTGAAAAAATTAGTAGTTCCATCCGTACCCGGAGTAGCATCATAACCTATTGTGTAATTCCCCCCATCAAAGGTAGCTGGTGCGGAAGGAGGTGGAGAGGAAGAAGAGTGAGTAAATCCACCAATAGTAGAGAAGTTTGCATCGTAAATCACAGTCTGCCCCCATCCCATCGAGGCCAAACAAACACAAAGCAAAAGTGTAAAAATTCTTTTCATAAGTCTATATTTTCTAATTGATAAAGTTTTGTAAAGAAGTGCTACTCAAGACCTAACATCCCAACTAGAAGGATTTTAGCTGTTTGCCTTATGCACATGTTAGTTAATCTCGGAAGAAAATGGGAAATGGTGGATGCTAGTTGCGCTCAAAAATACAAGCTACCATAGGAAGGTTAGGGGACTATGAAGTTATGTGTTTTTTATCAAATTGTTAAATAGAAGTTAAGAGATAGGACTTTTTTGGGAAGGGAGGCTGGCGTTAAGCGATTTGTATTTTTAGGGTTTTACCCAAGCCGGCCTCGATAATCTTCTTTAAGGTCAAGAGTTCGATATCAGATTTATTATTTTCCAGTCTTGATATGTAATGCTTGCTAGTGCCACTTTTTTCGGCTAACTCGGCTTGGGTCATACCGGCTTCCTTTCGCGCTTCTTTGACCATCATTCCTATTTTAATAGCCCTTGCTTCATCTATTCGACTGTTTTCAAATAGCACGATGGGATCAATATCATAAGAGTAAAAAGTTGCTTTTCCTTCAAAATTCTTCACGGTGATCCCTGTATTTTTCCATCCAACTGTGTTTCCTATGACCTCTATTTGTTGAAAAGCGTCCATGTCCTGAGTCAAAATATAAGAGGGATGCTTTGCAGAGAAGTTAGCTCTACTCTTGAAAAACAACTCAAAATCAATAAGGCGGGATTCGCCGTTATTGAATAGCAAGGATACTTGGTATCCGTTTACTTCGTTGATCTTTAGTATTTTTGGTATGCTTCTTAGCCCTTTCATATACTTATCAGCTATCTGGATTAAACTCATTCCATAAAATCATCAAAGCCTCTTGATGCTCTTTCGCCCATTCTATCACTTTTTTCCTTTGCTTGTTAGGTAGTTTGCCTCTATACGTATCTAACGTTCGAATTTCAATCAATTCTTCATACTCATTGTATTCAGCGTGAAAGTGGGGCGGTAAATGATCATCAAAATATATCATGATCTTGATGGAATCGATGATGTGTATAGTTGGCATCTTTTTGCACTTTGAACAAATATAACAAAAGTTGATTAAATAGTCAACTTTACTTAGCGCCTCTCATACCCTCAAAACTCCCCACTCTCCCCCGCTCCATCGCCCATCCCAGCGCTGACTGGCCCTGCAAGCAATCAACCACATTTGGATCGGCACCATGATCCAACAAAAGCAAAATTAATTCGGGATAATCTTCTGCTAAGCAGGCTAGATGTAAGGCATTGGCATGGTGTGTAAAAAAGGGGAGGCAGCGGGTGGGGTTAGCATTTTGCTGGAGCAATAGGTGGCAGGTGGATAGCTGTTGGGTGTAAGCGGCAAAGAGGAGGCTATAGTCCAGGGTGAGCTGATCGGGAGAGAGTATAGGGTGGAAGAACTGCCCTTGGAGCAGCGTATTTTTACCTAAAGCAGCGGCAAAAGGGAGGTGCATGGTGGCACCAGCGTAGTGCAAGGCATGGGCGATGGGGGTACTTCCGTAAAAAAGGGTGTAGCCTAGGGGGGTGCTGAATGGTGTGGCGGGTATTCCCCTTAGCTCTAAGGATGCTTTTTGATGGATCAAAAACTCTACCAAGGGGAGCTGGTGCTGCTGGATGGCGAGGTGTAGCGCAGTGGGTCCAATCGGTGTTTTGGTGGGGGTATTGATGGGGGTGCCGTGGTCGAGCAGGCACTTGGCGAGCTGGGTAACTTGTAGGGGTGGGATGGCTGGATCAGACATGGCAAGCAGGTGGAGTAGGTTGAACCGATGCCCTGCCAAGTCGGGAAGGGTGGTGTAGATGGCTAGCTTAGGATAGTCGCTCAATAGTTCTTTCAGGCCATCTAGATGGCCCATTTGTATATAGTCTTGGGCCTTTTCAAAAGCACTTTTGATATTGCGGCGGCGGATGGGTTTGGAGCGAAGTCGAACCATTTTTTATTGCCAAAAGTAAATGGCTACTTCACCCGTAACTTGTAGAATACTGCGAAATGGTGGATTCCTATGGTGTCTTACAAACTCTGCTCAATACGCTGCAATTGCAAGGCCAATTTTTCGCCGAGGATGTGCAAATCTGCAATTTGGTACATCACTAAAGAGACCGTGACAGCTGCCAGGACAGGCCCCAGCAATACCCCCACAATCGGTATCGGTAGCAATACATTGAGCATTAGGCCCAGTGCCAATACTACCCCGACAAACTTGCGTGCGTAGATGGAGCTATCGTGGATAGATAAGTGAAATTGTTCGGTGTAATTATCAATAACCGCAAAACCTAAATAGTAACACTGTACTCCAAAAATGAGTATCGGTTCCATAAAGGTAAGATAGCCATGAATGCCAAAAAAGGCTTTAATCAAAATGGTAGCAATGCTTTGCATCACCCAAGAGCGGACGGCTACTTTGATCATCCGCACTTGTGCCTTTACAAAATCATCGAAGGTCGCATTACTCGACTTTTTGGTGAGGATTTCCATCGTGCGGCGGCATACATGGAAAATGACAATCTCCAAGAGGATGAGCAATACATAATAGAAGCTTCCATCAGCAATCACTTCAAAACCTTCTTCCGCAAAATCTTTTAGGGCAATGCCCATGCCCATCATAACAGAGACTGGATCATTGGTAGGCTTCTCAAAGATATTTTCAAATAATAATATGACATAGCGTAGGCCAATCAGAATGGCAATACCTACCAAGAACTTGGCCACCCAGCCATAGCGCCAAAAGCCTATCCACAGCTTATGCTTCTGCGTGAAGCGAATAGCCTGTGGAACCATAAGAAGGGTATAAACAAGTTGACTCAAGCTTTCTTTGGAGCGTTCTAGTAAGGTCATGCTGCTGTGATCAGTACGTTTTCGGCTAATTTATACTCTATTGCCTAATTCCACAATCATTTTTGGATATTTTATGGGAAACCGTCTATGAATAGAGGGAACTGGCCTTAGGGGAGGAGTAGCAGCTGCGGGCTATAGATAGGAGGCAGTACCGATGGAAGTGGTATGAAGTAGGGCCAAAAGCTTATGCTGCCCCCATGATAGGTGGCTGAGCGAATACTTGGAGTGAAGACACCTATGATGGGAATGGCAGTATATAGTTCAACAACCCTAGATTTGTGAATTCTGACTAGCCCTTTTCTCGGCTTGCCACGTTGAAAAGCCTCGGCGTAGCTACCCCGATAGCTATCGGGGATGCCTGCGTTTTTCGCCTTGCAAGCCGAAAAAATGCCGTCGCCATATTTTCACAAATCTAGCATTGTTGAACTATATTTTTTGTCCCTGCTGAATTTTAGCGGACAGCGGGGCCGATGGCTATCGGACTGCCCAAAACAAAAGGCTATTAGACTTGTTTAGGCAAACTAAAATAGAAGGTAGCCCCGTGATCTGGTGTGGATTCTACCCAGATGCGCCCTTGATGTTGATCGACAATTTTTTTGCACAAGGCTAGGCCAATGCCTGTTCCCTCGTATTGGTCGAGGGGATGCAATTTTCGGAAGAGTAGGAATATTTTCTGCTGGAATTCGGCTTGGATACCGATTCCATTATCTCGTACGGCGAAGGTCCAGAAGGTGTCTTCTTCTCCGGCAAAGATATCAATGATGGGGGGAGTGTCTACCTTTCTAAACTTTATTGCGTTGGAGAGTAGATTTTGGAACAGCTGGCTCAGCTTGATACGATCTGCCACAATAGTAGGGGGCATTTCATGTACGGTGATAGCGGCTTCAGATTGGCTAATACTCACGTTGAGTGCGCTCAATACCTCCTCCAAAAGTGTGGGAAGCGCCACTTGCTGCAAGCTCAGCTTCTCGGTATTCGCCCTCGAAAAAGTGAGCAGATCGTCTATCAATTCATTCATGTTGCTGGTAGCGGAGGTGATAAACTCTAAGAAATCCAGCTCTTTGGGGGTTAATTTTTCCCCAGCACTCCGGCGCAGCAATTGCGCAAAGCTGACGATGGTTCGAACTGGTGCTCGAAGGTCATGGGAGGCGATATAGGCGTAATTTTCCAGCTGCATATTGGATTCGATATACTTTTCGAGCTCTTGCTTCTGGATGTTTAGCTCCGTTACCTTGCGCTGGATGGCCAATTTTGCTAGCTTTTCTTCATGGATGTTGCGCGCGATAATTAGGATTTGTGCCTTAGCGGTAGGGGTATTATCCAATAGCAAGGGTACCAATTTCAGCTCAAACCACTGCCACTGCTGCTTACCATTTTGGAGGCGGATTTCGAGTGCTGCCGATGACTTGCCCTTGGAAGGATAATACTCGTGGCAAAAAAAATGTTTTGCCCTTGAGAAATCATCTGGATGGCAGTAGGTCTCATAACTCCTACCTTGCAGCGTCGTTTGGTCGATCTTTAGTATGCGCTCCGTATTGGGGCTGATATACTGTAACTCGCCCTTTTGGTTAATCACCACGAATAAGCTGTAGGCATTGGTCATGATATTTCTCAGGCGCATTTCGCTTTGGAGAAGTGCCTGCTCGGTCTTACGTTTTTCATCTATATTCTCAATAAAGCCGATCAAATAGTCTTTATCTGCAATTTGCACTAAGCATCGATCTACCTTTGCCCAGAAGGTAGACCCGTCCTTGCGTCTGTATTTTTTTGTAACCTGAAAAGAGGAAATAGCCTGTTCGCGTAGTCCCTGAATACCTTTTTGCATAGGTTGCTCCTCTTCATAATCCAGCAATTCTTCTCTGCTCATTTGTACCAACTCTGCTTTGGTAAAACCAAATAGCTGCGCTGCTTTGGAATTGGCATCCGAGTAGTGTAGCTCATCAGGATTGCGCATTAGTATCGCCATGGGTGCATGCTCAAAAAGCTTTCGAAAACGCTGCTCACTTGCCATTTCTGCCCGTTGTTGCTCTTCTACAGTCATCCGTTCACTCAAATCATTAACAATACCGAGTGTAGCTTCCAGTTCACCCTTTGCATTTTTGATCGGCGCAATAGAGATTTCAAGCCACCTCTTTTCAGCACCAATTTGAATGAGCTGTAGTGCAGAACGACCCACTTCTTGCGTCATACGTATCTCCTGGTCTAAGGCTAGCACATCTTGGGTGAAGTTTGGGTCGATGCTAATGGTTTCGATAGTTTGATGAAGCACCTGCTCGGCGCTAAGCTGAAAGGTTTCGACAAAGGCTTGATTTACGCGGATCATATTGCCCGCTTCGTCACGAACAAATAAGGGATTGGGATTGAGATCGGTAATTTTATCCAAAAACTGTTGGCTAGAAGTAAGCGCTCGCTTGTAGTTGTCAAATTCTCTGAAGTAGATAAAAAGGGTGAAAAAGAAAAAAACAACCGAAAAAATGAAGATGATGCTATTGATAGTAATCGCATGAGGGCCCTCTTCAAAATTTTGGTAGATAGAAACGACATAGTGAACCAAGCCAGTGAATAAGATAAAAATGGAAAATCGCCAAAAACTGGCTGAATTACCCAGTACGTAACTCGTAATAAACATTAATATCAATACGGCAAAAGGAATTGCTTGCAGAAATCCAAACAAAAAAGGACTGATCGCAAATAAGAGGGCATAGTAGGAAGCACTGATGATATAACTCCGCTCTACATACCCTATATAGTTGACCCATAAATTGATCCCACTCAGAAGCCCCCCTATGCCTGCTACCCAGATCAGCGGATCGTACAAATGATAGATACCAAATAAGCATAAAACAGCAAAAGTAACTACAGAGATGTAGAGGTTAACCCGGATGAGAACCTCCCGTTGCAGCACTGGAGCCTTCCCTTTTGCTACGTTTTCTATACTGAGTTGCGTAGGTGGTGCCTTATAAGTATTCATTTTGTGTGTTAGAATTCTCGTTCTCTCTTAGTAACAGCCAAAGAATAAGTTCCGCATTTTGGCAAGGGGATTTTGCTCCAAGACAAGGCGAAAAATGCAGACGATGCCTAGCATCCTGAGTAAGCTTTTGCCAGTGGCAAAAAGTGCGCTAACGCAGTATTGGAGCAAAAGAGCCAGCCATAAATCGAGAAGTTATTCTTTGACTGTTACTTGTCTTCTTTAAAGGTAACTAATAATTTAGTGCCACTTTTCTTGCCTTATCAAATCTCTAATTTTTATTCGTCTACAAACGGCTACAAACGACATTAAATGGCTAAAAAACGACTAACACTTGCCACGCCTCTATCTTTGTCAATGTAATCGCTGCAGCAAATTAAATGATACGGATTGTAAGTATTGCAATCCATTATTTCGTAAAAATTCAAATGTAAGTACCAATGAATCAACTAAGAAACAGAGTGCAATTAATTGGCCATCTGGGTAAGGAAATCGATTATAAAGAATTGGATGACGGCAATGCGATTGCCCGCGCTTCCATTGTCACTAAAGAAGTCCATAAAGACGCTGCTGGCGAACGCGTAGTGGAGTTGCAATGGCACAACCTGGTAGGCTGGGGCGCAGTGGCCAATATCATGCAGGTCCTTTTAAAAAAGGGTAAAGAAGTTGCCATTCAGGGCAAATTACAACATCGTACTTACGAGGATAAAGAAGGGATCAAACGCTTTGTATCGGAGGTCGTGATTCAGGAATTTATGTTATTGTAATCTAAAATCTTAAAAAATGAATAGTTTGAGAAATAATATCGTATTAATCGGTCATTTGGGGAAAGACCCTGAATTGAAAAAATTAGGAAACGGTCGCACGATGGCCACCATCTCCTTAGCTACGAATGAGTACTACAAAAAGAATGGAGAACGGGTGAGTGTCACGCAGTGGCACAGATGCATTGCTTGGGGTAATTTGGCAGACCTTATGAGTGGCATGTTGAACAAAGGGAAAGAGATTGTGGTGAGAGGAAAACTCACTTACAACATCTACCAAGATCGTCAAGGCATCCGCCGAAATGTTCCACAGATTGTAGTCAATGAATTTGTACTGCTCAATAAAAGAGACAGATAGCGCGTCAATGTGTATATAAAGCAGCCACCTAGCCTTCTTCTTGAAGGGCGGGTGCTGCTGCTTTCGCTGCGATGGCGGGCTTCAAATTCTGTTTAATTTCTTTTTGCAAATACCAATACGTCACTGCTGCTGCTAAGCAGTCGGCAATAGGAAAAGCGTACCACACCCCCTCCAAGCCAAATGCTAATGGGAGGGTCAAAACAAGTGGAACTAGGAAGAAGCCTTGTTTGGTAAGCGTTAAAAGCAATGCAGGTCGCGCTTTGCCAATTGCTTGAAAGTAGGCAGCGCCAATCAATTGCGTAGCGATGAGTGGGGTGGCTAAAAAGACTAATCGCAGCGCGTCAGGGGTAGCTGCTAGCAGCGCTTCATCAGTGGTGAAAAATCCAACGATAGGCGTTGAAAATACTAGAATAAGCGTGAATAAACCTATTGCAATAAGTGTACCTGAGCGGATGGAAATACGAATAGTATCCCGAACTCTTTGCCAGTGCTCAGCGCCATAGTTATAGCCAGTAATGGGCAGAAAGCCCTGGGTGATCCCCAAGACCGGAAAATTAGCAAACATCATTACTCGGTTAATGATACCGTAGGTCGCAACAGCTAGTTCGCTACCATATTGAAATAGGGTATTGTTGAGCACAATGGTGAGGAGGCTGACTGCTCCTTGGCGCGCCAAGGTCACCACGCCAATAGCGGTAATTTCTTGAACCAATGACCAGATAGGGATGAGGTTATAAAGCTGAATTTTTAGATTAGAACGTCCAGAGAAAAAATACCATAAGGTAAAAGCGGCACTCATATAATAAGAAATCGTAGTAGCCCAGGCTGCTCCTTCCAAGCCCATCTCAAGCCAAATGATGAATATGGGATCAAGAATAAGATTGACTACCGCAGGAATCATCATGGAGAGCATGGCCATTTTAGGCTCCCCTTCTGCCCGCATGACATTGTTGGACATCATTGCCCAGCCCAGCGCAGGCACTCCAATCAGGATAATTTGAAAGTAGCTACGAGCAGGTGGTAAAATAGCCCCCTGTGCTCCAAATAACTTCAAAATAGCATCGCCAAAAATAAAACCTCCCACGACAAAAAGCAGGACAACAAACAAGTTCATCCCTGCCATATTGCCAAAGGTAAGGCATGCTTTTTTATCATCTTCTGCTCCCAAGGCTCTAGAAATCACCGAAGCACCACCTACCCCAATGGCCATGCCAATGGAAGAAATCAAAAAGGTAATGGGCATTACCACCGTAATCGCAGCAATAGCTAAAGTGCCCACAAAGCGGCCAACAAAAATGGTATCGACAATAAAGTAAATCGACATCACTAAAATCCCAATAGAGGCGGGAACCGCCATTTTAACTAGCAATTTGGGAATAGCTTCGGTACCTAGCTCTTGAGTGGTTTTACGTTGCGACATTTGGCGATTCTTTTTGATACTACAAAACTGCTGAATTTTTGGTTGCAAAAAACCCTTTTTGTTATTTCAGTGTATATTAATCATTGAATCAACTAATCCTTTAGCATGAATACGCTTGCCAAACCTTCTGACCTAGTTGACCGGCTACAATCATTTGAAGTGTTCCAAAATATCGATAAAGCAGCCTTGGCTTGGCTAGTGGAACGCTCCACTTATAAATACTTTCCTGTTGGAGAACATATTTTTGAGCCGGGCCGAGCGGTAGACACTATGGAGGTGATCATGCAAGGGCAGTATGTCATTCGTTTTCAACGCGGTAGTGAGCTGCAAGAATTGGGACTAGGTGAGGCAGGAAATATTACTGGGGTCCTTCCCTTTTCGCGTATGAAGGAAGCAAAAGCTTTCGGAACAGTGCTAGAGGATGTCTATTTACTAGAATTACATAAAGATTGCTTCACTGAAATGGTGAATACAAGCTACGAGCTTACGCAGGCGCTGGTAGGAGTAATGACGTCGAGAGTACGCGATTTTACGCAGCAGCGGGTGCAAAACGAAAAGCTGATGGCATTGGGAAAGCTTTCGGCAGGCCTCGCGCATGAGCTCAATAATCCAGCTTCTGCTATTGTACGCAGTTCAGAAGAATTGTATAACCGCATTCATACAACTCCTGAGAAATTTAAGTCGGTAATGACTATCCGAGTTACTCCTGAGGAGACCGATCAAATCAATGAAATTTTATTCTCAAAAATTGAATTGGCAAAGTCTCTTGATCTCTCTGTCTTGGAAAGAGAGGAACGCCTGGATGAGCTACTGGATTGGCTAGAAGATCAAGGCATCGAAAATTCAGAAGATATTGCCGATACTTTTGTAGACTATGGGATGCGAGAAGAAGACCTAGAACAAATCGATAACATTATAGAAGACAAAGATTCTGAGGCTATTATGTGGTGGCTAGAAAGTACGATGAGTTTGGAGCGCCTGGTAGAAGAGATTCGAGAAAGTGGCACTCGAATTGCAAAACTCATCAGCTCCATTAAATCGTATTCACATATGGATAGGGGGGTGACGCGGGAAGCTATAGATGTACACCAAGGCATTAAGAATACGATCATTATGCTAAAGCACAAGTTTAAGCATAAGCAGATTACCATTGAAAAGGACTTAGAGGAAGACCTCCCACCAGTATTGGCCTACACTGGTGAACTGAATCAGGTATGGACAAACATTATCGTTAATGCTATTGACGCTATGAATCCAGCAGGGCAATTAAAGATAAAAACCTACAGAGATCGAGAGTTCGTGCGGGTTGATATTACAGATAATGGCGTGGGCATCCCCGAAGAAAATATCCATAATATTTTTGATCCTTTCTTTACGACCAAACCCATCGGTGAAGGAACGGGCTTGGGCTTAGAAATTGTGAAGCGTATTGTACATCGCTCTAAAGGAGATATTAAGGTAGCTTCTAAACCTGGGGAAACAACTTTCTTTCTATGCTTTCCGGCAGCACTAAAAAACTAAAAAATGGCAGACGAACGTAAACCTATTATTTTTTCTGTGGATGATGATGCGCAGGTATTGCGCTCCCTAAAGCGCGATCTACGATCGGCTTACAAGCAAGACTATCGCGTTATTAGCACTGCTTCTGCTACGGAAGCACTGGAAGCATTAGTCCAGCTCAAAAAGCAAGGAGATGTAGTAGCACTATTCGTATCTGATCAGCGGATGCCTGAAATGATGGGCGTCGATTTTCTGGAACGCGCCAAGGAAATTTTCCCCAAGGCAAAGCGGGCGCTTCTAACTGCCTATTCGGATACGGAAGCAGCTATAAAGGCGATCAATGAGGTACAACTGGACTACTACTTGATGAAGCCCTGGAATCCACCGTCTGAAAACTTATATCCAATCCTAAATGATCTGCTGGATGATTGGCAAGTGGACTATAAACCTGAGTTTCGAGGCATCAAGGTCGTTGGCTATCAATACTCCCCCAAATCGCATGAACTAAAAGATTTCTTAGCCGGCAACCTCCTGCCCTATCAATGGCTGGATATTGACAGCAATCCCAAAGCGCAGGAGTTGCTCGACCTTCATAGCCTAGAACGCAAACAATTGCCAGTGGTCGCTTTTGAAGATGGTAGCATTCTAACAGATCCCACCATTCAAACCCTAGCGAGCCAAGTAGGCTTAAACCCAACGGCCAAATCGGACTTGTACGATGTAGTGATCATTGGTGCGGGGCCCGCCGGTTTGGCAGCAGCAGT
>JBCCRH010000190.1:0-10833 GCA_039208045.1 Bacteroidota bacterium
ACAAGAGGTCGATTACTACTTCGATTTGGAAGATGAGCTACTAGCTGGCCTGATGGTCTTCGCTAAAAAAGTAGCGAAAGGACTAAAAGCAGCGATTTCTTGTAATCGGATAGGCGTTTCGGTTGTGGGGTTGGAAGTGCCGCATGCTCATGTGCATCTGATTCCCATCAATAATGTAAGAGATATGAGTTTTGCGAAAGCGCCCCTCTCAATGAGTCAGGAAGAACTAGCGGAGGTAGCGGCAGCTATACGCGAGCATCTCTAGTGGAAAGAAGAAGAATTATCTACAAAGCTACTTTGCTGTTTAATGCAGTAAGTAACAGCCAAAGAATAACTTCTCGATTTATGGCTGGCTCTTTTGCTCTAATACTGCGTTGAAAAGCCTCGCCGATACTGGGCATCGTCTGCGTTTTTCGCCTTGTCTTAGAGCAAAATCCCCTTGCCAAAATGCGGAACTTATTCTCTGGCTGTTACTAAAGTGGCTTCTTATTTTTTATCCTTAGCAACTCGATTGGGATTGTCAGTGAGGTAGGAAGACCAGTCATTGTATCGTTTTTGCCCCGATAGGATACTGCCAGCTTGATAATAATGGCAAAGTGCAGTAGCTAGGGCATCTGTAGCATCTAAATAATAGTCATCAAGTTTTACTCCAAGGGTATTGGTCAGCATGGCCGCTACCTGCTCTTTGGAGGCATTACCATTTCCTGTGATGGATTGCTTAATCTTTTTGGGGGAATACTCCGTAATTTCCACACCTTTCGTAATAGCTGCCGCAATAGCCACCCCCTGCGCACGCCCTAGCTTGAGCATCGATTGTACATTTTTACCATAAAAAGGAGCTTCCACCGCCATTTCTTTAGGGTGGTAAATATCAATGATGGTCTGCAAGCGCTCAAAAATACGCTTGAGCTTGAGCTGGTGCTCTTTGATCTTCTTTAAATGCACGACTCCCATCTCCAAAATGGAAAGTTGCTTACCTTGTACTTCGAGAATAGCATAACCCATAACAGTAGTACCGGGATCAATACCCAAGAGCCGATAGGGCTTCACCTCCTTTTGCATATAGTCGTTTTGGTCAATGTATGACTCAAAATAACCTCTTTTTGTTGTAAGTTCAAAAAAAAATAAAAAATTTGTTTTTATATTAAATATTTACAAACCCTACGAAAATCTAAAAAGTTTGAAGCATTCTTATAAAAGGATGTTAATTTTAATGACCAAAGGCACGTTTGTCGTCCTATTAGTGTTCCTGTTATGGAAGCAAATCGTGGGCCGTTCGGATGCAGCAAACCTTTGGGAAAACTTCACTGTGCAGTTCACGATAATCCAATTGCCCTGGATAGCTGGGGCGATTCTTCTAATGCCCCTCAACTGGGCCTTAGAAACTTTGAAATGGCGAAATCTAGTTCTTCCCTTTGAGTCAATCAGTTTCTGGCGCGCTTATCGAGCAGTGCTGGCAGGCGCGAGTTTGGCCATCATTTCTCCGCAGCGAGTGGGCGATTTGGGGGGGCGAATATTACTCGTATCACCTGCTCATCAAAGTAAAGCCGTTATGGCTACCTTGATCTGCAATTGGGCACAACTCTTGGTGCTCATTGTTATGGGGATAGGAGGAGTGCTACTCATTATTCCAATACTGTTTGATTATCGAGCAGAGCTATATTGGAGTACGCTACTAGTAGGGCTACTAATTATTGGCGCATTGGGGAGTATGATCTACTGGCGGTCCCGTGTGGTGAAATATCTACTGGCTCGGTCTTTTTTTAAAAAATGGCCTCAGTTGACTCAACCACTTGAACTGTTGAGGGATTATAATAATAGGCAGATTGCACAAACCGTCCTTTGGGCGACGATGCGTTATCTGACCTATAGTCTACAGTACTATTGCTTGCTTCAATTTTTTGGCATTGCGCCACCAATAGTGGCAGCATTCGGAAGTATCGCAACGATATTTCTAGTACAGACCAGCATTCCGCTACCCGCATTAATAGGAGTGTTAGCAAGAGGAGAAATTGCCATTTTAATGTGGACCCAATATGGAGCAACAGCAATAGAAGCACTAAGTGCCAGCTATTTCTTGTTCATAATAAACTTAATTGTCCCCTCGTTAATGGGGATGGTTATCATTCTTAAACTAAACATTTTAAAGTCATTAGGTTATGAGAAAAAAAGTCATTAAGACGGGGTTCTTTTTTGCTTTCTTGACCATGCTCATGGCTTTCAGCTACCCCATTGAGTCAACCTTGTTTGAGCCTCTCATCCCTGCTCAATTAATAGATGTTGAACCATGCTATGTTGAAAACAACGCATTTCAAGACGGAGAAGAAATAACGTATAAGTTATATTACAACTGGAACTTTATCTGGCTGGCAGCTGGTGAAGTTACCTTCCGAGTAGAAGATTTGGGTGATAAGCTCCACCTTTCGGCCTACGGCCGCACCTACAAATCGTACGAGTGGTTCTTCAAAGTAAGGGATAACTACGACACCTATGTTGATAAAGAGACCTTGCTACCCATCGAATCGGTACGTGATATCAACGAAGGTAAGTATACGCTCTACGATAAAGTAATGTTTGAGCAAGACCAAAACCTTGCGAAATCCCTACGTGGTAGGAGCAAAGAAACGGCCAAGCTTTCCGAGTATAGAGTAGATGCCTGTATGCACGATATCCTATCAATTGTATACTTCACCAGAAATCTAAATTTTGATGGTATGGAAACGGGCAAGCGGATTCCAATCAAAATTTTTATGGATGAAGAGGTGTGGCCACTGCAAGTAGCTTACAAAGGAAAACATGAGCGTAAAAAGATCAAGGGAAATGGTCGCTGGAATACCATTAAGTTTAGCCCAGAGGTAATATCTGGCCAAGTATTTAACGAAGGTACTGAAATGAACGTATGGGCATCCGCAGATGAAAATAAAATTCCATTATTGATCGAATCACCTGTTTCGGTAGGTTCTGTGAAGGCAGTTTTGAAAAGCTATAAAGGCTTGAAGTACGAACAGACTTCAAAAGTGAAAAAATAAGCTTTAGGGCCACGCGGATTATAAATCCACTGAGCGCGGGCCTAGCTTTACGGAAAAAAGCCTAGCACGCGCCCAGCGGATTTGCAATCCGCTGTAGTGTATTAAATAAATTTTAAACAAGCAAAATAGAATAAAATTGGAAGGGCTGCTTATCCGTATCAGGCGGGAAGTTAGCCCTTCTTAGGTTTAAACTCATGAGTTATGGCAAAACGAACGATTTGGATAGTAGGTCTTATAGTAGCATTTGGGCTAGGGAGCTTTGTGGCAGCTCAGTATTTCTATAAAAAGAAAGAAGAAGTAACCAATGCGCAGGCAACGGTCTTACTAAAGCAGGTGGAGCAAGTCTGCAAATTGGTGACCGTAGAGGGCAGCTTCACTGAAATTTATAACGAAGAAAATATTCGCGCATTTACCATTTATATGCCTCTGCCAAGTGTATGGCGCTTTTCCAAAGAAGCCATCCTACAGGTAGAGGGAAAAGTATTAGTGGGCTATGATATGAAAAATATAAAGATCGAAGCAGATAGCGCTCAGAAGGTATTGCGCTTGTCCAATATTCCAGAGCCAGAAATCTTATCGATCGATCATGAGATCGCTTACCGCAATATCGAAGAGAGTTTTTTCAACAGCTTTACCGCAAAAGACTATACCAACCTGAATAAAAATGCAAAAGGCGTACTTCGCGAGAAGGCAGAGGAGAGTGGACTATTAGAGGAAGCTGCCGCCCAAGGCAATCAAATCATTGATGTCATTCGCTACATGGCAAAAGGAGCAGGGTGGACAGTAGAGTATGAGCAAGCACCTAAGACCTATCTCAATTAGCTATTCCGTAGGTAATGTGTACAAATAATAATTTTCATTCTTCAAGCTGAAACCATCGAAGCTCTGCCAGAGCTGCACATTGGGATAGCGCTGCGGGTCGAGTCCTTCATAGGATAGGATAATAATACCCCGTACTTTTTTGAATTGTCCAAAAAGCTTTAGCTCCACTTCTGGCGGAATGTAGATGCGCTCTGTCCACTTGAAGTAGGAGAAAGGATCACCATCTGGTAAGGCATAAAAATTACGTCCTGCATAGCCTACTACTGGCGTCGCTGCAAATTTGTTAATTACTACTACGGGCACTTCAGGCGGCACTTTCTCTGCGATAAACGCGCCTGTTGCTTTGGCATTAGTAAACGGGAAAAAGAATTCTTTTTCAACGGCACGTCCTGTATAAATCAATTGGAAAAGCAGAAAACTAGCCAGAATCACTCGCTGATCCCACAACAGCTTAGGCCGGTGGTCATACCACAAATGCAGGCAAAACACAAAGTATAAAAACAGCATGCCCCACTGCCGCACGCCTCCCGCATAAAAGCCTGCCGAAAAGAGAAAGAAGATAAGCGTAAAAAAGATAAAGCTGATCCACACCGCCCGCACCCGCCAAAAAAAGTACATCACTAATAGCAGCACCACAGCGCTCAAGCCCAGCCCCAGACTACTCACGCCAAACGCATTCGTATCAGGCACCACTCCCAACCAAAAGGTATTGACAAAATTCCCCTGAAAAGCCGTACGCACCACATCCGCCGCAAAAGGCTCCACAAAAGCCGCCTGTAGATTCCGCCCCTCGGTATACGGGAAAATCGTAAGTAAAAAGACCAAGCCCCCCAGCACCGCCCCACCTCCACAAACGAGCAAAGCCCGATCGCTCCACACCTTCCGCCACCCCAGCTCCACCCATTTTTGCGCAAGCAGATACACCCCAAAAGCAGCTACCATGAGCGTGCTGTACACCTCCACCTGGCAAAGCAAAAAGAGCAAGATAGCTACTGGCCATGGCTTTTGACGAAAGTCAGCTATACGTTCTACGAGCATAAAGCCCAGCAGCAGCACCAGCACATACCCCCGGTTGACTAAGCCATACTCGAAAAAGATAAAATAGCTAAACAGCAAGGAAAGCTTTAGCCAAATGGGGTAGCGTAAGCGAAAGAGCAGCCAATAAAAAGCCGCTACCGCCAACATGAAGTGCCCCACCTGGAGAATAGTCGCCTGATCAAAAGCTGGGAAGAGGTGGTAGACATACGTCCAGCATTTCACATAGATATACCATAGGGCAGGGTGCCCCTCAAAATAGAGGTTGCCGAACAGCTCCAACCATCCCATATCGCGGCCCATCATCCACACTTGCCATTCGTCTTTCCACAGCTCGTGGTAGGTGAATTTAAAATAACCAAACACCAGCACAAATAGCCCAAAAAATAGCTGTAACCCTCTTGTTTTCCACCAATTTGCCTGCATCAACTCGTTGATTTGCCCTAAAGATAGCCACAAGCGAGAACATCCTTTTTGCCTTAGTGTTATTTTTGCATGATGCCCAGCAAATTTCAACAAATCACGCTACCAAGCCTACAAGAATGGATCGACCAAGGCGTCGATTTCGAACTGATTGACGTGCGCGAAGCATCGGAGCATCAAGCTTTTAATATCGGGGGGCGCCTCATCCCCCTAGGTACCATCATGCAGCATACCGATACGCTACCGGAAGGGAAGCCCATTGTGGTGTACTGTAAGCGGGGCATTCGTAGCCAAATCGCCATCCAGCGCTGGGCCCAGCGCGTTGAGTTAGACTTTTATAATCTTCAAGGAGGGATTTATTCGGAGTTGAGGAAGCAGTAAGCGACTTTTACACACAGCGCGTGCCTGGCCTTTTTTAGCGTAACCCGTGCTTCGCAGATTTACAATCTGTAAGGCTCCTGACCAAGGCCTTGCAAAATAATGAATCGCATTCTTACCAGAGATCGGTCAAAATGTCCTAATTTAGGCCTTAAACACAAAACAAAAAACATGGCGAATCCGAAGATGTATGACCTTTCCAACCAACCCCAACTCTTTGGGCATCCCGTTGGACTATACTTTCTGTTTTTTACTGAGATGTGGGAACGCTTCTCCTACTATGGGATGCGAGCGATTTTGGTGCTGTTTCTAGTAGCAGAGACCACTAGCGATAATCCTGGCTATGGCTGGACGAATGGAGAAGCAATCTATCTCTACGGTTGGTACACCATGTTTGTGTATGTAGCTTCTATTCCGGGAGGTATTTTGGCGGATCGATATTTAGGACAACGACATACGGTGATGCTCGGGGGCTTGCTGCTTTGCGCAGGGCACGGAATATTGGCAGTCGATGCGCTGTGGGCGTTTTATACAGGTTTGGCTTTTATCGTCTTAGGGGTAGGCTGTTTAAAACCAAATATCTCGACGATGGTAGGTGGTCTATATGGAGCTGGCGATGAACGTCGTGACATGGGATTCTATATTTTTTATATGGGGATCAACCTTGGGGCAGCGGTATCCGCCCTTTTGGTAGGTTATGTAGGGGAAGAGATTGGTTGGCACTATGGCTTTGGTCTGGCAGGTATTGGTATGTTTGTGGGGCAATTGACTTATATGGCAGGCCAAAAGTACCTCCGACACGTTGGTAATGTGGTAGAGGATGAGAAAACAACAGTGGAGAATCGGCCCAACTTGATTTTTGATATTTTTAAGCATCGCAATTCTGTCATTGGTTTTGCCCTAATGATTGGATTAGGAGCATACTTATTGGCACAGGGCACCTGGGATTATGGCCTATTGACTATTGGTCTTGCCTTTGCAGTTGGTGTGGGAATCGTAGTATACAATGATGGCAATAAAATAGAGAAAGATCGCATCTTGGTGACGTACCTTTCTTTTTTGATCATTATCGTCTTTTGGGGCGCTTTTGAGCAAGCAGGTGGCCTGATGAATGTTTACGCACAACAGAAAACGGATCTTCAACTAACCAGTTCTTTTGCAGTACCTGCCAGTTGGTTCCAATCGGTGAATGCTATTTTTATCCTGGTCTTTGCGACTATTGTTGGCTCATTCTGGGCATGGTGGCGTAATCGCGGTAAAGAGTCCTCTTCCATTTACAAGATGGCGATTGGTGTGATCATTATGGGCTGGGGTTTCTTCTTTATGTCAAAAGCTAGTATGGATGTGCAGTATAATGAAGCTGACGAGGTGATCCAAAAGTCGGGTATGATTTGGTTGGTTTTAGCCTATTTGTTCCACACTTTAGGGGAATTATGCGCTTCTCCAGTCGCGCTATCATTTATCACGAAGCTTGCTCCTGCCCGTTGGATGGCCTTTATGATGGGCGCGTACTTTGCCGCTACGGGCTTAGGCAATAAAGTAGCGGGATTATTGGGAGAATACTCCGAAGAGCTAGGTGAATTTACCATCTTTACCGGTATTGCGATCTTCTGTACCGTCTTTGGCTTTTTAGTCCTTGCTATCATCAAGCCGCTCAAGCGACTCACACATGGCGCTGAAGAAGGAGCAACCGACACGCAAGATGAAACCGAAGGTTTCGAACTAGTCAGCGAGAGAACAAATTAATCACTAAAAAGATACGCTCCCTGAATGGCTTAGTCGCTGTTCAGGGAGTTCCTATTTGCTAACCACCAATCTCACTTTTCATGGATGTTACACAATGGATTCTCACCATCGGGTGGATTTTCGTTTTGATTTGGGTGCCTATTGTCATTGCGACCAATCGCAAAACGCACCCTGCCGCCTTATTTATTCTCTTCTTTGCAGAAATGTGGGAACGCTTCTCGTACTACGGGATGCGCGCCTTATTGACGCTCTATATGACCCTGGTGCTATTTGAGAGCTTAGGTGACCAAGCCGCTCAGACGAGAGCGCTTGGCGTGTATGGATCCTATACCTCGATGGTTTACCTTTCTCCGGTGATTGGTGGCCTTATTGCCGACCGAATATTTGGCTTTCGAAAGGCTGTTATGTTTGGGGGTATCTTAATGATGCTAGGACACTTTATGCTGGCCTTAGAGGGTATGATGTTTGAGGGCAATCTCAACATTTTCTTCTTATCGTTGGCGCTCATCATCGTGGGTAATGGCTATTTTAAGCCTAATATTTCGAGTTTTCTCGGTAAGTTCTACGAGCCTAATGATGTGCGTAAGGATGGTGCTTTCACTATCTTCTACATGGGTGTAAATATCGGGGCTTTTCTATCTACCCTTACCTGCGGTTACGTGGGAGAAAATATCAGCTGGCACTACGGTTTTGGTTTAGCGGGTATTGGTATGGGTATCGGTTTGCTCGTATTCTGGTTAGCTGGGCCGAAGACGTTTGGGGAAAAGGGGCTGCCGCCCAATCCTGAGGCAGCACGTGCGCCTTATTTTTTAGGCTTAAGCCAAAATATGCTGGTTATCCTCGGTAGTCTCATCTTCTTACCCATTTGTGCTTCGCTCCTCAATCTGGATGCGTTGATGGCGACGAGCCTGCTGGTGGTGAGTCTAGGGATTATTGGCTATATGATTTATCTAGGTATTACAGCCAAAGAAAAAGTAGAAGGGCAGCGCCTGTTAGTTGTAATGGTACTCTTCTTCTTTCATGCCATTTTCTGGGCCTTATTTGAGCAAGCAGGTGGATCACTAACGCTGTTTACCTATAGCAATGTAGATCGCTCCTTTATGGGTTCCGAAATTCCTGCCTCTATTTTCCAGAGTTTGAATCCTTTTTACATTATGATACTGGCACCACTATTTTCCTGGATATGGATTAGCTTAGGGAAAGCGGGTCGAGAGCCCAGCACACCCATGAAGTTTGTACTTGGCTTGTTCCAGCTGGGGCTCGGCTTTTTGATCATTGTGGTCGGGGCCAAAATGTTTGCCAGCAGTGAAGGCCTAGTACCGGTGATCTTCTTGTTCTTGATGTACCTCTTCCATACGACTGGGGAGCTAAGCCTATCGCCTGTAGGATTATCGATGATTACGAAATTATCGCCTGCCAAGATTGTGGGTTTTGTCATGGGGGTTTGGTTCTTGTCTATTGCGCTAGCTAATAAGATTGCAGGTGAAATCGGGAAGCTTACGGCAAGCGAATCTTTATCAGAAAATGCCACTGCGGCGGAGACCCTGGCCATTTATACCAGCACCTATATGAACTGGGGAGTATACGTCGTAATGGGCGCTTCCTTGCTGCTCCTACTTATGGTACCGCTCTTGCGGAAATGGATGCACGGCATTCACTAAGACTACCATTTAGCACATATTCACTACCATTCGTACCATTTTCAGTATAAAATTTGCTGAAAATGGTACAGATAGTTACATTGAGTTAACAAAACCCACTTTAGTAACAGCCAAAGAATAAGTTCCGCGTTTTGGCAAGGGGATTTTGCTCTAAGACAAGGCGAAAAACGCAGGCGATGCCCCAGTATCGGCGAGGCTTTTCAACGCAGTATTAGAGCAAAAGAGCCAGCCATAAATCGAGAAGTTATTCTTTGACTGTTACTTAACTCAATCAATCTATCAAAACGATGACAACTAAGTTCCCTATCCTAAAGCAAGTGTTCTTCCTTGTTTTACTCCTTTCCATCATTAGTACTGCTTGCAACTCTAAAAAAAGCGAGCCAGCAGAAGAAACAACAAGCACAGCAACAGAAGAAGCAAACACCACCGAAACAGAGACGCCGCCAACTTCAGCAGAGGCTACAGCCACCGTTGAAGCAGTAGGGGGGCTACCCGCCCGCTTTATCGACGAAGACCAGCTAGCAGCCAAATTGATCTCGATTTCTGAAGATATAGAGAAGCAAAACCTGGATTACAGCAGAGCAAATGGTACCGACTGCTCTGGTATTTATCACAAGATTAAGGATCGCATACAGCAAGAATTTCCGCCCCTTGGCAATGCCGATAAGTATCACTTTCCACAATTTGATCCAGATCGTGATGCGCGACAAATTGCGCGTTGGTACCACAAGAATGGGAACCTAAAGCTAGTCAAAGATGGCAATGCCGATATTGGATTAGTGCGTCCAGGTACTATTGTTTTCTTCGGCCAGAATAATAAATCCTATTCATCAGAGCAGATCAATATAGATTATCTAACTGATCCAAGCACAGGTATCTATCACATTGCTACCGTTACAGCGCTGGAAAAAGACGATGCAGGAAATACTATAAAATACACCATGATGCACGGCCGTAGACCTGGCAAGCCAGCTGGCCGAACGACTAGCAATTTCTCTTCCCCGAGTAGCCCCAAGACCAATGCGCGGCATAAAAAATTTCCTTTCGGAAATGCAGGTCAGCAGTTGGTAGCTATTGCTTATTTAGAAACCCTAAAAGATGGAGCTGATGCCACTACGGCTACCGCACCAACAGAGGCTGCCACGGGCGAGACGTCCACAGAGCAAACAGAAGAAGTGACCGTAGAAACTACCACCATAGAAGTGGAACCTGCTACGCAAGAGCCTTCTAAGCCAACGCGCATTGCCCCTGTGGGTGGGCTACCCGCCCGAAATATTGATGAAGAGCGCCTCTCGGTTGTGCTCGATTTGATTGCGCAAGACTTAGAATCGCAAAAACTAGCCTATGTAAGCTCTCTAGGGCAGGACTGCTCCGGCATTTACCACAAGATTAAGGACTTAGTACAACGCAACTTCAAAGAGTTTGGCAATAGTGAAAAATACCACTACCCAGACTTTGGTACAGACCGCAACTCCCGCCAGATTGCGCACTGGTATCACGAAAATGGTAACCTGAAAATCATTCCCGATGCCAAACCCATCGCCAATAATATTCGCCCTGGCACCGTGATGTTCTACGGCCGCTCCGCTGAGAAATACAACAATGTAAATATTGATATGCTAACCAACCCTGGTAAATTCGTACACGATGGCACTAAGGGTAAGATTATGCATATTGCGGTAGTCACAAAAGTAGAAAAAGATGATGCTGGTAACGTAACCCGCTACACCATCATGCAC
>JBCCRH010000191.1:0-10809 GCA_039208045.1 Bacteroidota bacterium
CCAATACCCTAGGGGCAGCCGTGCGGTTTTCATTCGACGCGCTAAGTCGGCTTTTGCCTCCTTTCTTGTCTGTGTTCTCCCAGTGATGTATTGCATTACCTTCGGATTACTCCCTAATCGGTAAATCCCTTCGATATCATGCGGCTCAGGTGCTCTTAAATGCAAGCGAGAAGTAGTTAGTAGAGGTGGCATATCCTTAAATCATCCATTTTTTGATGGCTGCCAATGCAGCTTTTTCGTCTTTCCAACCTACTAATTCCATCGCTCCAAACCCTTTGTAGTTTAGAAACCAAGATTCTATCATGCGCTTAGCAGCATCGTATTCGATAAGTAAAGCTTGAAAATCTTGTGCAGGTAACACTTGCAAGCTAGCGTCTACAGGGATGGCAATCAGTTTATTATCTATTTTTCCTTCATCCAGTAGTTCAAGCATTGCGATAGGCTTAACTTGCATGACGGTACCAGTAGGTTGGCTTTCGCCAATGACTAAAACATCTAGCGCATCACCATCCCCCCCTCTTTCGCTGTCCATTAAAGTAGATGGAACAAACCCATAATTACCAGGATAAGGTAGGAAATTGATAATGCGTACTTGCCCGTCTTTAATATCATTTTCAAACTGCCCTGTCTCTTTGTTGTACTCTAGCTTGTGGTTGGTTCCTGCCGGAATTTCTACCACTATATTGACCCCGTTTTCAGCAAAAGCTGGTATTTCTTCGGGAGAGGTAGTACTTGGTTTGCAACCTAATGCGCTCAATAGGAGTCCAATGGCGAGTAGAAAAGTTGTTCGTAGTAAAGCCATAATTTTCGCTTGTGCCGAAAAATACTAGAAATAAGGGAATTGTCGAATTTTCTATTCGATTTATCGGTAAACCTGTGTCAAACAGGCCTTTATTGCAACTTTCGCAAAGAGGCTTTGTCTCTTACATCATCATTATTCATCAAAACAACTATACCAATGAAAAAGCTCCTATTGTTCATGGCAGTCACTCTAGTTTACACATTACCCTTATCTGCCCAGTGGGGATGGGGATCAGGTGTTAAAGGCAAAGGCCCTATGGTAGAGCGTAAGCTGGAACTTGCTTCCTTCGATGCAATTAAAGTCACGAATAGCGCTGATGTATATATCAAGCAAGGAAATACACAAGAAGTAGTAGTCAAAGCACAAGAAAATCTGATTGACCTCATTAACACAGAAGTAAATAACAAGCAATGGAAAATCAAATTCGATAAGAATGTCAACAGTCAGAAAGGAATAGAAGTATACATTACGATACCCTATCTGACTGGCGTAGCGGTGAGCGGCTCAGGCGATGTGTATGGCAAAGGCGAATTTGACAATTTAGACGATTTGTACATTGGCGTAAGCGGTTCAGGAAATATAAACTTGGCATTTGAAGCCAAAGCAGTAAGTGCCAAAGTGAGTGGTTCAGGTGATTTAAAGCTGAAGGGAAGCGCTAGTTCCTTTGAAGCTGCTATTTCTGGCTCTGGCGATATTTCGGCGATGGACCTAAAGACACCAGAAGCTAGCATTCGAGTGTCTGGCTCCGGCGATTGTTCCATACATGCCGTAGATGATTTGGATGTGCGCATTTCTGGTTCTGGAGATGTTGACTATGCGGGTCGCCCAAGAGTTAAATCAAGAATATCTGGTTCTGGAGATTTGGAGAGTAAATCTTAATATACTTTTCATATTTTTGGCCCAAATCAATTTCATCAGATGCGATATTTATTATTTTTCTCCGTCTTGATGTTGGTTTGGGCCTGCCAATCCAACCCTGAAAGTACAGATGCTACAACTACCAATAAGAGTACAAAGTCCCTAGAAGAAGCCATGCCTGGCGTCTGGGAAACGGTATCTGTACGAGTAGAAGTAAACTCTGCCGAAGGTAAAGATTCCAGCTATGTGTTTGAAGTTAGTGAGGAGACCTGGGAAACTGACCTTGGCATCAAACCCATCAAAACCTATTACGAATTAGATAATAAGTTTCGTTCCGAATACCGTGGTGCTGCCAATGATACGCTCATCAATGTCAATAAAGGACTCTGGAACACCATAGGTGATACCCTAATGCTTATTGAGCCCACCGTAACTTACATCTACAAAGTCACCCTTTTCAACAATGGTACTGGTGAATTCCGAAGTTTACTCGATTGGGATGGCGATGGTCTGCCAGATGATCAATATATTGGAACACAGCGATATGTAAGTAAATCTACCCAGTAATATGGCTACCAAAATCGATTTCAATAAATTCTTTACCCTGAGTAATATTGTGGCGCTTTCTGCTTTATTTGTTAGCGTCTGCTCGCTGTATGTTTCGATCAAAGAAGTGCAGACGATGAATGTCCAGCAGTCAGCTTCTATTTACCCACATCTTGCACTTCAAACACACTACAATAGTGAAGGCTTTGAGTTAAGATTAGTCAATAATGGAGTGGGCCTAGCAAAGATTGAATCTTTTACCATACACGTGGAGGAAGACTACTTTAGGAACTGGCTAGAGATCGCCGATTACTTTTTTCCTGATGGGCATGGTATTTCTTACAGTAACATGAGAGCGAATAGCATCTACAAGTCTGTTATTCCTGCTGGAGAGAAGGTGGTTTTAGTAGGGCTTCCCTGGAATGATGAAACGAGAATTCTTCAAGAACGTGCTATCAATGACCTAGAGCTGGAATTATGCTACAGTTCCTTACTAGGCGAAACTTGGACCTTGACCCAAGAGGAGAATGAGCCGAGAGCAAGTAAATGTCCTCCCAGCTCAAATATCCAGTTCAAATAGTTTAATAGACTTGTTTCGCCAGCCACTAAATGGCTACAAGCGGCAAAATTTTATCCTGCACTGCGTTAAAAAGCCTCGCCGTCCGCCTGAGGAGGACGCCTACGTTTTTCGCCTTGTTCAGAATAAAATTTGCTACGCTTTCGCTCATTCGCGACTGGCGGAACAAATCTAATTTAGATCATCTTTCTATTATTCCTAAGGAAGTTGCGCACGATGGGCTTTAGCTCATCTGCTGCTAGTAAAAGCATATCTGCATCCGTCGGGAAAGGTACGGGCTGATTACCAATATATCGCTTGGTTTCTTGAGTTAACGCTCTTTTGTCGCCTCTAAAGGTCGAAGCGTAGTTTTCGAATACTGTATTGACTGAAATAGGCTCGCGGTGTAGTAAACTACCGTTCACTTTATCCATAATTTCTACCACTCCTGAGAGATTAGCGCTCTTTTGTTGTAAGCTTTCTAGTATTTGTGCGCGCACTAGCACTGTGTTGGGCACCTTTATATCATTACCTAGCGTATCCTTCATCACATTCCCTTTTTCGTCCAACACATAGTTGAATCCATCTTCAATTTCTCTTGACTCTTCAAATTCTCGCTCTCTAATCGATTCTGGACTAACTGCAATATTTGTAAACCGTACTACTACTTCGTAATGCGGTGGCTGTTCGGGGTCATTCCTAGTCGAAAAGGTTTGCCAGTTAGAATTTAAGTCTTGCAAAGAAAAACTCAGCAACTCTCGCTCGAAAGATGCAGGAAGAATCGTCGGCGCATCATTTTGGAGATGTAAGAAAATACGGGTGTTCCCTAAGTTTAGCGCAAGCTGCTCCAGGGTGCGAATGTTCTTGTAGTTGCGTTCTAGCCGCTCTACTTTTTCTAATTTTATATAAGCTGCTCTGGCAGCTTGGCGATCTCCACTTTCGGCCTGGCGCAGTAAGTTTTGTGCATCTACGTAGTGAAAATCAGCAGCTTTTCTCCGTGCATCTAATTCGAGCTGATCTGTTCGCACAAATTTAAAAGACGCTTGTACGCCATCTTGATCAACTAATGGTAAGAGCGGTCTGACCGCATCTTGCCTTTTACGCATCGTCACGTAAAGGTCGTAGATACGCTCCCAGTTGGCGGCCTGGTTCTCCATTTTGAGCCGCTCAATCTGGTACAGGTTGCGTTGGGTAGCTTTCGCAAATGCCTCTTCTAAGGCTTGCACGTGCTTGGCACGCTTTTTCTTACCAGCTAGTTTATCGATAGCCAGGTATACCGCACGGTCATAGTCTCCCTGCTCTAATAGATCTTGCGGAGACGAGCAGGCAGCAAGAAAAAATGCAAATAGAAAAAAGAAATAGTAAGGCTGGAAAGTTAGGTTTTTCATGGTCGATTTCGTTTTGGCAGTTATTGTGTGCTGTAAAAATTTAACACTAAAATAAGCGCAAACCAGAAAAAATGTATCTAAAAAATCGTTAAACGAAATTACCAGCCTGTTAAAGTAGTTTAAGAGCATGCTTGGATTTTGCTTTTTGAGCGAACGCCGCTAAATTTTGTTCTGAACAAGGCGCGATGCGGGAGTATAGCCGTAGCTACACGACTAAAGAGCAACGAAGTGCAGGACAGAATTTAGCAAGTGCAGCCGAAAGGGTAAAGTCCAAACATGCTCTAGGATTCATTGGCTTCTAAAATACCTTCCCTCACAGCCTCTTCCTTCACTCCATGCAACTGAACTGTTTTCTTACGGCCACCGCGCAAGCGCATATTCAAAAACTCTACAAATAACGAAAATGCGATAGCAAAATAAAGATACCCCTTGGGCACTGCTCCTACCTCCGATCCAGCAATCGTCAAGTGTGCTAAATGCGCTCCCTCTGCAATAAGCATAAAGCCAATCAAAATTAAAAAGGCTAAGCCTAGCATCTGAATCGTTGGATGCTTATTCACAAAATTGGCGACCGGAGTGGCAAACAACATCATAATGAGAACAGATATCACGATAGAGACCACCATGATAACTAGCGCTCCCTGCACCCCATTCGTCATACCCACTGCTGTGAGAATAGAATCAAATGAAAAGACGATGTTGATAATGGTAATCTGAATGATCGCAGAACTCAGAGTACTGCTTTTTTTACCCGCCCCGTCAGGCCCCGCCTCATCTCCTTCCAATTTGTGATGAATCTCAGAAGTACTTTTATATAGAAGGAATAATCCCCCTGCTATCAAGATCAAGCTCTGCCCAGAAAATCCTCCCTTAATAAATTCCGTATTAAAACTAAACCAAGGCTCCTCCATCGCTACCAGAATAGAAATACCAAACAAGAGCCCAATCCGCATCACCATCGCTAAAATCAGCCCAATATTCGTAGCTTTCGGGCGTTCCTCTGGCTTAAGCTTGTTGGATGCTATCGTGATGAAAATGATATTGTCAATCCCAAGTACAATTTCGAGAAAGGTAAGTGTGAGTAAACTTAGCCAGACGGCCGCGTTTGCAAAATCAGGCATTACAAATTCCATGGTCTCCGTTTGTTTTGTGCAATTTTACAAAAAAAAGGACAGATCAGTAGTTTCGTTACTTAACTTTGGTACTCAGTTAAATTTTATACATGAAGTACCGGCGATTGAGTCAAGAAGAACTAAAAGATTTAGAACCAGAATTTGTTCAATTCCTATCTAGCAACACCGTCACGGCGGATGATTGGGTCAAACTCAAAGAGACCGCTCCGCAGAAAGTAGAGCAACTCATCGGAGTATTCAGCGATATCGTCTTTGAAAAAGTGCTTTCTAAGATCGAATACTTAGAATTTAGGACGCCCAAAGATGTAAAAACCTTTCATTGCCTAAAAGATAAGATCATCCTCCTGGGATTGACCGCAGAAGGCGAGAACGATCTCGATTTTACCACCACTGCTGATCCTACCTTGATGCTTGGCCAATACAAATTTTCAGATGCTTCCCTGAGACTGTACTCCGCCGAAAAAGCTTACGCTAAAGTGAGAGAAGCAGAGCTGTTTGATATGCTAGAGGGCGGCGCTATGATTTCTAAAGATGGTGCTTTATTCAAAGCCTTACAAGCGCTGAAGCCACAACAAAACTAGATTCGCAAAATATAAAATGGTAAATGACATGGAAAAGAAAATCTTACTGACCGAAAAGGAAATTCCAGAGAAGTGGTACAATATCGTTCATGATATGCCCAACAAGCCTCTTCCCCCACTCCACCCAGGCACCAAAGAACCCATCGGCCCCGATGCTTTAGCGCCGCTCTTCCCAATGGAGCTCATCAAGCAAGAGGTAGCCACTGAAAAGTGGGTTGAAATACCAGAGCAAGTACGCGATGTATATAAAGTGTGGCGCCCAACGCCCATGTTCCGAGCACACCAGCTCGAAAAGATGTTAGATACACCGGCGAAGATTTACTACAAATACGAAGGCGTTAGTCCTTCTGGCTCGCACAAGCCCAACACGGCCGTTGCGCAAGCCTACTACAATAAGCAAGAAGGCGTAAAACGCATCACCACAGAAACAGGCGCAGGCCAGTGGGGAAGCGCCCTAAGCTTCGCCTGTAACCTATTCGATATTGAGTGCGAAGTATACATGGTAAAAATCAGCTACCATCAAAAGCCCTACCGCAAAACGATGATGAACTCCTGGGGTGCCAAGGTATTTGCTTCACCAACAGATTTAACCGATGCGGGTCGCCAGGTGCTGGCACAAAATCCGGATTCGCCCGGCAGCTTAGGTATCGCCATTTCGGAGGCGGTGGAGCGTGCCGTGCAGGATGACCACACCAAGTATGCCCTAGGTAGCGTACTCAACCACGTACTCATGCACCAGACCGTCATTGGCTTAGAGGCCGTTAAGCAAATGGAGAAAGCCGGTGATTTACCCGACATTGTCGTGGCTCCTTTTGGTGGTGGCTCCAATTTTGCAGGCATCAGTTTTCCCTTCATCCGCATGAATTTGGAGGAGGGTAAAAATATCCGTTGCATCGCGAGTGAGCCCGCTTCTTGTCCTAAATTGACCAAAGGCGTCTTCCGCTACGACTTTGGCGATATGGTGGGGATGACGCCACTCATGCCGATGTATACGCTGGGCCATACGTTCGTCCCCGCTCCTATTCACGCAGGCGGCTTGCGCTATCACGGTGCAGGCGTAGTAGTCAGCCAACTGCTCAAAGATCAATTGATCGAAGCCATCTCCCACGACCAGCTAGAGTGCTTCGAGGCAGGCCTCCTTTTTGCGAAAGCAGAAGGCATCATCCCCGCCCCAGAAACGAACCACGCTATCGCCACTGCCATACAAGAAGCTAATAAGTGTAAAGAAGAGGGCGTTTCCAAAACGATCCTAATCCACTTGTGTGGCCACGGCCACTTCGACTTGGCCGCTTATGACCAGTACTTGAGTGGTAACTTGGTGAAGCATGAGATTACGAAGGAAGAGATTGAGGCGGCGATTGCTAAGATTAATACGCCGGCGATTCCTTAGGGGAAAGAGCGATAAAACGATCAGAATTGCCGTGGCCAAATCTATTGGCTGCGGCTTTCGTATTTTAGGAAAGCAAGTCTTTTTTTATTTCACAAAAATTCCGAAACACAACTTGCTACTTTTACCGAACATAGTTTTATTTTGAAAAAACGTTCTAATTATTAACTGCTCACTAAACGAACTACAACCTTATGAATTATGCTATCGCTACCTACCTCTCCCTCCTCGTTTTCGCCCTTCTATCTTTCTCCGCTACGGCACAAGTGGTGGATGGGGAGCGTACCGGCTTCACTTGGGTGACTACGGAAGAGGTGAGTGATCCGTCCTTTGGTGCGGGCTATACCATGTATAGTGCGGCCTGGCCTATCTTTCGGAACTACCCTGGGCCTCAGCATTTCCAGATGGGATTGACTAGTAGTTGGATGACGACTCAGCGAGCAGGTGGTGAGCCAGATGATTTCTATACGACCATCGAAGGTGGGCTAGGTTGGTGGCATGATACTAGGTTTGGGACGAAGGTGCCAAAGTTTATCATGGGTGGTGTTTCCTATAACTTTTTTGCTTGGGCAAATGGCCCGGGGGCCGGTAGAAGCGATTTGTTGGCGAATGGCCAGCGGGATTGGAGTACTCCTGGTGGGAAATATGGGGTGGCGCAGTTATCCAATCGCTTATTGTGGGCACCCGATGGATTAAATATGGCCCAAAGTCTCAATGGGGAATTCTTGGGCTATGGCTACCTGCCCTTGCCTTTGACGGAGGTGATGACCCAAACTAATGGTCAAGCTATCACAACAGGGAATCAATGTTGGACACTATTTTTAAATACGACGAACTTTAAAGGCCCTGCCACCTTTTTCTTACCCACTTTTTGGACCGAACCCGTATTGGAAAATCCTGCCCTAGAAGGCTTATTTTTGGACACCAGACCGTCAGATCCTAATGTAGCTTTTGGTATCGAACATGCGGGCTCGCCTGCCTTAGTCTCCCAAGACAGTGAAGGGAATCGCTATGCGAAGCTAGAGCGATTGCAGTTTCCAGCGAGTAATGCGGATAACTCCATGATTCTGAATCAAATTACCGTTTATTCAAAAGATGCGCTTTGGAATGCGATGGAGGCTTGGTTTAATGGCGGTGCTACCGTTAGTGCAGGCCTGATTAGTTCGGGTGCTTATGGGGTTTCGTTTGTAGATAATGGCGGGGCTATGGCAGCTGAAATTTCTGGGGGTGACTTGGTTCATGAGATCCATTTAGACTATATCGATAATGTGCAACTCACCACCAATATCATGGGGTTTGAGTATAACTTAAATGCGGTTTTTGAAAAAGAGGGGCGCTTTGTCTTACCTGAATATTTTAAGCTTGAATCGGATGATGAATGGCATTACATCCAGGAAACGGAAGTGCCTGCTTCTACCAATTTATTGGAAGCTGTTGTACCTACTACGCCAAGAACAGAAATTACCTATTTAACTCCATTAGAACCCGATTGCCATTGGCAAGACCCAAATGGCCCTTGGAATAGCCCTGGCCCTACTGCTGGCCCCTTCCAAGCAGAAATGGGCGATGGAACTACCTTAACCTACTATTGGTACCGCTTTGTGGATCAACCTGCCATTATCCACGCTAATCTCCCCAATGACATTCGAGATGCCCTACAAAATCGAGTGGAACAAATTCATGCGAATTGGAGTCACAAAGAGGAGTATCTAGCGTCTCCAACTATTGGTGAAATAGCGACACTTGATCCTAATGGAATCGTAGAGCCTCCGGCAGGCTTAGAAATTGGGTATGTACCGATAGTGACACGACAAGAGAAGTCTGCACGAAAGGTCAGGGTTTTTGTATTGGCAGGCCAATCCAATATGCAAGGTTATGGGGCCATCGGAGCGGAAGGCGATAATGCTGGCACCTTGGAGGCCGTTATCCAAAATGATATGGATGACGAATGGTCAAGGATTGGAACGAGTGATAATTGGAATACCTTGGAGGGCGCTTTCCTCTACTTTGCGAATAATGAAGATACCATTAGAACAAACGTCACCGTAGGCCAGGGTGCGTACTCAGATTTGATTGGGCCAGAACTAATGTTTGCCCACCAGCTAGATACGTACTACGATGATCCAGTATTGATAATCAAAACAGCTTGGGGAGGGAAGAATCTTGCGGTCGATTTTCGTCCGCCTTCAGCAACGGGAGAGACGGGTGAGTACTATGATGCTATGATTCAAACCGTACAGAAGGTTACGCAAAACTTAGCCACCGAATTCCCAACCATCGAAACTTCGAACTTCGAACTCACCGGTTTTGCCTGGTTCCAAGGCTGGAACGATGGAGAAACAGATGCTTACTTGAATGAATATGAGAGCAATCTTTATCATCTAGTGGATGATGTAAGAAATGACTTAGATGCTCCAAACCTTCCTGTCGTTATCGCCAATTCTGGCCATGGAGGGTTTCCGCTAAGTGATGATCCTTGGGTGCAAAGTATGCAAACGATGGTTTCCCCAGCACAGGAAGCGGTAGCTTGTAATGATTCACTATTTGGTGGTCGGGTAGGCTTTGTGGATACTAAACCATTCTTTTTGGATGCCTCCGAATCGCCTGAGGATGCCATTCACCATTTCAACAATAATGCCCTTACGTTTCTGAATATTGGAAAAGCCCTTGGTGATGAGATGATTCTTGCCATTAATGATATGGCTTATTGTTATGGCGATTGTGCGCAGCAAGTTTCTCCGGGTATTGTATCCATTGGGAATAGGGTGTGGAATGACCTCAACCAGGATGGGATTAATGATCCGGATGAGCCTGGAATTCCTGGTGTTTCGCTGGTGATTTGGGGCGATTCGGATGGCGATGCTATTCCTGACTGGCAAGGGTTTGGAGGTGTGCAAGTCACAGATGCGGAAGGCTATTACAGTTTTTCTGGTCTACAGCCGGGTAATTATGTCGTATTTGTGTGGCAAATAGATAATTGGGAGCCCGGCCAAGCACTGCATGGATTTCAGTCTACCAATGGTTTTGTAGCTAATGCTAATAACGATGTAGACCTAGATAATAATGGCTTTGGAGCCCCTTTTACCGATATTATGTCTGGCATTGTCACCTTATCCCTAGATGAAGAACCACTAAATGACGGTGATGCATTTAATTGTTATTTTAATTATGATGCTAGTGGCAATAATACAGTAGACTTTGGCTTTTTTAATCCCGATATTACCTCCGTCACCAATAGTCCAGACAACTGGGTTGAGCTATCCCCCAATCCCGCTCAACAGGAGCTGACGATTCAGGGGAATTGGAACTTAGATCAAATCGAATTATTCGATGCTATTGGACGCAGTTTTCGTACCCTCACGCCTTTGGGCCAGACCCATACGATGGACATTGCTGATTTGCCGAAAGGCATCTATTTTGTAAAGATTTCGAATAAAACGAATGGACTTATAAGTCTTAAAAAATTGATAAAGGAATAGACTTGTTCCGCCACCTTAATTCGTAGTAGTCATGATGAGAATCAATGGTCATTCCCACTTGCTCCCCTATCCTGAACAG
>JBCCRH010000192.1:0-10780 GCA_039208045.1 Bacteroidota bacterium
ATTCAGGAGGCCTTCATCATTGGCAGTACAGTGGGGATGTCAGCAGTGGGCCTAAAGCCAATAGTGGAGGTGCAATTTGCAGATTATTTATGGCCAGGGCTCAACCAGCTATTTACGGAAGTAAGCCGATCGTGCTACCTGAGTAATGGTAAGTGGCCGGTGAGCTGCATCATCAGAGTACCTACTGGAGCGTATGGCTCAGGTGGACCTTATCATTCGTCGAGTATGGAATCGGTAGTGGCTAATATTCGAGGGGTGAAGATCGCCTATCCCAGCACAGGAGCAGATTTGAAAGGCTTGATGAAGTCGGCCTATTACGATCCTAATCCCGTGATTATTTTCGAGCATAAAGGCTTATACTGGTCAAAAGTTCGGGGCACAGAAGCAGCTAAAACAGTGGAGCCAGCTGCCGATTATGTGATCCCTTTCGGTAAAGCTCGAATGGCACTGGAGGCGCGAGGGGAAGCACTAGAAGTAGGTAATTCGCTCTTGGTGGCAACCTATGGAATGGGTGTACATTGGGCGATAAATGCGGCTGAGGCGTATGAAGGGCGGGTAGAAGTGCTTGATCTGCGTACCTTGTACCCACTGGATACCGAGCGCATTATGGAGCGGGCGGCAATACACGGTCGAGTCTTGGTAGTAACGGAAGAATCGGTAAATGGTACTTTTGCACAGAGCTTGGCTGCTCGAATTCAGGAGCAGTGCTTTGAGTATTTGGATGCGCCCGTGCGCACGATAGGTTCAGCAAATACACCAGCTATTCCACTAAACAGTGTGTTGGAGCAAGCTATGGTTCCATCAATCGAGAAAGTGGCAGCAGCAATAGGGGCACTGCTGGATTATTGATACCCAAGAATGGTGGTAACATAGCAGCCGCCATAGCCTAATTTTCGAAGGTTTGCTTTTTCTTTGTCGGCTTCGCTTCGGGTTTTGAACGTCTTTTTAGACTCTACTACCCATACCTGTTCGCAAGGGCGGTAACGAGCCACTAGGCTAGAATGAAAAGGATAGCTTTCTGGATTAGTGTTCCTTAAAATGGCGACTTGCACCTTGTACAGCTTGACTGCTTTGGTGGTAAATTTGGGTAAGGCTCCTTTCTTCTTGATAACTCCCTTGGAGTATTCATCTGGAATATCATCACAATAAGAGGGCTTATCTTGGGCGTATCCAACAATACTAAATAAGCATATGAAAAACGCTAATGAAAGTATCTTCTTCATTTAAATATGTTTTATCAGTCTTTTGACGATGATACCCAGTGGAAGTTTCTCTCTAACTTGGAAAAAAGAAGAATGCCCATTTATAAGGGGGGTAAAATCAACAGGCCCTTTACAAATCTAACTAAAAAAATCCAGAGCTTACCAATTTGCCGTCCACTCCTTGCTCTTATCCCAGAGCTGCTTGGCGAGAATATCATTCTTGGCATGACCATCAAGGGTGCGTTGGTGCTGATTTTCATCAAAAAAGGCACCGCTAACTCCTCTGATAGTAGGTGCTGACGCTAAAAAGATAGGCGTTGCTGCACCTCGTTGGGGAGAGCTCATAAACATTTTCCAAAATTGCCAAAATAGCGATAGGTACCAGGAAGAATGCTTATTGCCAAACTTGGTGCGCACTACTCCTGGATGCAAACAGTTGGTACTAAGTTTAGTATGTCGGCGTGCTAGTTCACGAGTAAATAGTACATTGGCTAACTTAGATTGGGCATATGCTTTGAGGCCATTGTAGGGCTTTTTCTCTCCTCTCAGATTCTCAAAGTCAATCGTACCATGCAAATAGGCAATAGAGGATACATTAATGACGCGAGGATCGCGGCTATGTTCTAGTAGGGGAAGTAACTGATTGGTTAAATGATAATGGCCCAGGTAGTTGACGCCAAATTGCATCTCAAAGCCTTCTTTCGTTTTGTGTAAATGGCTACAAAACAGGCCAGCATTATTAATAAGCACATCAAGTTGCTGGAATTGCTGTTGGAAGTGGAGAATGGCATCGTTGACACTTTGTCGGTCACTCAAGTCACAGGCCAGTCCATAGACTCGGTCATGACCTGCTTGCCTTCGTATATCAGCTATTGCTTTTTCGCCCTGTTTTTGTCGGCGGGTTGTAATAACCACCTGTGCTCCTTGCTGAGCCAAACCAATAGCTGTGGCCTTACCAATTCCACAGTTGCCACCGGTAATCAATACAACTTTATCCTGCATGAATTTTTACATCGTTACAAGAACCTGAACAGCATTTTTGTGGGAAAGGATGTGTGGAAATGCTTTTTTAGCTGAAAATTCCCATTTTTCGGTTAACCAACCTACCTTTGAAATTAGAAACTCTACAACAACTTAATTATGAGATATTTACTTTTAAGCCTACTGCTTGGCTTAGGCATAGCAGCTTGCAAAACAACGAAACAGTTACCTGTTAATACGATGACGGACACCCAACTAAAGGTCTTGGCTGACGAATTAGCGCACAAATACATTATTACAGATGGCCACGTAGATTTACCCTATCGACTTAAAGTCACCAATTTCCGAATGACTAAGGAATATATTGGTATCCCTATTGAGACCGATAAAGGAGATTTTGACTATGTACGGGCTAAAAAAGGGGGGCTAGATGCGCCCTTTATGTCTATTTACATTCCTGCGCGCTATCAGGTAGAAGGCGGTGCAAAATTGTTGGCAGATTCGTTGATTGATATGATAGGTGGCATTGCAGAGGCGCATCCTGATAAGTTTGCAGTGGCTGTCTCGCCAAAGGAGGTAGAGGCGAATTTTAAGAAAGGTATCATCTCGCTACCCTTAGGGATGGAAAATGGTGCTCCAATAGGCGACGACCTAAAAAATGTAGCCTATTTTCATGAGCGTGGTATTCGCTATATCACCCTCACCCACTCCAAAGACAACCTCATCTGTGACTCTTCCTACGACACTACGGGAACGTGGAAAGGACTCAGTCCCTTTGGCCGTGAGGTCGTAACGGAGATGAACAGAGTGGGTATCATGGTGGATATTTCCCATGTCTCTGACAATACTTTTTATCAGGTAATGGAGCTAACTAAAGCGCCTTGCATTGCCTCGCACTCCTCTGCAAGAAAATACACGCCGGGCTTCGAACGCAATATGGGCGACGATATGATCAAGAAACTGGGGAAGAATGGCGGAGTGATTCAGATTAACTTTGGCTCTTCCTTCTTAGACGGCAACTTTTCGAAGCGGCGGGATTCCTTGCGTAATATGCTAAATGAGCAGTTGGCGAAGAAAGGCTTGGAGCGTGCTGATGCGGCAGCAAAGCCCATTATTGAGGCGTTTAGAGTAGAGCATCCAACACTCTTTTCTGATGTGAAGATGGTAGCTAATCATATTGACCATGTGGTGAAACTAGCCGGAATTGATCACGTGGGGCTTGGCTCTGATTACGATGGGGTAGGGGATTCATTACCTACTGGTTTAAAAGACGTATCCCAGTATCCAAACCTCATTTATGAGCTACTCCGACGCGGCTATTCCGAAGAGGATATTGCAAAGATTTGCTATCAGAATGTCTTCAGAGTGTGGAATAAAGTGGAGGAAGTTGCGCAGCAAATGCAGTAAATTTTTTAAAGATTTAGATTGAAAATAAATATTCAAATGAGAGAACTTTTTGTAGGAATTTTACTATTCGTTTTGAGCATGCCACTGATGGGGCAGGAGGACGCTACTAGCACTACCGTAGCAGATTCAGATACGACCATCTATCGGGCACTACCAGATATGCCTCGCTTTCCTGGCTGCGAGCGTTTTGACACTACACTAGCTGCCAAAAAAGAGTGTGCACAGCGTATTATGCTAGCTTATATTTATCAAAATATAGAGTATCCTCTGGAAGCACGCACCAAAGCCATTCAAGGTAAAGTAGTCGTGAGTTTTGTAGTAGAAAAAGATGGTACCATTACCAATAGCACCGTCTTAAAAGATATTGGTGGTGGATGTGGTGAAGAAGCACTTCGAGTTATTAACCGAATGACGCCTGACGGGGTGCGTTGGGTGCCTGGCCTAAAAGATGGCAAGCCCGTACGTACGCAAAAGACCATCCCAATTAGCTTTAAGCTAGAAAAGGAAGATCCATTTGTAATGATGGGGCAAGATAGTGTATGGGTAATTACCGATAAACCCTTGGAATTTGAGGGTGGAGCAGACGCCCTCGCAAAGCATATCAACGATCGGCTCGAATACCCAGCATCTGCTAAAGATAGCTGCTTTATTGGCGATATGGATGTGAAATTACTCATTGATCGTCAAGGGAACGTTAGGGTACTAGATCTGATTGATTACAGCGGCTTAGGCTTCGACTTTTGGTATTCTGCGACCAATGCGTCTACCTCTACCATTGGGAAATGGACAGTGGCTGAGCACGAAGGCCAGAAAGTGCCCAGTGCCTATCAGCTAGTGATGACTTTTTTACCCGAAGAGGCACACTGCCAGACAAAAGTAGATAATTATAATCAGGCTAGTACATTTGCTACTGAAGGCGTAGAGCTTTACAATAAGGAGCAGCCTCGCGAAGCGATTGCCAAGCTCGACCAGGCGATCCAACTCTTTGAGGGCAATGCTCAGTTTCACTACTTACGCGGACAGATTCACTTGGGACTTAAGAACTATCCTGAAGCTTGTAGCGACCTAACCCTTGCCCGCGATATTGCCCAGCTTAATGATTTTGACTCAATTATTTCGATCATTTGCAAATAGATGGTTAATTGGTTTAAGAGTGGGGGCGTTTTAGCGTTTAGGAGTTTGAAAATTAGTAAACTTGTGGGATAAAACTGGATAACGGGTGAAACGAAATATTGCATTGGGAATTGCTGGTGCGCTGCTGTTGGTAGCGGCGATTGTCGCTTATGATATGTACCGCTTATCTGCTCAGGAGTTACTATGGGGGTATCGGACGCTCTGGCTGTTGCTTTCTGCATGGGGTGGTCTGGTGCTGCTAGGGAGCGGGTGGTTGGCTAAGGAAAATACATGGCGCTGGTTAGGCTTATCTGCGGGGAGTAGTGTGCTGCTGGGGATTGGTTTTCCAGATATTATTCCAGTGCCTTGGTTACTGTTTGTGGGTTTTGTGCCTTTATTGATCGTAGAGTCGGAGGCGCGGCAGCAGGGCAAGCGCTGGGGAGTGGTTTATTGGTATGCTTATCAGACCTTTGTATTATGGAATATCATTGCTACCTATTGGGTGTCTAATTCTTCGCTAGGTGCAGGGACTGTTGCCATTTTGGCCAATTCCTTTTTGATGTGTATTCCTTTCATACTTTTCCACCATACGGCTAAAAATGCACCTCGCTTAGCTTATGGATCATTTGTTTTCTATTGGATCACTTTTGAATACCTACACCAAAATTGGGACTTAACTTGGCCGTGGCTCACACTGGGAAATGGTTTTGCCGAGTACTACCACTGGGTACAATGGTACGAATATACTGGGGTATTTGGCGGAAGCCTGTGGGTGCTGGTGGCCAATGTACTGGTTTTCCATTTATTTACTACTTGGCGTAAAAATGGAGGGATAGCTTGGTCTAAGCTGATGCAGCTTGGTAGCTTGATTATAGTGCCCATTGTGGGAGGGATGATTTGGTATTACAATTACCAAGAGCAAGGAACGCCTTCTGAGGTGGTAGTAGTACAGCCCAATTATGAACCGCACTACGTTAAATTTAGAGTGCCAGAGTCGAAGCAGATCGAGGAATTTATCCAACTGAGTAAGGAAAAGATGACGGATGCTACGGCCTACTTGGTATTCCCAGAATCTAGCTTCGGCTATGTAGAAATCGACGAGCTGTCTTCTTACCGAAGTATCCGAAAACTAAAAGCCTTTTTGGCCGATTATCCCAATGTACAGCTAGTCACGGGAGCCAACGCTTATAATGTGTTTGAAGAAAACGAGCCCCACTCCGAAGCGGTGCGTAGCAGGCAAGGGCGTAATGGAAAGATGATCTATTTTGAGACCATTAATGCCGCCTTGCAAATCAACAGTACGAGCGATAGTATTCCGCTCTATCGGAAATCCAAGCTCGTCCCTGGCCCCGAAATTTTCCCGTTTAAAAAGCTCTTCTTCTTTTTGAAACCCTTAGTGGAATCTATAGGAGGGACTACCGCAGGGATAGCCACGCAGAAGCAGCGCTCGGTCTTTGCAAGTGCGCAAGGGCGTGTAGCGCCGATCATTTGTTATGAGTCAGTATTTGGAGAATTCCATGCCGGCTATGTCCGAAAAGGAGCGCAAGCAGGCTTCATTATGACCAACGACGGCTGGTGGGACAACACTGCTGGACATCGGCAGCACCTGCGCTTTGCATCGCTTCGCGCCATCGAAACGCGCCGCAGTATTGCGCGTTCTGCCAATACAGGTATTTCCGCTTTCGTCAACCAACGTGGAGATATTTTACAAGCCACCGATTACGATGAGCCCATCGCCATCCGAGATACCATTTTGATGAATGACCGCATCACGTTTTACGTTATCTGGGGCGATATGATTGCTCGCTTATCCATGTTTATTTCGATTCTATTTGTGCTCAATGCCTTCGCAAAAGGCTGGATGGGCAGAGTGGGAGCGAAATAATTTTAAATTTCCTTCAAAAAAGTTGTGGAATTTTGGCGTTTCTGCGTCTTTATCTACACGTAGCAGGATCAAACCTTGGAGGTTGGCCAGTTTCAGCCAGGAAAAACCTCCAAGGTTTTAGGCCGAGCGCGTAGATAATCGGCCACCTCCCCCGCCCAAAGCCGGTACGTTAGCGCCGAAGGATGTACCCCATCGCTAAATAGCTCTTGGGCAGTGAAATCAGACCCAGCTGGGCCTTTCAAAAGCAGCGAAGCAATCTGCTCCGAACAAAACCACACCCCAGGTAATGGCCCCACCAAGCGATCAAGCGCCTTGCCATGAAGGCGCACCAGCCCACCCAAAAAAAGCTGCATGAGCTTCGGAAAAGCAGGAAATTGGCCTACTGGCGGAAGATGAATATATACGATGGGAACGGTCGGCTGTAGCTGTTGTAGCTCTTGAATAAGCAGCCGATTTTGCTTTGCCCAATGCATTGGCGTATTCAGCTCAAAGGTGTCATTGCCACCCAAACCAATTAAGATTAGATCAAAACGCTGCACTGGTATTTTGGGTAAAAGCTCTGTACGTACTCCTTTTGCCGTAAGGCCATTTTTAGCGACCACTTGCCAATGTACTGGACGGTTGAGCTGCTGCGTCAAGAGATTAGCCATAGCCCCTGCAAAACCATCCCGATGGTAAGTCACCCCTACGCCAGCCATTGTACTTTCACCCAGTAAAAGTAGCTGAAAGGGTGCTCCATCTTTTTCAGCAGTAGTTATTCCTTTAGGTTCTTTTGCTTCTGGCAAAACGACAACTGAGCGTTTGGTTTTAAACCCCAGATAAGCCAAAAGAGGAGACAAAGGGAGTGCTAAGAGGACTCCCAGATAAAACTGCAACTGATACCAGCCCAAGCTATTTCATTTTGGGGCGGCGGCGCTTGCTCTTGCCTAAGCCCTGGCGCATCATCTGTGAGCCTTGCTTACCCATGCGAGCAGCCGCATTGGCTTGCCCCCGATTATTGATCGCTTTTTCAAACATCTTAAGCTGATCTTTTATAGCTTCCTCGGTAACCTTCAATTGCTTGGCGGCACGATAATGGATTTGGGCCTTCTTCCAGTTATTTTTCGAAGCGGCAATATTGGCCAGCTGGAGCTGAAGCATCGCTTTTTCATTATCGCTAGGTACGTCAATAGCCTCCGCCATTTTGAGGTATTCTTCACTCTTCGCCATGTTCTTACGCGCCAATTCGACAGAACCTTTAATCATGTAGTAGTAGGCTCTGTTGGTTGAATAGAGTAGGTTGGGAAAAAAGGTAAGGTTGAGTCTACGATCCGCGCCTTCAAAGTCGTTGGTCTGCATCATCGGGGCAGCACTTTGTACCGTACCCAGTAAGATATAGCCCACCAATAAGCTAATACCGATCAGCAAGAACGGTAAGGCATATAAAAATCCGAAACCAGGAACGAAGGACAACACTATTCCTCCAAGAATGAACAGGCCCATCAAGGCAAATCGCAGATAAATATTAATGGTAAACATCTAAAATCTTTTTCTTTTTTCGTTTTCGCTAAGGTAAGGAATTTATCCCTCATTTGTAGAAGGCGCATCCATTTGAAGTGCTTGGCGCAGCTTGCTCAAATTGTCTTTAATCATCAAATCTGTAGGAAACGTCTCACTGGCCTGCTGGGTGTACAATTTCGCACTCTTCAGGTCTTTTTGCAGGAAATAAATGTGTGCTAGATTGAGCAAGGCTAAGGCCCTGTCATTTTTTCGGCCCAAGCCAATACTCACAGCCTCTTCCAGCGCCAGCTTAGCCTGATCTAGCTTTTTAGCCTGCATATCAATGAGTCCTTTTACAAAGTAATAGTAACTCCGATTGCGCTTAATCAACCATTTGGGCTGCACCACAAATTTTAATAATTGCTCTGCCTTCTGGAGCTTCCCTTGCTGTATTTGCTGTAAAGCCAACCAAACCGAGCCAAAAAATAGATGCGTACACAGTAAAATGGCAAAAGCAAGATAGAAATACCAAGCGCTCCCAATACCATACTGCAAATGGAAAAATACTCCCAACACGATAAACAGCGACATTAATGCAAACCGAGCGTATATAAAATTCATGTAGATGATTAGAATTAAGTATTCTCAAAATTAATACAATTTTACCAACTCAAATTGCCCCAGGGCGATCATGACTCAGCAAGGAAACATGCAAATGATCAGCAGTACCCACATGCCTTAGTGTATTCAAACCTATAGCTCTAAAATACAGAGCGATCATGAAATTTCGAAGATCGCTATGCCCTTTGGTACGAAGATCAATGGCATGTGCATAGCCATTGCTCTGTGGATAATGCAAGGAATTGGCTTTTATGGGAAGTCCCATTTGCCGGTAATCTTCCGGTTGGCGGTTTGCATCTGTGATAAGCAAATCGCTATCCAACAGGATTAAAGTACTAATGCTCAGTCGTAGAATAGGGTGCAAAGACGTGAATTCTTGCTGGACCGATTCGTGTTTGGCATTACTAGCCGATAGCACGAGCAGACTAGGTACACAATAAGTAAGCACCAACACCAGCAACACGAAATAGCCCCGCTTCATCAAGCCCGTATTCCAAGCGTTGCCAGTAAACCAGAAGCTAGCATACCAGAAATAAAGCAAAAGAATAACGGAGCTCCCCAGCATTCCGCCTGCAATACAAAGCCAAGCATTCCAAGCATACAGTTCATGCAAATAGACTGCTCCTTTGAGCAGAACAATAAATGGTAAGGTGGTAAACAGTAGAAGCTTCAAGAAGAAGAGTAGGTATCTTTTCATAAGTCGGATGTTATACATGACGCAAAGTGGTTTGCCACATTGCAAACCGCTTTGGTACAGTATATACTGCACATTAACTGGTTTGCATGTGGCAAACCAATTAATCGTCAGTATACGTCTGTAAGTTGAAGAATCATACGTCTTCATGCCACAAATACCTACAAAAAGAGCTAAATGCTCTACTCAGCAAGCTGACTTATCTTTAGAAAATGCGTTGACTCGCAGTTCAGCTTACTCTATCTTCACACCAAAAAACATGAACAAAAGATTAGTACTCTCATTAGTTTGTTGCGTTTTAGCTCACCTTTCTTACGCACAAGCCCCTATACAATTTACATTAGAAGGAGCAAACAGTACCAAGGTTGGAGTGACAACCAATGGACGACTTTTTTGGGACGATACAAAAGGCAATTTTAGCGGAGCAGAAGGAGTAGATATGCTCCAAGTGGGCGGACTGTGGCTCTCCGGATTTGACCCTAGCGGAAATCTCAAAGGCGCTATACAAGAGTATAATGCCACGGAAAATAGTGATTTTAAGCCAGGTCTAATTGATCCAAATACGCAAGAGCCTTTTGCGGTAAATGAGTTTTGGCGAGTTACAGAGGAAGAGATCAATAACCACCTGCTTGATTTTGAAGATAATGGAGTAATTGATAATCCGCAAGAAGCTATCTTCGGTTGGCCAGGTAGAGACAATCATTTCTTTGAACAGTATAATGACTTTCCTTTGCCATCCACGTTCTCTGGACTGGCTCCCTTTTGGGATAATAACGGAAATGGCATATACAATCCTGACGATGGAGATTACCCTATCGTAGAGATACGAGGGTGCGGCGCACAGCCTATCATACCAGCAGAAATGGTCTGGTTTGGTTTTAATGATTTTGGGGCACATAGCTCAGGTATGCTTTCGCTAAATGTCGAAGTACATGCTACGGTATTCACTTTTGCGTGTGACAATGAGCAGGGCATTGATAACAGCGTTTTTGTTCGCTACAAGATTATTAATCGAGGTACAGAGCCACTAGTTGAAACGCGAGCTGGATTTCTGACAGCCTTTTCGGTAGGCTGCCCCAACAACGATTATTTGGGCACCAATACCGATTGGAATCTAGTGTATGGTTACAATAGCGAAGCAACAGACGAAGCCTGCGGCCTTTTTGATGGCCTAGTGAGTCCTCCAGCAGTGGTGGCCACCAAATTTTTACGAGGCCCATTTAATGAATTGGGTCAAGAGCTTGGCTTATCCAGCATTATGCCCATCTACTATAATTCACCCAGCTTACCCCCAGCCATGCGCGCTCCCTCTACCCCCACTGAATATTACAATTATTTGTCGGGCACCTGGCGCGATGGAAGTGAGTTGATGGTTGGCGGCAATGGCTACCAGTCCGA
>JBCCRH010000193.1:0-10769 GCA_039208045.1 Bacteroidota bacterium
GTTGGAATCTCCTGAAGAAGAAGTAGTTATGGAGCGGGAGGTATTTATAGTTGATCCTGATGATCAGGCTTTAGCTAATGTGTCTGTGAAGGTGAATACGGTGGGAATTGGCAGTCAATCGGAGAAATATCAGCGCTTTGTACAAACAGATGAAGATGGTAAGTTAGTGCTCCCTGCGCACCCAAGTGACTATGTGCTTTATATTTCTGAAAAGGGTTTTGCAGTGAAAAAGTATCGCATACCAGCAAGGGATGCACGCAGAAGTCACCTTGTGCGGATGCAAGCAGCTATTAGCTGCATAGAAGTGAAGGGGGTAATCATCGATGGTGTGTATAACTTCCCAGTTAAGTCGGTCAGTATTCGAGCACAGAGTACGCATAGTGGAAAGCAGGAGCAGACGTATTCGAATAGAGAAGGCACCTTTTCTTTGTGCTTGGAGGCTGACCAAACCTACCAGCTCGAATTTGCTGCAACAGCCTATCAAGCTAAAAGTGAACGCTTATTCTTAAATGAAGAGGAAGCGCGCCAGCAGCCTTTGAAAATCTATCTTTCTCCGAAACAAGAGCAGACTGAAGTGGTATCTAGCACTGTCCTACCAAAGGTAAATAGCTCTCCTAGACAGTCACCTGCTGCTAGTCAAGCAGTTAACCAAAAAGTAGAGCAACACTTCCCCTATCACGTTATCGTAGGCACCTTTTCCAAAAAAGCCAATGCGGAAAAACGTTTAGCGGAAGCGAAACAACTAGGCTACCAGCAAGCACATATTATTCAGTATATCGATACGGGTATGTTTGGTGTGAGTATTGGCGACTTCCCTAAAATGACGCAGGCCGATGACCTAAAAAGACGAAGCAAGTTGAAAGCAATTATCAAAAAAATATAGTGATGCGACTACAAGCTAGTGCCCTTTTTTATGCCCTTTTGATGGCCACTCTAATTGCAGTGCTATCGGTAGGGTTGATTGCATTAGCACAGCATTTCCAAGCCTTGCAGCAGCAGCAATTACGGCAGCTAGAACTGGTGAGGAATATCTATTCGGGTATGGCTTTCTGGGGTCAGGATGAGATAGACGAAATACAATTAGAAGAAGAGCAGTTATTCGTTGCAAAGCAAGCCTGGGGACTCTTCCAAATTGGTCGAGTAAAGGCAGAACAGACCTTTTCTTTTGGTACCCGTAGCTTACAAAAAGCGGCTATTTTGGGCGAAAAGGTGGATAAAAGTTCCTACACCGCCTTATATGTTCAGGATAACCGAAAGCCGGTAGTACTATGTGGCAATACTCGCATTAAAGGGGATGTATACCGACCCAAATCTGGCATAAAAAAAGGGGCGGTGGATGGCCAAGCTTTTAGTGGTACTCAGTTGTTTATCGGCAAAGATCGCATTAGCGAAAACCGAATGCCTGCGTTAGATACTGTACTTATCGAACAACTCTTGGCACTCCAAAAGCAAAAGGCCAATCAAAAGCTCACGGATTTAGCACAAGAGCTGGAACATTCTTTTCAAGAACCACTTTTGGTTGTTCAGCAAAAACATTTGCGCTTACGCAAGCGCGCCTTGAAAGGGCATATCCTGCTATTAGCGACAGATTCTATCACCGTTGAAGCCAGTGCTCAATTAGAAGATGTGATTTTGTTGGCGCCATTTATACGCTTAAAAAGTGGGTTAAAAGGTAGTTTCCAGGCTTATGCTACCGAGCAAATGGTAGTCGAAGAACGAGCCATTCTTAGCTACCCCTCTTGCATTGGCTTGATCAAACACCGCGCAGATCAACGACAAGGGTATTTAGAGCTTCAATCAGGAGTGCGTATTGGAGGCCAGGTATTTTCCTGTTTGCTACCGACTTCTAGAGGTTTTCCAGTTATCCGCATAGAAGCCAATAGCATGGTAGAAGGTAGCATTTTTAGTGATGGACCTTTACAAATGGAAGGTAAAGTGCATGGCAATTTATATACCCGAAATTTTGTGTTACGTAAAGGCGGACGAAACTATTACAACTATATTTTAAATACAGTAATAGATAGAACCCAATTATCTAAAGCCTATACCGGTCCTTTTTTAAAAGATCGCAAGGCAGAATATGGTATTGTAAAATGGGTAGATTAAAAGCATCAAGTCTAATGGAAGCGACCTTGGCGTTGAGCATTATTGCTATTGTGCTAAGTGTTGGTTGGATGGCTTTTGGGAATCTAGTGGCTGGCGAGCAGACTACCCTCAAATTCAGGGCAAACTTAGTGCTACAAGAAGTAGCTGCTGAAACTAAACTTGCAGGCCGCTATTGGGATGAGACGATTACAAAAACAGATTTTCTGGTGGAACAAGAAGTGCAAGTGTTGGAAGGTAGCTCAGTAGTAGTGTTAGCCCTAGTAGCAAAGCGAGCTAACGGTCAAGTACTTGCAAATTGGAAAGAATACATCTATGTGGAATAAATGGAAGGCATTTACACTGTTGGAAATGCTATTGGCAGCAACCATTACAGCAATTTTGATTTCCCTCTCCATGTGGGGCTATGAGTTATTCCAAAAACAGTATTTGTTTTTTGAGAAAACACAAGATCAGATTTGGGAAACTCAACAATTGATAAATCAACTGCACTATCAGAGCTTAGATTGTTCGCTTATGCGAAAAGAGAGCAATTTGCTGCGCTTGGAGTGGGACAGCTTAAGTCGCCAATATGCCTTCGAACCAGACCGAGTGTTGATGACCACTTATCTACCAAATCGAGCAATACAAGATACGTTTTTGGTAAGCGTACTGATTTCGGAAGCCAGCTTTCAAGAGCAAGCAGTAGACAACGGCCCTATTGACCGATTAACTTTTGAAATAAGTGCTTTTGAGCAACCCTACTTAATGGTACTAGAGAAAAGATACAGCGCCATTGAGCAAATGAAAATGGAACAACAATGAGTATTGATTTACAGAAATATACCGCTCCTACTTCAGCGAAGACTAAAAAGGAATCCAAGGATGGTTCTTTTTGGGATTTCATGAATCGGGATATCCAGCTATTTGGCAATCAATGGAATGCTAAGAAAAAGGCTGGTTTCTATACGGAGATGGAGCTTTTACTGAAAGCAGGATTAGATTTGAATGCAGCGCTTGACTTAATTCAAGAAAGCCAAAAGAAAGAAAAAGAGCGTAAGCTAATTGAGCAATTGCATCAAGGTATTATTAGTGGCCTGAGCTTGTCCGATGCAATGGAAGTATCGGGTAAGTTTTCAGATTATGAGGTCTTTAGTATTCGAATTGCGGAGGAAAGTGGTCAATTGCCTCCTGTATTGAAGGAATTAGCCCACTATTTTGAGCTCAATATGCGCTTTCAGCGCTTACTCATCAGTGCACTATCCTATCCTATCTTAGTCATTTCGGTGGCATTTATTGCACTGGCTTTTTTGCTCAACTTTTTGGTTCCCCTTTTCGGAGAAATCTATACCCGACTCAATCAAGACTTACCTAGTGTTACCAAAACGATCATTGCATTTTCTAATTGGAGCACTCAATATTTACCCTTAATGGGTGGCCTATTGCTTGTTCTAATTGGCTTGCTCTTCTGGCAACGAAAAACGCTATGGTTCCGAAAATATAGTGCTTGGGTCATGCTCTACATTCCAGTATTTGGAGCATTAATACATCAGTTGTTCTTATCGCGCTTCTGTCAGGCGCTGAGCTTCTTGATCGACTCAAAAGTACCTCTACTAAAGGCAATTAGTCTAACCAAAAAAATGATTCGCTTCTACCCCATTGAAGCAGCTTTGGCTTTCGCCGAAATAGAATTATACAAAGGGGTGAGTTTGCATCAAACCCTAGGGCAATTCTCCATTTTTCCAAGGCGTATGATTGCGCTTCTAAAAGTAGGTGAAGAAGCTAACCAACTGGATACAATCTTTAAAAAGTTAGCTGATCAATATCAAGAACAAGTAGAGCAACAAACCAAACTTATTAGCAGCCTAATCGAACCAGTCTTGATTGTATTCTTGGCACTGGTAGTAGGGATCGTGTTGGTCTCTATGTACCTGCCAATTTTCAAACTAGTCACCAATTTTGGATTGTAACTATATACACTGAATTTCGTAAAACAGAACTATGTTATTCTTCAAGAATTTACCGCCCAAGCAACAAGTGATCGCTAGCATCACTTTATTGTTATTACTATATATACTGGCCTATCAATTTGCGTTTAAAAAGACGATTCAAGATTATAGCACTTTGACGCAGCAAAAAGAAATGCTAGCTATTGCACAAGACGCGCCACAGCGTATCCAGCAATATCAAATACAACTCCAACAATTGGATGCAACTATTTCTGCTATGTCCTACGATCGGGCACAGTTATTTGAGGCAGTCAATACATTTTGTGAAGAGCATCAATTAGCACTCGATAACTTTTCTTCGGAACATCGAAAGGCTATCGATAAACTTGATTGGATTACTAATCCCATCACTGTAAGTGGTAGCTATTGGGAAATTACTCAGCTATGCTATTACATGGAACAAGAGGAACATTTTGGACATATTGCCTCTGTAGATTACCAACTAGAGAAAGACCTACGCACCAAAAAGAAGAAATTGACCGGAACCATTTATGTACAAAATGTAGCTAGTAGCCAGTAAATCAATAGGTATGAAAACTCGTCTATTCATTTTGCTCCTAATCATTACCTTTTTCGCGCAATGTGCCGATGTACTGGTACCTGATATTTCCGAAGAGGAAATTATGCTGATCAGCCCAGGAGATAGCCTGCAAACGCTTGAACGAAGCCTAAGCTTCACTTGGGAAGAGCTTGAAGATGCTACTTCTTATGAATTACAAATTGTTACACCTTCTTTTGATGCAATCAATACGGTAGTGATGGACACTATCACAGAGAGCACATTTATAAGTCTAGATTTAAATCCTGGTGTATACGAATGGCAAGTTATTGGTGTCAATGAGGCCTTTAGCACTACTTGCTGTGACTCTTATCAATTTATCATTTTGGAAGGGGACAATGAAGATGTGTCCAATAGTGTTATTGAGCTGGTAGCCCCTGCTGATGGAGCTTGCCAAATGGATACGTCACTCACCTTTAGCTGGGAAGCCTTGAGTGGAGCTACTCAATACGTTTTTCAACTAGCATCTAGCACTACTTTTGCGACGATCTTAGAAGCTAAAGAATTGACAACGACGACAACATCAACTACCCTAGATGACGAAGGAACGTATTACTGGCGAGTACGTGCGGAGAACGATTTTACCCAAACGTTCTCTGATTGGCGCACCCGCAACTTCACGCTTGACCGAACAGCTCCCACTGTACCAGAACTAACATTTCCACTTGATATGGATACTCTATTTGTAGATATGCAGGAAACAGATTTAGTGTGGGATAGTAGTACAGATGCTGTAGAAGACGAATTAGCTATCTATGATATTTTGGGAGCTGATACCCCTATTTACTCCCTTGTAACTACCGATTTTAGTATCGACCTAGATACGATCAGTATCAATTTGCCTGAAGGAAGTTACTTTTGGAGTGTTAGTTCCATTGACAAAGCAGGCAACCAGTCTGAAGAAGCGACAACTCGTTCCTTTTTCTTAAAACTTGAATAATGAAGAAGAAAAATAAAACGCTTAATTACGTACTTATTGTTTTAGTACTTGGCATATGGGGAACTATCATCTATCGAGTATTCACCTATGGTGATGATGAGCAAGCAGTTGCTTATTCTAATACTAATCTAGCGCTCCCTGAATTAACGACCCCCACTGTGCTTAAAGCAACCTACACCTTAAAAGGTGATTATGATGATCCTTTCTTAACGGGGAAAAAGTATAGAAAATCATCTGCCAAAAGCAATAGTAAATCAGCCTTTCCTAAGGCTAAAAAAGCAACACCTAAAGCTACAGCAAAAGTCGAAGAGCAGCCTCCTGTCATTGTTTACAAAGGGTTCTCTCTGAATAATAATGAGATAAGCCGAGTAAAACTACAAATTGCTGGAAAAACCTACACTTTACAACAAGGAGAATCGGTGCAGGACGTCACTGTTATCGCTATGGATCGCAATCGAGTAGAACTGAAGTGGAGAAAGGAAAAGTTGAGAATCGAACGCAACTAAGGCCGCAATTGTAGAACCAATTCAAAAGTACCCAATCCAGTGCGATCTTCTTTATAAGGTAATACCTTCACCTTTTCTACCCAATCTAGGCTTTCCAATTGCTTAATCCATAAATTAAGATTAGCGCTCTTCCTAGTTTGTCCTTCTATCGTAATAATCCCTTTCTCAAACTGGTAGTTCTCTTCTTGCCGTTTTAAATCTGCTTTTTTAGGAAAAATATTAAGCTTAATCAGCTTAATCCCACTAGGCATCGTCCAGGCAATTTCATCGGCATAAAAAGATACCTTCGATGGAGCTAGCACACTATTGTTTCCTGCTAGTTGTTGCTTCCGCTGAATCTCCTGTTCTAGCGCTTTTATCTGATCTAGCTGCTGTTGATATTGATAAGTTTGCACCCCACCACTGGCGACAGCTTCTCTCAGATACATAAAGGCAAAGAAATTTAAAAGGGCAAGTACCAGCAAGAAGACTCCACCAGAAATAAAGGCCACATTAGTACGCTGTACCAGCAGCGCATTATTATAGTTTTCATTGATTTGGTCAGAATTATAGGTCAATGATGGAACCTTTAATAAGACTTTCAAGGCTATCGAAAAAGCTAAAAGAAAGCCCGAATCAATAGTCTGATCCCCAATGCTAACCTGCTCACTTCCAGCGTTGGGCAATAGCTTTGGCAGTGCCCCATCTGCGAGTGCAATGCGCTGGTTTCTAAGGGGAATAGAGGAGTTTGACGTAGATAAAAAGGGAGCAATCCATGCAGCATTCCATGCGCCTACAGCCAAAGCAATTACTTTGATTTTGCTAGCCTCTAGCATGGCTATTTTATCGTTTGCCACTGATTTTCGCAAAAGCGATAGCTGCCGTTCAGTACCCTCGTCAAAAACTTGTCCAACTAAGTCTTCTGCATTTGCATTGGGTAGCGCTTCTTGCGCTAACTCTACCCAATCCATTGCGTTTGTTTTGAGCGGCTTGGTAATAATCCCTCTGCCATTGAAGACCAAAGCGACAGGAATCGTTGGATCGATAGCGCCGAGTAAAGTTTCCCAATTATCAAAATGTTGCGTAGAAGTAATTGTAGCTTGACTCCCTTTTTTAACTACTTGAACCAAATAATAGGCCTCTTTTTGATGACCATCCAAGTAGCATTCTAAACCATATACTTGGCTCAACTCCCACACGGCTCGAATCCGATTCAGCATTAGTTTACAATTGTAGGCTTTACAAAAATGAGCAGCTTTTCGTTCTGACGCACCTTGCGCTTCTTACCAAATAACCAACCTAACACAGGGACTTGGTTAATCCATGGCACCCCACTGTTCTCTTGCGAATTCAAGTCTCGTTCTAAGCCTCCCAGCACTACCATTTCTCCATCTCGCACCCTAATCATCGACTCAAACTTTCTGGATACCTGGGGAGGTGGTGCATTGACATTTGGTTCTTCCAAAAATTCCGATTGTTCAAAGAAAATGTCTAAGGTCACTTCATCATCGCCAGATACGATAGGATTAATATTTATAAACAGATTAGCCTCTACCTCTCTAAAAATATTGGCTTGTACCGGTATCGGCTGTTGCACACCTGTAAAATTGACCTGCTGTTCCTGGAAATAGCGCTTTTGCCCAATGCTTAAAGTAGCATCATGGCTGTTTAAGGTGGATAACTGAGGAGTAGATTTGATTTCTATAAGTCCCTTACGCTGCAATGCTGATAGGCTCAGGTAGAAGTTAGAATTGACCTGTCCCAGATTAACAATCCCTCGCCCCGAAAGCAAATCTAATACCCGATTAATCGCCCCTGGACTAAAGGTAAAATTGATCCCTCCTTGATCAGAAGGGGCGATAATCGTCCCTCCACTTGGTCTGCCTCCCTGTTCGACACCGGCTTCCACTCCCATTTCTCTAATTCGATCGGTTTGAATATCAACAATGGTAAGCTCGATAGTTACTACTGGTACCACCTTGTCTAATTGCCGAATAAAACTGGCTACTTCTTTGACATTCTGTTTGGCCCCAGTTAGTACAATACTGTTAAGCTCAAAGAGGGTATCTACTTGGATATCTTTTAGCATAATTTCAGGAACCAAATCAATTACTCCTCGCGCTGATCTGAACTGCAGCTGTAATAATTGATACGTTCTTAGCTCTTCGGCTTGTCGCTTTCCAATCAAGTATAACTCTCCTTTCTTCTCAAAATCAAAATCAGAGTTTTTGAAAATGGTAGAAAGCAGCGCGCCAAACGTAATATTTTTAGAGCGAACACTAATTAAGTTATTCGTGACCTGAGGTCTATTGCTCGTACTTTGATTCCTTTGGTTATTGCGATTAGCATTAGCCTGAGGCCCAAAGTTTAAATCAGAAAGAAATACATAGTTTAAATTAAGCTCTTCCGCAGCCGCTTTTACCACATCTACTATGGGAACATTTTCGGCAAGTACATTTAACAAATCAGGGCCAATCCTACGGATAAGCAGGGAGTTCCCATTGCCATTTGAGTTTGGGTTATTTCCATTCGATGCATTATTACTAGCCCCATTTTGAGCTGAATTATCCGATTTTGCTTGACCAAAATCGTCTAACTTATCATTCTCACTAAGCGTGTAAAAATTATCTTTCTTTTCTAGTTTTAAGTTATTGCTGGTGGCAATTTGCTCTAAGGTAGGTTCCAAAGGTAAGTTGTTGACATAGGCATTAACCTTCAGGTAGCGCACCAAAGGGTCTAACGCAATGTTTTGACTGGTCAACTCAGATATTTTCGTCATGACACTCTCTAAAGTATCATTCTTTAAATTCATGGTGAGCAGTCCGCTGGCCTCATTGTAGTCGATGAGCAAGACCCTATTTTTTTCAAGGGGTGGAGGCGGAACGTAATTGATAAAATGAACAATGTTTCCTGTGGGCTTTAGATCAAGTTCATAGTTATCGCATAAGTAAAGCACGATATCACGTATCAGTACTCCGGTAAACGTCACTGATACTTTTACCTTAATAGCTGGATCAATAGAAATGTTGAGATTCGTACTTTCAGCTAGAAAATCGATCAGTTCTTGAATATCTCCTGTCAAGGCAATAGTGACTGGTTTATCTAGTTCTACTCCATTTTCTACTAGAATATCCAGCCTTTCCTGGATTTGAGCCATCCGTGGGGAAGTATCTTGGCCAAAACTCCATTGGCCAAACAGGCAAAACACTAGAAATAGTATCGTTTTTAATCGGTCGTTCATGGGATAATTTTTTACTGGCTTTGCAATTTAGAGTAAGGCATATACCTCTTTAATAGAGGTTTGCCCCGTTTTCAATAGTTCAAAAGCATTATTCGAGAGCGTTCTTATTGATCTTTCTTCTAAAAGGGTTTGTATGCTCAAGTTATTTTTTCGGATTTGCTCCGAAAAAACATCATCAATTGGAATAATTTCAAATACTCCCATCCTCCCCTTATAGCCACTATAGTGGCAAGCTTCACATCCATTGGCTTTCGCCAATTTTTCGAGTTTTACTGGTGGTTTAAAGTAGGGTGGGAAAACAGCATGATCACATGGCATATAAGACTTACAGTGCGGGCAAAGTAGTCGTACCAAACGCTGAGCAACTGCAAGATTTAGCGTATCTGCTAATAGATAATTCGGCACCCCCATATCAATCAATCGAGGAATGATTCCCCAAGCACTATTCGTATGAATAGTAGATAATACCAAATGCCCGGTCAAAGAAGCCCGAATTGCCATTTGAGCAGTCGCCAAATCACGGATTTCCCCAAGCATAATCACATCTGGATCCTGCCGCATAAACGTTTTTATGGCGCTAGCAAAATCTAATCCAATATTTTCTTTGAGTTGTACCTGATTGATCCCTTCCAAAGTGTATTCGATGGGATCTTCAATAGTTACGATATTTCGACTATTCTCATTCAGAATTTTCAAGGTAGAATAAAGCGTAGTCGTTTTTCCAGAACCAGTAGGTCCACTAATTAAAATAATGCCATTAGGGCGTCGAACACCTTGTAGATATCGATCCTTTTCTACCTTAGAAAGTCCAAGCTTCTCAATATCTACCTGGGTAGCATTTCCTCCCAAAAGGCGCAGCACAGCTTTTTCCCCGTACAAAGTAGGCATGGTAGAAACCCGAATATCAATTTTTTCAGCTCCTGATTTGTAGAAGATACGCCCATCTTGTGGAAGTCGCTTTTCAGCAATATCCAGCTTCGCTTTGATCTTTATTTTATTGATAAGTCCAGGGTACTCTTCTTTTTTCAACTGGTACCGCTCAATCAGTAGCCCATCAATTCTAAATCGCACTCTACAATTAGCCTCATAGGCTTCAAAGTGAATATCACTGCTCCCCAAATCCTTCGCTTCTTGTAATAGATTATCTAAAAAATCAGCTTTGTTATACCCCTTGGATAAGGAGGTAGCTGCTGCTAATGGCTTGCGATAATATCTACCTAATAAAGCCTGTAGCTGCTCTTTCTCCACTTTTTCAAGCTCAATTTCTTTTCCAAGCAATAGTTCTAACTCTTCAGCTATTCCTTCTAAACTTCTTGATAGATCAGCATAAAGTTGCACCTTCCCTTGATCTTCCGCATAAGGAACTACCCCATAATGCCACGCTTGCTGGGTCGTAAGCACTTGAAGGATATGCACTGGTATCTCCATTTTTATATCCACCATAATTCAAAAA
>JBCCRH010000194.1:0-10763 GCA_039208045.1 Bacteroidota bacterium
AGTGTAAAGAAGGCTGAATACAGTCGCATGATAAATAATTTAGTTATTGAATACCTTCACAAATTGTTCGTTTGCTCCTTTATTTGCGCTGCAACAAAGATTTGAGACGTCTCAAAAGATGATTTGAGGCGTATTAGTCCGAGATCAGAAAGACCAAGTAGGCATTGAGGCTATTGTTGTAGATTAGTGACTTTCAGTGGATGTAGGAATAGGGATATTCAATTTGATACGACTGATATTCAACGGATATGCCACTACTACAAACAAACAAGTCGAATATGAATAATCAACCTATAAAACCAGAGTTTTATGAACAAATTGTGTTATTGCTTCGCTCCGCTAGGCGAAAAGTTGTCCAAGAGGTAAACAAAACTATGGTGTTTGTTTACTACCAAATTGGGAGAATGATAGTTGAAGAGGAACAACAAGGTCAAAATAGAGCACAGTATGGAAAACAATTACTTAAAGGTCTTTCAATGGTTCTCACCGATGAATTTGGTAAAGGGTTTTCTGTCACCAACATCCAACAAATGAGGAACTTCTATCTAGTTTACAAAAGTCAGCAGACAGTGTCTGCTAAATCTGAAAGTCTTTTAAAAGAGTTCCTTTTAAGTTGGTCACATTACCTACTCCTAATGAGAATTAATGAGCCTCATGAGCGAGACTTCTATGAAATTGAGGCCGTTAAGCATAAGTGGAGTGTCAGAGAGCTACAAAGGCAATACGACTCAGCACTTTATACAAGGCTGGCCCTGAGTAGAGATAAAGAAAAAGTGAAAGAGCTCTCGGAAAAAGGACTAGTTATCGAGAAGCCAAAAGATGCGATAAAGGATCCATATATTTTAGAATTCATTGGATTATCAGAGAAGGCTGCTTATTCAGAAACCGACCTAGAACAAGAACTAATAAATAAGCTGGAGCAATTTTTACTTGAACTGGGTACGGGCTTTACGTTTGTAGCTAGACAAAAGAGAATCACATTTGATGAGAAACATTTTAGGATTGACCTTGTATTTTATAATCGTATTTTACGATGCTTCGTTCTGATAGATTTAAAGATTGGAGAATTAAAACACCAAGATATTGGTCAGATGATGATGTACGTTAACTACTATGATAGAGAATTAAAACTGGAAGAAGAAAATAATACAGTAGGGATTATCTTGTGTCAGAATAAAAGTGAATCAGTAGTAAAGTATACTCTCCCTAAAGAGAACGAACAAATTTTTGCAAGTAAATACAAAACAGTATTACCAAGTAGAGAAGAGTTGAAAGCATTAATGGAAAACAAGAACGTGGAATAAATAAGTCAGAATCATGAGGAAGTGATGTAGGAATACCTTTTACATAAGTGTTCCGTTTGGTCAAAGTCCCGTTAGGTATAAAAACCATTGAGACCATTTATGAAGAGTAGAATTAGAAAATGGAGTCTACTGGCACTTTCCATAAGAATATCGCTAATCAGTTGCCTAGCACAGCCCTCCAACTTAGTTCCCAACGCTAGTTTTGAACAACTAGCCCAGCAACCAAAAGGCTATATTGTTTCTCCACTCCAATTCGACTCCTGTGCAGTCGACTGGGAAGTAGTAAACCTAACAACTCCCGATATTGTGGCCAACTCCTTTTTCCCAAAAAGTGTTGCTAAATATTTTGGTACTCCACATCAAGGTGCCCATATGCTTGGCCTTGGTAATACAACTAAGTCTTTCACCGAATATGCTTCCTGTAAGCTTATTACACCATTAGCTAAAGGTCAAACTTATAAAGCAACGTTCTGGGTACGATTAGCACGTGCTACTGGGGGCACCCTCCATTTTAGCCGCCAGTTGCTCAACACTTCTTTTGGATTGCTACTATCAACAGAGAAAATTTTCCATTATAATGGAAACATGATTAGCGCCAAGCCACAAGTCACTGCCGACTCAGAAGGAATTTGGGTCGACGATCAGGAGTGGACACCGGTGGAAGCGATCTTTAAGGCAGAACAAGCCTACACTCACCTGACCATTGGCCAGTTTTTTGACGATAGTGCAATCGTACCACTCTTAATTAATGGCTATGTACTAATTGATGACATTTCCATTGTATCCTATAAGGAGTCATATTCCCTTAACCCTCCGGTAATATCTTTTGAGGAACAAGTATTCTTCCAGTCGGGTAGTTCGGAAATTGCCCCTCAATATTTCTCCACACTAGATACTATAGTTTCAAAACTCAAGCAAACAACCGAGGGTCTCGACCTCATTGGGCATACGGATGATATTGGAAGTACCCCGTCTAACTTCAAACTGGCGGCCCAACGTGCCAAAGCAGTTTATGACTACTTGATTGCCAAAGGTGTGGATTCCCGAAAGCTTCTCTACTATGGCATGGGGGATTGGATGGCTAAGTCTGGCACTGCTAAAGCGACTAACCGCCGCGTCGAGTTTCGCTCTTGGCTAATAGATACCGTACCCAGCGTCACTCCCAAGGATGTTTATCGATTTTCAAGCGAGATAGAAGCGGATGCCGCCTATCCTACTTGGGAGTACACCTTCATTGGGGCATACGAGAAGGCCCTATCGGCCCGCGCGGGAAAAACGGGATCCACAGACAACCTCCCTCAACTCATAGATTCTCTTAGCTTGAGCTTAATCGATGCGAAAGATTATATTTTGCGCCAAGCAGCTCACCAACAGGCGGTATTTTTTAATGAAGCCCACCATATTCCTCAACATCGCTTCTTTGTGACCCATCTTCTAAAAGACTTATATGCGCTTGGGTATCGCTATTTGGGTCTTGAAGCACTGACTGATGCTACTACACTAATCGAAAACAATTACCCAACTCTAGCAATAGGCTATTATACCAGAGAGCCCCTCATGGCTGAACTCCTTAGGGAAGCAATGAAGCTAGGCTTCCAAGTATTTGGCTATGAAGCCACCAACCATCAGCAACGCTACCTCAAGCAATACTTAGCCCACCAAGAGAGTAACCCTACAGAGACCATAGAAGTTACAAACCCTGATGGCACCACTCAGACCATGAATCTGACTGATTGGAACATAGATAGAAATGCCAGAGAATTAGCGCAAGCAATCAATATTCAGAATATATTCGCTCATGATCCTACCGCCAAGCTCCTTATTCATGCTGGCTTTGGGCATATCAAAGAAGCGACAATTGCAGGTTGGGAGCCGATGGCCGCACAATTCAAAAAGATTACAGCCATTGATCCGCTTACCATCGATCAGACTAAATTTCCGGCAATAGAGCAACCCTATATCACTTCTCCCACCATTTTGACGGATGCAGCTCAGCAACCCTATATCTTACCAGACTTTGATCCCACTGTCGCAACGCCCTATGTTCGTACTATGGACATGCATGTAATAACTCCCTACACGAACTCCTCGGATAAGCATTGGCTATTGACTACAGCTAAACGGAAATTCTCATTAAAGGAAATAGTATCAGCTTATGATTGTCCTTGTTTAGTGCATGTTTATGCTACGGACGAACCCATTAGTAAGGCAGTACCGATTATGGTTGTAGAATACTCCCATAAACAGCCTACCCCTGTGATTTTGCCCCCAGGCAAATACCGCTTATTAGTCCGAGATCAGAAAGACCAAGTAGGCATTGAGGCGATTGTTGTAGATTAGTAGTTATTCTTCACTTTCAAAAGGTATCATTACTATGAAATTAGGAATACTATCAATCAGCTTATCCGTAAAGGACTTGGCGGTATCCAAAGCATTTTACGAGAATTTGGGCTTCACACAATTTGGGGGAAGCACGGAAATGAATTACTTAATCATGAAAAATGGAGATTCCTTGATTGGGTTATTCCACGGCATGTTTGAAGGGAATATTATCACCTTTAACCCCGGTTGGGATAGTGATGCTAATACACTGGAAGATTTTGATGATGTGAGGGCTATCCAAAAGCACCTCAAAGGACAAGGAATTACCTTACAAAAGGAAGTAGAGGGAGCTACCGCTGGCCCTGCTAGCATTATGGTTACAGACCCTGACGGTAATATGATTTTGATTGATCAGCACGTGTAGGCTATGGCCAAAAGTCGCCAACAGTGTCGCTCATAGCTTGCGCACCACTAAAACGTTGTGCTTGATGGAATTTTACCTGCTGAATCAGACGGTCTAAAAAAGTCTTAGGCCGACTGGAAGGGCAGGTCATTTCAATAAACCCTAAAATTTGGGCAGCAGTCTCAGGACTACATCCCTTCTCTGCTAGATATTGCTGTGCAATCGCTTGACTAACGCTACGTTTTTCGTATTGGCCTTCAATACAGCCTACATTATGCAATAAAGCAGCGAGCGCTAAGTGCTCTAGCGTAGTGTCCGATAATTCATGGTGCAAGCCAGCTGCAATAAGCGCATTTTTGAAATCCATGCTTTGATCAAACTGGAAAGTACTGAAACCGTATGGCAAGTGTTCTTGGTAGATCGATTTGACAAACCAAAAGGTATGATTGATAAGCGGGGTGTTCATATTAGATCATTTTCTAGGGATGGTCTGTAATTAGTGCATCAGGATTTTGGTTGCAAGATACTTTCTAATTCTACAGAAAGCAGTCTGATTTAGACCAATATAGTAAATGAAGGGAGGAACGATAAAATACCTTAAAGCTTTGTGATTCCACCTGACATAAACTCCTTAAAACTAGTCTCATTCGGGTTGCCCTTATAGTTGACTATCCCTCCTGTATTAGCGGAGACCTCCAGCATATTAATGACATGTACATCAGCTAAGCCTCCAGTATTGGCTTTTATATAAGTAGTAGCAGTCTCTAGCTCCAAGCCTTTGTAATGGCCTCCGGTACTCACACTAACATTTTGCCGCTTCGATGTTCCGCTCAAAGCTACTTCACCTCCCTCTTTAGCTCGAATATCCAGCGCATTCATTGCTACGGCCAATTCAACAACTGCACCGCTCCCTGCGCGCGCCTCCAATTTGTCTCCACTGATCGTACCACGCCCTGTAATTCGCCCCCCTGCACTAGCTCTTGCTGAGCGTAGTGTTTGATACGTTACATATACCTTCACTTTGCCATCCTTAGAAAATACAGAATTGAGTAAGCTCACTTTTAGGGTCCCTTTCTTCACTTCTATTTTGACCTTATCTTCTGAAATATTCATTGCTTCTAAACGTGCTGACTCCGTGGCGCCTTCTTCCAAAATGACTTCGACATCACCCCTCACTCGAATTTCATCAAAATGATCTAAACGAACAGCATTATCTTGTGACTGAATAGGTGCAACGGCGATTAGTCCAAAAAAAGTAGCAATGAGGGTGATTTTCCAAAGGTTCTTCATAACAGACGGATATTATTTTTTCGATTTTTCCTCTCTTCAACGCCTTATCTTTTACTAGAATTGTGTAGAGATTGTTGATTTTTACGATCTTTGCACCCTTAACAAATAAGCAGTTAGAAAGAAATAATGGCACAACAAAACGATCAGTTTAAGAAAGTGGTGGCTCACTGTAAAGAGTATGGTTTTATTTACCAGTCGAGCGAGATATATGATAATCTTAGTGCAGTCTACGATTATGGCCCTTATGGTTCGGAATTGAAGAACAATATTAAGCAATACTGGTGGAAGTCGATGGTGCAACTACATGATAATATTGTAGGGATTGATGCTGCTATTTTTATGCACCCCAAGACCTGGAAAGCCTCCGGCCACGTTGATGCCTTCAATGATCCCTTGATTGACAACAAGGACAGCAAAAAGCGCTATCGTGCTGACCAGTTGATTGAGGGGTATATGGAGAAGCTGGAAGATAAGATTAAGAAAGAAGTTACCAAGGCTAAGAAGCGCTTTAAAGATGATTTTGACGAAACGAAGTTTTTGGCGGAAAGCCCAAGAGTACTCAAGTACCGCGAGCAGATCAGTACGGTATTGGAGCGCTTCAAAGCGGCTATGGGCAATGAGGACATGGCAGGACTAAAGTCAATCATTGACGACTATGAGATTGCTGACCCAGAGAGTGGCTCGCGTAACTGGACGGATGTACGGATGTTTAACCTCATGTTTTCGACGCAATTGGGAAATATTGCCGGTGAAGAAGGAAAGCTCTATTTGCGCCCGGAGACGGCACAAGGTATTTTTGTCAACTTCCTCAATGTGCAGAAAACTACGCGGCAGAAGTTACCTTTCGGTATTGCACAAATCGGAAAAGCGTTCCGTAACGAAATCGTTGCACGCCAATTCATCTTCCGCATGCGCGAATTTGAGCAGATGGAGATGCAATTTTTCATTCGCCCCGGCGAAGAAATGAAGTGGTACGAGCACTGGAAGGAAACCCGCATGAAGTGGCACCTCGCGCTTGGCACCCCCGCTGAAAAACTGCGCTTCCACAACCACGACAACCTAGCACACTACGCCAATGCAGCCTTAGATATTGAGTTTGAATTTCCATTCGGCTTCCGCGAGCTAGAGGGTATACACTCCCGTACCGACTTTGACTTAGGGAGTCACCAGGAGCTGTCTGGTAAGAAAATGCAATACTTCGATCCGGAACTGAAAGAGAACTATGTGCCCTATGTTGTAGAAACTTCCATCGGCTGCGACCGGATGTTCTTAGCAGTGATGAGCCAAGCGCTTCAAGAAGAAGTAGTGAAAGGTTCTGAGGGCAAAGAACGTACGCGCGAAGTACTAAAGCTCCACCCTGCCTTGGCACCTGTAAAAGCAGCTATTTTACCGCTTAAGCGCAATGATGAGCGCCTAGTTAAAGCCGCGAAAGACATCTATAAAGACCTAAGCCTATCGGTAAATTGCCAGTACGACGATACTGGAAGTATTGGCAAGCTGTATAGCCGCCAGGATGCTATTGGTACGCCATTCTGCATCACTGCCGATTTTGACACCCTAGAGGATAACACAGTCACTATTCGCGACCGCGATACCTTAGCACAGGAGCGCGTGAAAATTGAGGAGCTATCCAGAATTGTGGAAGAGCGGGTAGATATGAAGCAGTTGTTGCGGGGGTAATAAGGAATTTTATCCGGAGTATAATATGTGTAATTGCGTATCAAAGTTTTAACATTTTGATACGCAATTTAGTTATATCTTTATTCTATGCGTAATAAAACGCTTACACTTCAAATCGGTATTTTGCTAGGATTCAACTTTAAAAAATCAGTTCAGGCGCTTAATTTTTTTGCTATACAAGCCGGAGGTACCATTAATAAAATGAAAGCCTTAAAGCTAATTTGGCTATCCGATCGATTGCATTTGCGCTTTTACAGTCGCCCAATAGTGAATGACACCTATTTCGCTCTTAATTATGGCCCTGTTGCATCTGGTACTAAGGATTTAGTTGAAAACACAAGCTTTTTAACTCCTATAGAAACCTCTTACCGCAATCAGTTTATCCGTACAGATGCTGAAAATATTTATCAATATTATTCTATTGCACCAATCGATCCGAAAGTTTTTTCCCAGACGGACTTAGCGATGATGCGTAAAATTTTTGAGACTTTCGGGCACTTAACTGAGTTTGAATTATCAGAGGAATCACATAAGTATCCCGAGTGGAAGCGCTTTGAAAGCCACTTAGAATCAAAGACAGCATCTCGATTTGAAATGGACTACAAAGATTTTTTTGCAGCTGTTCAGGGTAATCAACATAATATCTTTTCGCTTGATGAAGTCACGCTAGAAGATTCCAAAGCAATTTTTATTGAAAATGGCTACATCTACCAGTTGGTATGAAGCTACCATCAGATATTTTTATTGCAGGCTTAGCCCCTGGAAAAGTCTATTATTTCGAAAGTGAGCAGCTGAGTACAAACATTCCACATTATTTTATCTGCTTGACGATTAATGCCGACGAATTAGTAATATTAGCCTGCTGCACTTCACAATTTGAAAAAAGAAAACGCTTTATCGAGTCAAGGAATCTGCCTCATTCTACGCTAGTATGGATTTCTCCTAATGATGAAAATGGCTTTAGCAGAGATACTTTCGTGGATTGTAATAGCTATTTTGATTATTCTAAAGAAGAATTGAAGCGACTCTATGAATCAGATATTCTATCTTTCACTGGGGAAGTTTCAGAAGATGTACTTGTCCAAATTTATATAGGTATGAAGGATAGCCCACTTATAGAAGAAGCTATTAAAGATAGATTACCCGAAATTGGATAGGAGCTCCCCCTATTGACTTTTGCCCGAAAAGTAAGTACTTTTAGCCTAGAGGTTAGAAATCCCTCCCTCTTTATCGCCTAAGGCGGTAATACCTTGTCTGTATAAAAAAGCTTTAAGAAGGTTATTGCAACGTGCAAAAATGGAATGCTCCATTTTTGGCCGACATACTATGTCATTCCTCTATTAATCGCGATGCGATTGATGGCGGCCTCCAGGGAATGATCCGGAAGAGAAAACTATAGGCTGTACTAGTCTATTAAAAGCAACATTCTATGAAATCGCCAGTGAAGCGGTTTATACTGATAGTTTTATGGCTATACAGTATGGCCAGCTTAAATGCACAGCCCCATATCACCCTGTACCACATGCCGCATGTACCACAGGCGCAGCAGCTCAACCCGGCACAGCCAAGCTATGCCAAAGGCTACCTGATGGTACCCTTGCTATCTGGTGGGAGCTTTGGTGCTTCCAATTCTGCTTTTGCCCTACGGGATATTGGATTGCGGGGCTTAAACTTCAATTTTGGCGACCGCCAGCCGCTTCAGCTATTAGCTCAGCAGACTGGTGCGAATGAACTGCTACAATCCTACTTGTCTTTGGATTGGTTATCTGCAGGGTTCCAGCTAGGGAAGGGATATTGGAGTTTTGGAATTACGGAGCGTATGGCGCTACAGAGTCGATACAATGCTGATTTCGTTACTCTTTTTGCAGATGCCGAGGAAGGGCAACTGGTAGAAGAGAGGCGGTATAACCTAGGGAATTTTGCGTTAAACGCCTTGCATTGGCGATCCTACAGCATTGGCTATGCCTATCAAGTTAACAAAAAGCTTCGGCTGGGTACTCGATTGAAATACTTGTGGGGATACGAAGCGGCACAAACTCAGAATCGTGACTTAACTATTCGAGCAACAGGTAATCCCGATTTTTATGAACTGGAAGGCCAACTTCGCTTTCATACGGCAGGATTTACTAATTTGAGTCATGAGGGAACAGATATAGTGGCCTATTTTTCCAACCCACAAAACCAAGGCTTTGCCTTCGATCTAGGGGTACACTTTCGTGTAAATGACCGCTTGGAACTTGCTGCGAGTGTAACAGACATTGGTGGTATCAATTGGGAAAACAACACAAATAGTCAAACCATCAGTCAAGCTATCATTGATCCTTTTGAACAGGCTGATTCTATTTTTACCAACTTGACCGAAGCCATTATCAGTCAGCCTGAAAACTTTAGAACGCAGCTCCCCACTCGTGCCTACCTCAGCGCCCAGTATTTCTTTAGGCCTCAAACCTCTGTAGGCCTGCTCTTACATCCTCACTGGTGGGCCGACTACTTTGGCATGGCTGCTAGTGTTTCTCTAAATACTCGCTTTCGCAAATGGCTGGGGCTATCGGTAAATTATACGTACCTCCCCGAAAATGCTACTAATATAGGCACTGGCTTTTCTCTCAACCTTGGAGCATTGCAGCTTTATGGAATTTCGGATAATGTCCTATCTTTTTTAGGGGATGAACGTGCCATGCACCTTCAGGGCGGCATCAACTATACCTTCCATCGTACGCTGCGCACTACCTGGGAAGAAGAACCACTCGCTGTGGAAGACCTGTACAATATTCCTACCCCAGAGGTGCTACCTGATCCTAGCTCGATAGCTGTTGAAGCCCCTACCAGTCCGTATTACACACTTCAGGGAGATGTACGAAGCCGAGAAGATGGCGCGCCACTCGATCAGTTTAATATGGATGTGTTCGAAATTTTACCAGATGGACAGGAGGAACTGATCAGAACTGGCCGCTACCCACAAGCTATTTTTCAGTTGAGTTTGAAGAGAGGGGTCGCCTATCGCCTTCGCCTAGAACGCTGGAGGCATGAAACGACTACCTTTGACATTCCCGTAGATTATGAAAAACGCAACGATCCATTGCTCTTGTTCTTAGCTAAAGAAAAAGAGGAAGCCACCACCAAACTCATCCACGATCAAGAAGAGGAGGAGGAGCCTTATTTGATTATCGGCACTCCGCTCCCCCCAGCTGATACGCCTACTGCACTTCAAGAAGTGCTTCCTGCACCAGAATTACCAAGCAATATATTTACCCCAAAGGGAGAAGTAGAGGAAGAGCCTTCTTTTTTTGCCATCACCCAACGCACGAGCTTGCGCGCAAAAGCTACGCACCAGTCTAAAGTACTTCAGCGCCTAGCAGTGGGCACAGAGGTAGAGCTACTGGAGAAAACTCGTGCTAGCTGGTGGAAAATAAGAATAGCACAGCGTGAAGGTTGGGTAAAAGCGAAGCTTTTAGAGAAAATAGATCACCGAAGTTAAGTAACAGCCAAAGAATAAGTTCCGCATTTTGGCAAGGGGATTTTGCTCTAAGACAAGGCGAAAAACGCAGACGATGCCCAGCATCGGCGAGGCTTTTCAACGTAGTATTAGAGCAAAAGAGCCAGCCATAAATCGAGAAGTTATTCTTTGACTGTTACTAAAGGTTAGAGGTAATCAGCAAGTCCATATCGGTAGACTTGATTTTAAATCGTTCGCCCAAATACTCGTTGGTGAGGCACCCTTTATAGGTATAAACCCCATGCCTTAGGCCTAGATTGGATACAAA
>JBCCRH010000195.1:0-10713 GCA_039208045.1 Bacteroidota bacterium
ATATATTTAAAAATAAAAAGAGACTTTTTTTTCTGTTCAACAAAATTATTTTTGTTGAGAGCCCCTAAAAGCCTAATAAATATTGTGGATTTGCTATCCTATACTGACGATTAATTGGTTTGCCACATGCAAACCAGTTAATGTGCAGTATATACTGTACCAAAGTAGTTTGCAATGTTGCAAACCACTTTGCGTCACGTATACAATTTTATATCACTTTTATCAGTATCTTAATGAAATCGTGGAAGTCATTTTGGGTGAGGGAGTAACGAGAGTTCTTGCCATCGCGGAGTACACTGACTACGTTTTTGTTCTTAAGAATGCGTAAGTGGTGAGAAGCTACAGCCTGTTCAATTTTGAGCTGCTGGTGGATGTCAGTCACCGTAAGATTGTCACTATTGTGGAGCAAATCGACAATGGCAATTCGGATAGGGTGTGCAATCGCCCGAAGGGTTTCGGTAGAGTCTTCTAGAAAGGTATGGTTGAAGTGCGATTTCATCTATAAAAATTTGCCAATGTATACAAATATAGACATCTAATTTTTTATATATAAAAGTAAAGTGCAGAAAATGTTTAAAATTTTCTGAAAATAGACCAAAATGGAAAACACGATTTCTGTCCGTATTTATGACTTTTTGAAGCACTACCCGCCTTTTTCGTTGATTGATGAAGAAACGCTTATGCGGATTGCTCAGCGCGTGCTGGTCAAATATTCGCCTCCTGATTCTTATGTTTTTAAGCAAGGAGAAGCGCCTGGAAAATACATCTATATCGTTAAAGAGGGGGCCGTACAGCTTATTCGGGAGGAAGAAGAGGGGAGTGTACTGATTGAGCAATGTGATGAAGGAGATGTATTTGGTATCCGTCCGCTGTTGGCCGTAGAGCCTTATGAGCTATCGGCCAAGGTAATGGAAGAGTCACTGATCTATGCGGTCGAAATCACTGGTTTTGAGGAGTTGCTGCAAAAAAATCCGAATATCTCGTTTTATCTAGCGCGCAACTTTGCCTCTGGTATCCGTGCTTCTGCCTCCGAGACCTACCGTGGGAAACTATTTTTGCGAAAGCAAGAACTACAGGAAGAGGAGTTTAGTTTGACGGAAGTCCAACAGCTGAACACCAAGAAAGCACCCATTACCTGCTTACTAAATACCAGCATTCAAGAGGCTGCCCGGAAGATGACAGCACAGCGCGTGGGTTCGATCATCGTAGTAGATTTGGAGCAATGCCCCATTGGGATTGTGACGGACAAAGATTTGCGGCGAAAAGTAGCTACCGGCCTCACTCCTTTGAATGCGATGGTATCAAAGATCATGTCGAGCCCAGTACGTACCCTAGCACCCGCAGTGAGCTATGCTGAAGTGCAGATGGAAATGGTCAAACACCGGATTCATCATATTTGTATTACCGAAGATGGAACAGCCAGTACCAGGGTAGTTGGAGTGGTTTCGGAGCATGACTTATTGGTAGTACAAGGCAACAATCCAGCCATTTTAATTCGCAGTATTCAGCGAGCTAGAAATGCAGAGCGCTTGCGAGCCATTCGAGATCGTGCAGAGGAGCTGATGCGAAAATACTTGTATCAAGAAGTATCCATTGCGTTTATTTCTGAGGTGATCACGGAGATTAATGATGCCCTAATCCAGCAAGTTATTTTGCTCAGCCAGGAGGAATTGAAGCAGGAAGGCTTGGCGCAACCAGAAGCCAAGTTTTGTTGGATGACCTTGGGGAGTGAGGGTAGGGGAGAGCAACTGTTGCGTACGGATCAAGATAATGCGCTGGTATTTGAGAACGTGCCAGAGTCCGCATATGAAGCTACCAAATCGTACTATTTGCAGCTTTCGCAAAAAGTGACCCAAAAGCTTCATATCGTAGGTTTTGAGTATTGCCCAGGGGAGATGATGGCGAGCAATCCCAAGTGGTGCTTGTCGTTGCAGGAGTGGTTGGAGCAGTTCGATAAATGGATTTATGAGCCTACCGGCGAGGCCGTGCTGTTTAGTTCTATCTTTTTTGACTATCGAGCCGTGTATGGACAATTGGAACTGGCAGAGCAAATGACGGCGCATATTTTCGAAAGTATAGATGAACGCACCATGTTCCTGAGTTTTTTAGCCAAAAGTGCGCTGCGCAACCCACCGCCTTTGACTTTTTTCCGCAACTTTGTATTGGAGGGTAGCGGCGACCACAAGAATGAATTTGACATTAAGGCTAGAGCGATGATGCCCTTGGCGGATGCAGCCAGAGTATTGATTTTATCCAAAAAAGTCGGTCAAGTGAACAACACCTTTCGGAGGTTTGAAAAAATGGCGGAGCTAGAACCCAATAATAAGGAGTTATTTGAGCAAGCAGCAGATGCCTATGAAATTTTAATGCGCTATCGAGCGCTACAGGGCATCAAAAACCACAATTCGGGGCGTTATTTTAATCCCTCCAACTTGAGTAAGATGGAGCGTATTAATTTGAGAAATAGTTTTCAACCGATCCGAGAATTACAGTCTCTACTGAATGTTCGGTTTCAATTGGCCTTTTTGGGCTAGAAAATTGCAGCAATAGTGAATTTCTTTTGGGAATTAAGGCGGGGAAAAAAAGGAAAAGCAGCGGTACCCAGTTTTTGGCTACAGTACCTCGAAAAATGTACTGAGGCAGCCAGTCATCGGAAACTACCAATTGAGCAAGGCGACTTTGTGGTGTTGGATACCGAAACGACAGGTCTGCTTTTAAAAAAAGATCGAATTTTATCGATCGGAGCAATACGAGTACGAAATAGTGAGATGGATTTGTCTCAATCTTATGAGTGTTTTATCAACCAAGGTGTTCCGGTAAAGCAAGACACGATTGCCGTCCATGGTATTTTACCCGGTACCAAATCCACGAATATAGAGGAGCAAGAAGCTATCGAACAGTTCGTTAATTTTCTGGGGGGTGCCGTTATTGTGGGCCACCACATAGCATTTGATATCGAAATGATTAATCATGCCCTCAAACGGATGGGACTTCCAAAACTAAGAAATAAGAGCTTGGATACCGGAACCTTAGCGCAACGTTTGGAATGGAAGACCAGCCTACAGCCTGCCGACGAATATAGTCTGGATAAAATCTGTAAAAAGTTCGATATTCGCCTGCACGATCGCCACACAGCGATGGGTGATGCTTACATCACAGCCATCTTATTTCAGAAGCTAATCTGGCGATTGCAGCAACGAGGGGTTAAAACCATGCGAGATTTACTAAAAAGAAGACGTTAGAAGCGCAAACACATGACGAATAAAGAAATTGCAAAGACGTTCCAGTTCCTGGGTCAAATTATGGAGTTGCACGGGGAAAATAAATTCAAGATTCGATCCTACCAAAATGCCTATATGACCTTGCGGAAGCTGGATCAGCCTCTTTCGGAAATGTCGGATGAAGCGATTTCCGGGATCAAAGGCGTGGGGAAGGCCATTGCTGGAAAGATTCGTGAATTGGTGGATAAAGGGGAGATGGCCACCTTGGAGCGCTATAAATCACAAACGCCAGAAGGCGTACAGGAGATGCTGGGGATCAAGGGCTTTGGCCCCAAGAAAATTAGCACGATCTGGAAGGACTTGGGGGTGGAAAGCATTGGAGAGCTGCTTTATGCTGTCAACGAAAATCGACTAATCGAGCTGAAAGGTTTTGGCAAAAAGACGCAAGATGATCTTAAAGAAAAATTGGAGTATTACCAGAAATCTAAGAATAAGTACCACTATGCTGCTGTTGCAGAGATAGCAACTAACTTTTGGACCCAATTAAAGACAGCCCTGCCCAAAGGAGGGGTACACCCTACCGGTGCTACTCGCCGAAAGGCAATTATCCAAGACCAAATAGACCTGGTAGTAAGTGCGCCAGAATCGGATGTACTTAGTGCGTTGAACCTACTCGGTGCCACTATCGAGAAAACTACATCCGTATATATCAAAGGGCAAACTGCACAAGAAATTCCCTTTTTCATCTATCTCTGTACGCCCGATAAGTTTGGTACATGCCTATTCCAGACTACCGGCACTGCTGATTTTTTAGCCGCCTTACCATCCTTACAAGGAACCGCTTACGCCAATGAAAAAGTTGTTTTCAAGGCATTAGACTTACCCTACATCCTGCCCGAACTACGCGAACAAGCCTGGGCCGTCGAGCTGGCACAGCAAGATGCCCTGCCGGAGCTGATCGAAGTGCAGCATATCAAGGGGGTCGTTCACGCACACTCCACGTATAGCGATGGCCTCCACACCTTACGGGAAATGGCGAGCTACTGCAAAGCCCAAGGCTTTGAGTATCTGGGTATCACCGACCATTCTAAAAGTGCGTTCTATGCCAACGGCCTACAAGTCGAGCGCGTCCTCCAACAGCACCAAGAAATTGACCAGCTGAATGCCGAGCTGGCCCCCTTCCGCATTTTTAAAGGCATCGAAAGCGATATTTTGAGCGACGGCTCGCTGGATTATGAGGAGGATATATTGGCTTCTTTCGATTTTATCATCGCCTCCATCCATAGCAATCTGCGCATGGACGAAGCCAAAGCCACTCACCGCCTAATCACGGCTATTGAAAACCCATATACCAACATGCTAGGCCACCCAACTGGCCGCCTATTGCTTTCGCGAAAAGGCTATCCCATTGATCACAAAGCGGTGATAGACGCTTGCGCCGCTAATAGCGTAGCGATTGAGCTAAATGCGAATCCCTACCGTCTAGATCTCGATTGGAGCTGGATTCCGTATGCGTTAGAAAAAGGTGTTTTGATTAGTATCAACCCCGACGCGCACAGCATGGAAGGCGTACATCATATTCGCTGGGGAGTGGCCGCTGCACGCAAAGGCGGGCTTAGTGCGCAGCATTGCTTGAATGCGCAGGGTACGGAGGCTTTCGCCAAATGGTGTGGTTGAAAATAAAGGGCTAATATATTAACCATTTTGGCCTATTTTTGCTATATTTGGCTAATATATTAGTCAAAAATGAATCCCTATAGTTTACATAAACTCCCTTCTGATATTTTGCAGGAAACTGCCCAACAGCATCGCTTTTTGCGCCGACAATTGAAACTATCGCAGGCAGAATTGGCGGAGCGTTCGGGAGTCTCATTAGGCAGTCTAAAGCGCTTTGAACGAACTGGTAAAATCTCCTTTGAATCTTTACTCAAGCTGGCGCATCTACTGGATCGCTTAAGTTCGTTTGAGAACTTATTTCCACCTAAAGAAGACTTCTCAGAGATTGAGAAGTTATTCAGTGATCGAACCAGGGAATAAATGAGTTTTCCTCCCATTAACAGCCCGTTAACAATATTTGAAGCCTCATTAACAGGCAAGTTTTTTACATTTTTTACCTTTGCCATTGTCAGGAAGAAACTGGCATTTATAAATTGATAATCAGTTCTTTAACTAAACAAAATTATTTAACATGTTGAATCAAATCAAATCAGGTTTGTTCGTATTGTTGGCGGTAGTACTTGTAGCTAGCTGCCAGAACACCAACACAGATGCAGTAGATGCAGCTCGTCAGCGCGTAGAAAATAACGCAGTACAGCCAGCTAATCCAACTACTGCTACACAGCAGCCAGCAGCGCAACAGCCAGCTGTACCTGCAGGCCCAACAACCGAAATGACATTTGCTGAAACGACTTTCGATTTCGGTACGGTGGAAGAAGGCGAGAAAGTAGCGCACACCTACTCTTTCAAAAATACAGGTAATGAGCCATTGATCCTTAGCAACGCTAAAGGAAGTTGCGGTTGCACCGTACCAAAGTGGCCAAGAGAACCTATCGCTCCTGGCGATTCTGCTGAGATCACCGTAGAGTTCAACTCTAAGAACAAGAAAGGAAAGCGTAACCAAAAAGTTACGATCACCGCTAACACCAACCCACCACAAACATTCATCTACTTGACAGGTGAAGTACAAGGTGGTGCAGACGCTGGTAGCACGATCCAAGTAAACTAATCATAGTTGTTACTGCGCTAGTGAAAGCCTGCAAGAAAATCATTTCTTGCAGGCTTTGCTCGTTCAACCCTTTCCTTTTGCAGGTGTTCTAACAGCAAGTTTTTTCTATTTCTGGGCCGAAAGAATCGCCGCTATGCTGAAGAATTATTTGTCACTTATTAAGTTTAGCCATACCATTTTTGCATTGCCTTTTGCCTTGCTGGGTTTTTTCCTTGCCAATTTACAATTAGGAGCAGGGTTTAGCTGGCGCTTGTTTTTGTTGGTATTGCTGTGTATGGTGTTTGCGCGTTCGGCAGCAATGGCGTTCAATCGGTATTTAGATCGCGATATTGATGGAAAAAATCCGCGGACACAACAGCGAGAGATTCCAGCGGGAGTGATTTCACCAAAAGCAGCCTTGGCTTTTGTAGTGCTTAATTGCCTGCTCTTCATGTTGACTACCTACTTTATCAATTGGTTGTGTTTTGTGTTGTCGCCTATTGCTTTGTTGGTGGTCTTGGGGTATAGTTATACCAAGCGGTTTACCTACCTCTGTCACTTTGTGCTGGGCTTAGGGTTGGCGCTAGCACCAATCGGAGCCTACTTGGCGGCGGGGGGGCAGTTCGATTTGATTCCATTGCTCTATTCGGGAGCAGTGCTCTTGTGGGTATCAGGCTTTGATATTATCTATGCCTTGCAGGATGAAGAATTTGATAAGTCCTTACAATTGAATTCGGTACCTGTACGCTTAGGGAAGAAAAGAGCCTTGCAGCTTTCCAATATATTGCATGTATTCTGTGGCAGTTTGATGGTCTTGGCTGCGTACTTGTTGGGTAGTCAGTTTATAGAATTTAGCTGGATACTTTGGGTAGCTACGGGGCTGTTCATCGCTTTACTGATCTACCAGCATACGCTAGTATCCTCCACGGATTTGAGCCGCGTGAACTTGGCTTTTTTTACTACTAATGGCTTAGCCAGTGTAATCTTTGGCGTACTAGTAATTTTAGATATTTACCTTTAGTTCATCCTCCCCACGACTCTAAATTCCGTACGGCGGTTTTGCTGGTGCAAGTTTTCGGCGCAAGAAACCCCATCGGCACATCCGTTGACTAATTTATTTTCCCCATAGCCTTTAGCAATTAATCGACTTTTAGAAACGCCTTGTGCTACCAACCAGTCCACCACTTTCTCTGCCCGCCTTTGCGATAAGTTCTGGTTGAAGCCCGACTTGCCCCGCGAATCAGTATGCGAGCTAATTTCTAAAATCAACTCTGGATTGTCCTGCAATAAATCATAGAGTTTCATCAATTCAGCCACTGCATCTTCGCGAATAGAGGTACGACCAAAATCGTAGTAGATATTCAACTTATAAGAGATATAATCGTCAGCATCTTCTTTCTGGCGGCTCACTTTGAAGTTATTGGCATCCGCTCGCTCGTAATTAGGCATTGGTATTTCGGAGGTAGTGATGGCTTCTGTTCTTATAAAAGGCTGTAGGCCCACATTGCTGCTAAATACATTAGGGCTGTCGCCAATAAGGCAAATTTCCTCTTGCAAGGTACGCGCGAAGTAGTTCCCTTTTTCAGCCCTCAATTTATAGCAGCATCCTTCTTCTAATGGAAATTGAAATTGCCCTGACGCATCGGTGACCAGCGGCGTTCCCGCAGGGCAATTAGTACTCACCAGCTTGACTACGGCACCCGAGAGTGGTACTCCTGTAATCTGGTCAAAAACAATCCCATTCAGCTGCAGCCGCACCTCTTTTTTGAGCATAAAATCAACAAAAAGGGTATCCCCAGGGCGCGCATCTTGAGCGCAAACCTCCAAGTTATTGACTTCATAGCCATCTAAGTTGGCTTCCAAATTGCAGCATTCATCTAGCCGCATATTGAATTTTAGCTGCCCATTAGCATCTGTGGTACGGATAGTATTGAAACAATCGTTGGTAACTTTAGCGCCAGCTAAGGTAGCTCCATCAGCGCTGTCTTGCAGGCGCAATTGTAAGTATACATCATTGCGCACAAAGCTGTAGATGTCGTCTTTGCCATTGCCCCCTGCTCGGTTGGAGGTGAAAAAGCCAAAGCTGCCCCCATCCTTGATAATAATACCAAAGTCATCCGAAATAGTATTGATAGGGTAGCCTACATTCTCTGGATCGCTCCACTCTCCTAAGCCACGATCTTCAGTGCGGTAAATATCTTGCCCCCCGAGGCCAAAATGCCCATCAGAAGAAAAATAGAGTTGACCACTATTTTCATAATAGGGATAGAGTTCATCGCCTTCGGTATTAATCTTCGGGCCAAGATTTACTGGTGGCCCCCAACGATTATCTTCATAGTAGGTTACATAAAGGTCTTTTCCCCCAAAACCCCCCGGCATATCAGAGCTAAAAAATAGGCGTTTACCATCTGCTGCCAAGCTGGGATGTGCGATGGAATAATCGTCGCTATTAAATGGAAGGGGTTCCAGCTCACTCCACTTTTCAGCATCAATCCGCTTGGCAGACATGATTTCTAAGTTGGCAATACGGTTTTTCTTCTTTTTGCGCCCTACCTTTCTATTACGGGTATAAAAAATCTGATTTTGCCCTTTGTTGAAGGTCACGATGGCCTCATTTCCTTTAGAATTGAGTTTGTCAGAAAAAGGCTCCACATCGCCATACACAAAGCGTAGGCCCTCTTCTCCTTTTGACACATTAGCTGGAATGTAGTAGAGGCTCAGCAGTCGCTGATCGTCTTTCCAATCGTCTAAGTCACCTTGGCGAGTAGAAGCAAATACAATTCCATTTTGGTAGAAAGCAGGGCCAATATCATTCTGATCAGAATTAAAAACCGGTAGGCGTACATCCACAATACCATTAATCTTCGTCATCAGTTCTTCTTGGTAGGCACAAGCATTTTCCAGGTAGGGCCGCCGCTGGTCGTAGGGTTTGTATTTTAAAAATGCCTTGAAGCGCTCTTCTGCCAGGTGGCACTTTCCGTTGCGCTGTAGCATAAGACCATAGAAAAAATTGTGAATAGGTTCTGCCTGCATTAAGGTGACTGCTTTGGCATACCACAGTTCAGCGTTTTGGTAGTCATTCGTTTTGCGGTAGGCTTCCGCCAAATGGAAGATGGCCTCAGCATTATCACCTTCGGTTAAAACATCTTTATAAATCGGAATTGCTTTCTGATATTGGAGGAGCTCCATAAGTTTATTGGCCTTCTTGAGCTTGGCTTGCGCCTGGAGTGCCAATGGAAATGTTCCCACCAAAAGGCAAAGGACAAGTAGATACTTTTGCATTGGAATACAGTTATACCTCTGACTATCGCAACATGTATAAGGTTAGCGAGGCGAATTAATAATTTCAAGTCTGGTGGGGTAGGCCTTGTACTTATTTATACGTATAAAGCAATAAAATGTTACCTCTTTATTATCTACCTCCCAAATTTGGACGTAATTTACAATGATAATCACATTGTCACCACATATTATATATGCGAATCAGTCAAATTATTACCTATCCGATCAAATCTTTAGGTGGTTTTCAGCAAACTACCGCTGTAGTGACACCCCAAGGACTTCAGTTTGACCGACGTTGGATGCTAGTCACTCCAGAAGGAAAATTTCTGACCCAGCGTACCTTTCCCCGTATGGCCCTCTTTAAAACTGCCCTAAGTGGAGACTATCTCAAAGTAACTGCCCCCAATCAGTTGGATAGCTTTATTGAAATTCCCCTAGAAGCACCCAAAGAGCAACCGGCTAAAATGGTGGAAGTCTGGGCCTCTGATGTGATGGCGCTGCAAGTGAATCCTGAATTTGACACTTGGTTTAGCCGCCATTTAGGCACAGAGTGCCAACTAGTTTATATGCCCGAAGAAAGCAAGCGGCCCATTAAGGCTAAGTACAACATTCCAAATGGAGTAGTCAGCTTTGCAGATAGCAATCCCATTTTGATTATTGGAGAAGCCTCCTTAAACGACCTAAATAATCGTCTTGAAAGTCCCGTTGAGATGAATCGTTTTCGTCCCAATTTGGTGGTAGAAGGCAGTGTGCCCTATGGGGAAGAAGAATGGCAGCAAGTCAGCGTTGGGCCGGTGCATTTTCGAGTCGCCAAAGCCTGTACGCGTTGCAAAATGATTACTATTAATCAATCCACAGCGGCGGTTGGTCAAGAACCACTCAAAACCTTAGCTACCTACAAAGCCAAAAATAATCAAATTGATTTTGGTGTGCTTGTAGCTTGGGCGAATGAAGAGTGGTCCGGCGGAACTCCTATGATTAGCCTGGGTGATGAAGTAGTCGTTTAAGTGGAAAAATTGTACTTTTGCCCCACTAAATCAAAAAGCTATAATTTTCACCATGTTGTACTTAACTCGAAGAGAGCGTTTTAATGCAGCTCACCGCCTTTGGGTAAAGGATTGGAGCGAAGAGAAAAACCTACAGACATTCGGCAAATGTGCCAATAAAAACTGGCACGGGCACAACTATTGGTTGTACGTGACTGTAAAGGGAGAACCCGATCCAGTAACTGGGTTCATCATTGATGTAAAGGTATTAGGTGACTTAATGAAAAAGCTGGTAGTCAATAAATTAGATCATTCTAATTTGAACTTAGATGTAGACTTTATTCCCAGTGCCATGCAGCCTACCACGGAGAATTTAGCTCGATTGATCTGGCAACAATTAGCGGAAGCGATAAAGGAGCAAGGATGTGCACTGCACCGCGTGCAGCTCTGGGAAACGGAGAACATCTACGCTGAATACTTTGGAGAATAATAAACTGTAATAAAAATAAGTTTTATGGCC
>JBCCRH010000196.1:0-10687 GCA_039208045.1 Bacteroidota bacterium
AATAGTCTGCTAAAAGTCAGGTTTTAAGCAGGGTAGTGCTGTGGATGGATGAAGGGGATAAGTGCCAACAGTAATGCTTGTTCATATAAGCCCGTTCTACTCACTGCTTCATTAGTAAGCAAGCCCACAGCGCCTCCTTTATGTTTTGAATTGGTGGCCCCAAAAACGTCATCATTGACAGGGCCTAGCTCTTCCCCTGCATCAATGCGCCGGGCAATTTCGGGAGGGAGGAAAAAATTAGCGCTTTTCGCCTCGCCCGTTTGATGAGGCGATTGGATAACAATCCAGCCAAAAGCTTCCATGCGGTGATCAAAATGCTCGATGCCTCCTTCTATACCTACCCAAAAGTCTGCATTGGGGCGGAGCTGTCGGATATGAGCTACTCGGTTGCGGGCACCGGTTAAGGTCTCGACAGACGTCATAGGTTGATCGCGCACGCCCGAGGGAGCCGCCACGCGTTCTATCTGCACTTCCCGACTGAATATTTTAGTAAATCCATTAGCTACGGCCCTCACCTTGGCTGGGTTTTTAGAGGCCACTACAATCTGTAAGGGCTGCTCCATCTTACTGCTCCGGGATAATTTTCTTTAGCAAAAATCGAAACGCATATCCTCTAAGCTCTGTCGACATAAATAAGGTGGAATCCGTAATTTCTTGAATGGTGTAGTCAGCGTCCATCTTACTTTCCATCTGTCGGATGGTAGGTGGCTCTAGGGCGTACTTGGCCGTTTCGGTAGCCCCCGAAAGGTTTGTGCGCATACTTCCATCTTCATAGAATTCGAAATATAAGTTATCTAAAGAGGCCGTAGAGCGGCCGTTGCGGCTAGCCTCTTGAATTTCCCATCGGCCTACCAATAGTTCCGCTGAATTGTCTTCAACGTCTTTTTTGCAGGTAGTCAATAGAAAAATAAAACAAACGAGTGTAGTAGTTTGAAAAAAAAGTGTCCGGTTCATTGAATGCTAAATTGTTGGGACAAAAGTACCAATTATTTAACACTTGGCTGCTCTTGGCCCGTTACCAATCCTTTTTGAATAACTTTTTTGATGCCTTCTAGTTCATCAGTGAAGCGACTCATTTGAGCGACTACCTGACTCACCGGGTTGTCAGCATCTACTTGCTTGAACGTTTTATTTTTCTGGAAAGTATGAAGAATGTGCTGCCAACGCTCCTGCTCAGCTGCACTTTGTATGCCCATGAGCGACTTTAGCTTGAGCATATTAGCCTCTGCACCAGAGGTAAGCGTCTGTGCTTCTGCCTCGTAATGCGCCAAAATTAGCGTCTGCAATTCTTGGTCATTCATAATCGGGACGATCTTTTCGCCCATCTTATTCATATTTCTATAGGAACCTTGCAGCTTGAAGGCAGGCTCCTCTCGATAATCTTCCGCAACAGCAGCAGATCGGATGTACTCTTGATTCACCTGTAGGATAAGATCACGGATGACTACCAGTTTTTTCAGAACGGAGATATACTCATTCAGCTCCTCTGGCGAGTGATTCCCTTCCAAGTCTAGCCCTTCCATCGTGCCGCCTTCGGCGACTTGCAGCAAACGCAGCACGTCCTTCCGGCTTTTATTAGCTAGCCTGGACAAGGTTGGATTAGAAGTAAGGGTGTTTTCAATGTAACTGAGTTTGAAGACCGCTGCGGTATCACCGATGATGTCCCCCAGATTGTAAATATCAGCCCGGTTGGCCAACATATCTGGGATTTGGAACTTATCGCCGCTCTCTGTATATGGGTTTCCAGCCATGATGACACATACCCGTCGGCCCCTGAAGTCATAGGTTTTGGTCTCGCCTTTCCACACACCCTCAATCTTGCGCTGCGCATCACAGAGCGAAATAAATTTCTGTAAAAACTCTGGATTACAGTGCTGAATATCATCGAGATAGATCATGACATTGTCGCCCATCTCAAAAGCTAAGTTGAGCTTTTCGAGTTCTTGTTTAGCCGCTCGATTGGGTGCCGTCTCTGGGTCGATAGCTGTTACATGGTGGCCGATAGCAGGGCCGTTTATTTTCATAAAAATGAGTCCTAATCGGTTGGCAATGTACTCCATCAGCGTGGTTTTGCCGTAGCCTGGGGGCGAAATGAGCAAGAGCAGTCCCATGCGATCCGTACGAGTGGTTTCTCCAGCGGTACCAATCTGCTTGGCCAGATTATCCCCGATCAAGGGCAGGTATACCTGGTCAATCAGCTTATTACGCACAAAGGCACTCATCACTTTGGGCTTGAAAGAGGCCAGCCGGAGTTGCCTGCGGTAGGCATCACTCAATTGCTTTTTTGCTTTCGCAAAATGCTCGAACTGAGGGACTACCGTAGCTTCATAGCGTTCTAATTTATTGAGAAAGGCATTGTAGTCAAACGAATAGGTTCCTTTATCCAAATTGGGATGTTCGCCATGCAGCTTGCTGACGGTGTGGCGAGTTTGAGTATTGTGGATGTGCTCTTTGTCGAACGAACCTACAATAAGCAAGACAGCTGTCTCATGGATAAATTCCTCATACATGGGTTCCATTTCTTGCTCGATAAAGGCATGCAACCACTTTTTCGCTAGTTGAAACTGCTCGGTAGGGGAGTCTGCCAGCTTTTTTAGCGACTGCTCTAAGCGCTGGCTCGCCTTTTTCTTTTTGAGGTATTTGCCGAAAGCTTCTAACAGCTCCGCTGCTTCTGGGCTATGTACAAAATGACCTTTTTGCGCAAGCGCTTCAAAGAGGTAGCGTGCTGACTTGTGTAGAAAATCAGTGGGGAGTTCTTGTTGATTCAGTATGGTCTTTGGCATGGTGTGTAAAGTTTTACCAAAATGTTAAAACATATTAATATATACAGTGCTGGCGTAAAGTTAATATCCAAATTCAGCTTAAATTCTGGAAAAAATCGACAGAATTTTATAAAAGTTTACTTTTCGGAACCGAAAAAGGCAAAACGCACGTTGTGCTATTTCAAAAAAAGAAACACCCATGATCAATCGATTGCTAAAACTCTATATCGATTCCTTTCGAGGCTTGCCCCGAGACATCTGGATTCTTTCTTTCATTATGCTGGTTAACCGAGCCGGTACTATGGTTATATTGTTTCTGACGGTATATCTTACCCAAGAGCTGGATTTTTCTTTTGAAGAAGCGGGCTTAACCATGAGTTTTTTTGGTGTGGGCTCGGTGGCGGGTACCTATCTGGGAGGGCAGCTTACTGATCGTTTTGGGTACCACAAAGTACAGATCACCGCTCTTTTTCTGACTGGAATTTTATTTTTGGTGCTGTTGCAAATGACTACTTTCTGGGCATTTTCAATTACTATTTTTATACTCACTTTGGTAAGCGATACCTTTCGTCCCGCCTGTCTGGCTGCCATCGCTGCCTACAGTACGGACGAAAATAGAACGCGCTCTTTTTCGCTTATTCGTATGGCTATCAACCTGGGGTTCTCTGCCGGACCAGCCGTGGGTGGGGCCATTGCCATCTGGAAAGGCTACGGCACGCTATTCTGGATTGATGGTATGACTTGTATGGCTGCTGCTGTGCTGTACTTACTTTTGCTAAAAGAAAAGCAGGATGAGCACAAGCAAGAATTAGTACCTGATGAACAAGTAGTAGAAGCACCTTCTCCTTATCGGGATACCTATTTTTTGTTATTCTCTGTTATGGTGATGATAGCAGCCTTGGCCTTCATGCAGCTGTTTTCTTCCTATCCCGTTTATCTGCGCCAAGAAATGGGCTATACTGAAGATACCATTGGCATGTTACTTTCGTTAAATGGCTTTCTTATTGTATTGGTAGAAATGCCTTTAATTTATGTATTGGAGCGGCGCGATGGACAGTTTTTTTGGATTAGTATGGGAGCTATTTTATTTGGCTTATCCTTTTTTGTGCTGAATATTTCCACCCTTAGTATTATGGTCCCCATGCTGATGATCGTACTGATCACTTTCGGAGAAATCTTCCTCATGCCATTGACCAATGCCGTGGCTGCGAGCCGCTCCGTCCCGCAGAATCGGGGGCAATATATGGCGCTGTATGGTATTTCATACTCTATTGCACACATCTTTGCGCCTGCTTTTGGGATGGCGATAGCGGCTCAGTTTGGTTTTGCTACCCTATGGGTATTGTGCCTAGTATTGGGATGTGTTTCGGCGATTGGATTTTGGAGGTTGCGGAGGCAGCTGGAGCACTCGGCCCACCTTAGCAGCTAGGAGTTTTGACAGCGCAAATCGATCTTAATGGAAAATATTTTCCGAAATATTCGTTTTGATAGAAAATATTTTCCTTTTTATTCAAAAACGTCGTTCTTAGTAGAAAATATTTAGATGATGCTGAACGACGCTAATCTACCAGAAATCATTTTTGCTTCCTCAGATAGTACCATCTCCAAGCAAATTGGCATTCTATTAAGTGAAGGAAGGATACGTAAGATGGTGCAGCGAGTGTATACGGCTAATCTGCTTGATGACTTAGAAGCTATCCTAGAGCGAAATCTACTTTATATCATAGGTCACCTTTACCCAGATGCTGTTGTAAGTCATCGGAGCGCTTTTGAGATCAGACCTAGCCCAAAACATAACATCTACCTTACTTATAAGTATACCAAGAATATTCAGTTACTACATCTAAGCGTAAAATTAATCAAAGGTAGTGGTGCAACGGACAAAGACAATAGACTTAATGAAAAGCTCTATTTATCTTCTTTCGAACGAGCTTGTCTAGAAAATTTACAATCGGCAAGAAAAGGGCCTGATGGCGAGCGTAGAACAGTAGAAAGAGAAGTCATCGAGAAGCGGTTGATAGATATTTTAAAGGTAGAAGGTGAAAAAGGACTCAATACTTTTAGAGATGCTACTAAAGTAGTGGCAGAAGAACTAGACTTCAATAAAGAGTTTGAACAATTCAATCGCATCATTAGCGCTTTACTTTCTACTAAATCAAGTAAATCGCTAAAATCACCCCTTGCAATAGCTACCGCTTTAGGTCAGCCATATGATAGCTATCGTATAGGGCTATTTTGGGAACTCTTTGCTGCCTTGAAGAGTCAAAGCTTTAATCCTAGGTTAGTAACTGATTTCAGCAGTAGATCATTTGAAAATTTTGCCTTCTTCGAAGCCTATTTTTCCAATTATATTGAGGGAACTCAGTTTGAGGTTGAGGAAGCAAAAGAAATCCTTTTCGATGGTGTATTTATCGAAAATAGAATGGGCGATACGCATGATATTAAAGGTACTTATGAAATTGTAAGTAGCCAGTACGAAATGCAAAAAATACCAAATAGTTATGAAGAGCTGATAGACCTCTTGCAAACACGGCATCAAATTATAATGACAGGTAGACCTGATATGTCACCTGGTAAGTTCAAAACGAAAGCCAACAGAGCAGGCAACACTACTTTTGTTGAACCAACTCTAGTTAGAGGTACGCTAAAGAAGGCTTTCGAGCCATTTCAAGCACTAGATCAACCACTTGCGAGAGCTATTTTTATGATGTTCATGATCAGCGAGATTCACCCATTTGAAGATGGTAATGGAAGAATAGCCAGAGTCATGATGAATGCTGAATTGGTCAATGCCAATACTACGAGAATTATTATCCCTACAGTATACAGAGAGGATTATCTGTTGGCCCTAAGAAAACTAACTCGAAAAAAAATGGCCGATGCATACATCAAAATGATGGATCGGGCCCATGAGTTTTCTCATAGCCTGCCCACCAAGAATTTTGATATTTTACTGGAAAGGCTACAACGCTCGAATGCTTTTTTTGAGTCTGACGAGGCTATGCTAAAGATATTATGAATAGCTTTCAATTTACTAAAAACCATGATCGGAACCTCCATCCCACAAGCCATTCACTTCTTGCAAGACGAGCAAGTCGTTGCCATCCCCACGGAGACGGTCTACGGCTTGGCGGGGAATGCCTTTAGTGAAAGCGCGGTGCTACAGATTTTTAAGGTGAAAAATCGGCCGAGCTTTGACCCACTGATTGTGCATACCTCGCATTGGGAGCGGGCGAAGGGGTGGGTGCGCGATATGCCGGAGGTGCTGGCTCATTTGGCGAAAGCCTTTACCCCTGGGCCGCTGACCTTGCTATTGTCCAAAAAAGCCGTCATTCCTGATCTGGTGACCTCGGGCTCGCCCCTGGTCGCGATACGGGTACCGGGGCACCCACTCACGCAGCAATTGCTGGGGCAATTGGCATTCCCCGTGGCGGCGCCGAGTGCGAATCCCTTTGGCTACATCAGTCCGACTACGGCGCAGCATGTGGAGCAGCAGTTGGGGGATAAGATTCCCTATATCTTGGATGGGGGGGCTTGTACGGTGGGCTTGGAGAGTACGATTGTCGGTATCGAAAATGGGCAAGTGACCATTTTCCGTAAGGGGGGGATTAGCGTGGAGGCAATAGAGGCACAGGTGGGTAAAGTGGTGGTCAAAGCGCATTCTACTTCTAACCCTAAGGCTCCGGGCATGCTCAAAAGCCACTATGCGCCTCGGGTGCCGTTGGTGATTACCACAAAAGATACTGCCCCTCTACCTTTTGTACCTCAGCTTACCGGTGCTATTCGCTTTCAGCACTTGCATCCTGCCATTCCTGCGGAGCAGCAGGTCATCCTTTCGGAAAATGGGGGGTTGGAGGAGGCGGCTCGTCGGCTTTTTGCGGCGATGCGACAGTTGGATGGGATGGCCTTGGAGGGTATTGTGGCGGAGTTGGTGCCGGAGCAAGGGCTGGGGAGGGCGATTAATGATCGATTGCGGCGGGCAGCGGTGAGGGAGTAGGGGGTGGTTTGTTAATCGCAACTCTGCTAAGCACGTGTTGCCTCCGGCGGGTCCCTTTTTTCAGTCGATAAAAAAGGGACGAAAAAATCTTGGCAAATTTAAGGCTCTCGCGCAAAGCAGGCACCCGCACCCACCAAATTTGCCGATCAGCCCGCTAGTGGGTGAATTGAGCGATCATTGATCGCGCAATTCATTCAGAAAGGCTTCCCATTCTTCTGGTGTATCCAAATCTATTGCTGCTTTGGGGAAAGGAAAAATTGCATCGGTATGAGCGAGGAGTATGCGCTTAGCGCCTTTTTCGCCTGCTAGCTGTTGCAAATGGGGGAATAGGGAGCTGGAAAAAATAGCGGGGACGCCCAGGCTTTGGCCGTATTGGCTGGCTAATAGGGTGGGGCGTTCTTGGGCATATTGGTGGAGCATCGCGGTAAGGATCGCTTGGTCGACGAAGGGTTGATCGACGAGGAGAATAAGGAGGTGTTGTAGATTGGGCTGGTGGGTGAGGAGGTGGTGTAAGCCGGTTTGGATGGAGCTGCTCATGCCGCTTTGCCAATTGGGGTTGTGGGCAAGGGGGAGCGGGAGGTCGTTGACGGAAGTCTCCACCTCATTGGCGTAAGCCCCCGTAACGAGTACAACGGGGCCTACTTTCAAAGCTAGTGCGATGCGGGCCATGCGGTGTACTAGTGTTTCCCCGCGCCACTCTAAGAGTTGCTTGGGGAACCCCATGCGTTTGGCTTGACCAGCTGCCAAAACGAGGGTGCCGATAGGGGAGATGGTGCTACTCATCAGGGCTGTATCCGGTTATATTGCTTCATAATTTCGATTACTTTTTTGATGGGTAGGGCTTCGATGGTACGGCCATTTCCCGAAAGGGTCTTTGCTGCAAAGAGGGAATTGAGGATGGCTTCTTCGGTAGCTTCTATGGTGGCCATAAAAAGCGGAGACATGGCATCGTTGCGGAGTACCTTTTGTTCTAGGAAGCGATTTGGAGCTTCGTAAGCTTCGCGTAAATCGGGGTGGGTAGAGAAGGCGATGACATAGTCGCCGCTACCGTTGGAAGCGATACTGCCCGTTTTGGCTAAGCCCATAATGGCGCGTTTTGCGATGCGCTCTAGATTGCGGGCATTAATTGGGGCGTCAGTGGCCACTACGATCATGCAAGAGCCGTCTGCATCCTGCGCGTCGATCTGCCGCTTGAAGTAGTATTGACCTAGTTCTTTTCCGATGGGCACGCCATCAATCTGTAGCACTCCGCCAAAATTGGTTTGCACCAAAACGCCTATGGTGTAGCCTCCAAATAGGTCAGGCAATTTGCGGGAAGCACTACCAATGCCCCCCTTAAAACCAAAGCACACCGTGCCCGTGCCTGCTCCCACATTGCCTTGCGCTATCTTTCCCGATTTAGCATTGCGGATGGCTGCTAGCATGTGCGCTCGATTGAGGTGTCGGCCTCGAATATCATTTAAGTAGCCGTCATTGGTTTCCCCAACCACCGCATTGACGGAGCGTACGTTTGCATTGGCTTCAAAGCCAAAAGTATAGTCGATAAGGGCATCTATTCCAGTGGCCACATTAAGGGTATTTGTGAGCAAAATAGGAGTTTCTAGGGTGCCTAGTTCTTTAACTTGGCTATAGCCCGCCAGTTTACCAAAGCCATTCCCAACGTAGATCGCTGCCGGTATTTTTTGCTGAAAAATATTGTCGCCATGTGGGAGGATAGCTGTAGCGCCAGTGCGGATATTCTTTCCTTCAATTAGCGTGAAATGGCCTACTCGGACACCGGGGACATCGGTAATGGCATTGTGCTTGCCAGTAGGTAAAATACCAATTTGGATGTGGTGATCGCGCAGGAGTTGAGCTGTCATACTGCTGGATAATATAACATGAAGAAATAGACACAAATATAGTCGATAGCGCATACGATTAAATTTTGATACTTCAATTTATGAACATATATTCATATATACATGACGCAAAGTGGTTTGCAACATTGCAAACCGCTTTGGTACAGTATATACTGCACATTAACTGGTTTGCATTTGGCAAACCAATTAATCGTCAGTATAAAATGCTAAATCTAAAGGTATGTGATGTATTTCACAAGGGTTCAGTGCGCATCCCATTACCTTTGTGTTGAAATTTTAAACAGATGAATATACGATCTTATCTACCCATATTGGATTGGCTGCCAAAATACCGCACCAAAGTGCTGAAAAACGACCTTGCAGCGGGCTTGACGGTAGGGGTGATGCTCATTCCGCAAGGGATGGCCTATGCAATGATTGCGGGCTTGCCGCCTATTCATGGGCTATATGCGGCTACCTTGCCGCTGTTCATCTATGCCATTTTTGGGACTTCTCGTCAATTGGCGGTGGGGCCTGCGGCGATGGTTTCTTTGCTGACGGCTACTGGGATTGGGGCCTTGGCAGAAGGGGGGACGGAGACGTATCTGCTCTTGGCATTTAGCCTTGCCTTGCTGGTAGGGCTGATTCAGCTATCGCTTGGGCTGTTTCGCCTGGGCTTTTTGGTCAACTTTTTATCGCAGCCGGTGATTTCGGGTTTTACATCGGCGGCAGCACTGATTATTGGCTTTAGCCAATTGAAGCACCTGCTAGGCTTAGATATTCCACGGAGTCGCTACATTCACGAGATCATTGGGCATGCCATAGCGCAATTTGGAGAGATCAACTGGGTCACTTTCGCTATTGGTATTGGGGGGATTATTATTTTGAAGGTGGTAAAGCGCATCAACAAGGCCATACCTCGGCAGCTAGTGGTGGTGGTAGCTGGTATCCTGGTAGTGTGGGGATTGGGCCTGATGGGAGAAGGGGTGCGCATTGTGGGCGAAATACCACGTGGCTTACCTGTTTTTACAGCGCCTAGCTTTGATGCTAATCAGTGGGAGGCGCTTTTGCCTATTGCGCTGACCATTGCGCTGGTGAGCTTTATGGAAAGTATCGCTGTCGCTAAAACGATTCAGGCGAAGCACAAGGATTACAAAGTGGTGCCCAATCAAGAATTGATTGCTTTAGGGCTAGCCAATATTGGGGGATCATTAGTGCAAAGCTTCCCGGTAACGGGAGGGCTCTCCCGGTCAGCAGTGAATGATCAGGCGGGAGCTAAAACGAGTTTAGCTGGCGTATTTAGCGCCCTATTGATTATTCTGACCTTGCTCTTTTTGACGCCCCTGTTTTACTACTTGCCCAATGCCGTGCTAGCCTCTATCATTATGGTGGCCGTATTTGGTCTGATTGACTATAAAACCGCTGTTCGACTCCGGCACACCGATCGCACCGACTTCTGGATGCTGATCATTACATTTATTGCTACCCTTACACTAGGTATTGCTGCCGGTATCGGGGTAGGAGTGCTACTCTCCTTGGTGATGGTGATCTATCGCACTACCCGTCCGCATGTAGCTATTTTGGGCAATGTGCCCGATTCGCCTTTCTACCGAAATGTGAGTCGTTTCCCTGCGATCAAGGAGCGGCCCGAGCTGTTGATTATGCGCTTTGACGCACAGCTCTATTTTGCCAATATTAGCTTCGTAAAAGAAACGATTGCCAATGAGATGAGCCGCAAAGGTGAAGCGTTGCAAGCTATTATTATTAATGCGGATAGTACTAATACGGTGGATAGCAGCGCCATACAGGCATTAGAAGACATTCTCAACGACTGCCAGAAACAGGGCATCGTGCTTTATTTTACTGGGGTAAAAGGCCCCGTTCGAGACGCCATGGAACGTACGCAACTTACCCAAAAGGTAGGCAGGCAACATTTCTTTATGAATGTACAAGAAGCAGTAGACTATTTTGATGATAAAGAGACCAACGAACAGCATCCGAACCGATTGCAATACACCCTACAAAGCAATGTGTGATATGCATCACAGACATTGATTGAAGGTATCTATAACTTTGAATTATCAACT
>JBCCRH010000197.1:0-10682 GCA_039208045.1 Bacteroidota bacterium
ACAGCCAGTATTGGGGTGCTTTACGGATGTCTTGCTCTAGCATGCGCGTGTGGCGCTCGGTAATTTCTCCATGTGGCAGGCTTCGGGGCTGATCGGTAATCACCTCAAACTCCATTTCATAGTGCCCCCGCTTCAGCTTGCGGATATGGCCAAATACCACGGTATAGTCATACTCCTTGGCGTACTTTTCAGTACCAAACATCACAGGCGTTTCCTGGCTCATAAAGTAGGTCCAGTAAGCCTTGTGTACGGTATGCGGGCATTGGTCGGCACCAAACATGATGGCGTCCATCTTATCTTGATTGGCCTCGAAGTAGGCTTTGGTCTCCTGCTTGGCAATCAGTTTCATCCCATACTGGCCCCTCGAAGCAATAAAACGACCATCGATAAATTTATTTTTGAAGGGATGATAAATACCCGCTGGGGTGAACTTACTCTGCAAACCCAGCGCAAAGGCGGCTAGCTCCCAGTTGTTGTAGTGTCCAGCCACGATGATAATATTTCTGCCTTTTTGATAAAGTTCTTCTACTAATTCTGGATTGACAACAGGGCAGCGACGCACGGCCTCTTCTTTGGAGATGCTAAACATCTGGATCGCCTCGATAATTAGATCGCAAAAGTGGCGGTAGAAATCATCCATAATAGGTTTTAGTTCCTTTTCTCCCTTTTCGGGAAAAGCGCCGCGCAAGTTCTGCCACACCACCTTTGTGCGATATTTCAGCAGGCGGTAGCCTAGCAAATACAGCAGATCAGAAAATAGATACAGCACGGGAAGCGGTAAAGCAGATACCGGCTTTAAGAAGAGGTAATAAAAAAGTCGCATGTCTATCCTACTAGTTCTTGTGTCTTACAAAACCACAAAAGTACACTTTGCAATCGACTCCTGAGTCATTTTACTTTAACAACTAATAGGGTAGTATCATCAGCTTGGGGCATGCCCGTAGCGAACAGTGCCACTTCATCTAGCAGGCTGGTCGTAAAGGCTTCAGCGTGCAGGGCGCTATGTTCGAGGCTCCATTGCGTTAGTCGGCTTTCGCCAAAATAGGCTTCCGATGCGTCTTCGGCTTCGGTGATACCATCGGTGTAGAGGACGAGGGTATCGTTAGTAGCAAGGGTACAATGCGCAGATTGGTAATCGGTGTTTGGCATGATGCCTACTGCAATATTTTTACTTTCCTCCAGGTATTGCGCTGTGCCGTTTTGGAGTAGCAGTGGCGGGTTGTGGCCTGCACAGCAGTAGGTCAATTGCCCCGTACTAAGCTCTAGCAAGCCGTAAAAGACCGTAATAAACATCATCTCTCGGTTGTCTTGGCAGAGGAGTTGATTGGTTTGCTTCAAACACGCTTCGGGGCTTGCTCCGCTCAAGCCTGTCGCTTTCAGGATCGTACGGCACATGGCCATAAACAGCGCCGCAGGCATCCCCTTTCCAGAAACATCTCCAATGACGATTGCTAGCCGATCGTCATCCACGCGAAAGCAATCATAGAAGTCCCCACCTACGCCTTTCGCAGGTAGCATTTTTGCAAAAAGATCAATATTTGTATTGGCGCAAAGCAGCTTAAAATCAGTGGGCAAAATGGAAAGTTGTACGGTATTGGCAGCAGCCAGTTCCTTTTCCATCAGGCTGAGCTTCGCCTTGGCTCGCCGCGCCTCTTTAATGCGAATAATCTCTTGCTGTGCCTTTTCTATGGTAGCCGATAAATCCTCAAACTTGATAGGTTTCACCACAAAATCGTACGCTCCCTTGTTCATCGCCACTCGTATATTGTCCATATCACCGTAGGCTGACACCATGATCACTTTCGTTCGGTCAAGCCGATCTTTGAGGCGCCCCAGTAGCGTCAGTCCATCCATTTGTGGCATATTGATGTCGCTAAGCACCACATCAATATCCTCCTGTTGCGCCAGCTTTTCGAGCGCTTCTACTCCATTGAGGGCAAATTCAAACTGATACTCCTCCGCCCTGATTTTACGCCGAAAGCGCTGAGAAATCAAGCGTTCAAACTGTGGCTCATCATCAACTACTAATATTTTCAAGGCCATGGATAGCTGTTGTTTTCCATAAAGGTAGCCGAAAAAAGTGATCTTATCAGGGCTTAGAGCATGTTTGGATTTTGCTTTTTGAGCGAACGCCGCCAAATTTTGTTCTGAACAAGGCGCGATGCGGGAGTATAGCCGTAGCTACACGACCAAAGAGCAACGAAGTGCAGGACAAAATTTGGCAAGTGCAGCCGAAAGGGTAAAGTCCAAACATGCTCTTAGCCATCAGTGGAAGGGGCCAAGATCTGGGCAATATACCGGGCACTTTGTACTGCCCCATTCATATAGCCCGGAAACGCCCTTGCCGTTTCGGAGCCCGCTATAAACAAGCGATTGTCCCAGTAGGAGCGTTGGTAAAGCTCGTGGCCACCGTTCTGATGTGGGAGAATAGGATGCTGATAGGGCGCAAACGTATAGGGTTCCTCTCGCCAAACCGCTTCTTCATAAGCGATAAAATCGCGTACCTGCGATCCGTAGTATTTTTCGAGTTGCCGGAGCACTAGCTGAAGGCGTTGCGCTTTAGTCGCAGAGAAGTAGGCTCCATTTAGAAAGCCTTTTAGTGCATAGGCGGTATCCTCTACATTAGCGTGGTCGTACAGCTCTGGTATGGGGCCTACGTTGCTCACTACCGTGCCGCTTAGGGGTGGCTTTCGCCAAAATGGCTGGGTGTAGCTCAGGCTTATTTTGATGGAGTCACCCATCCAAGTGTGCGTTTGGTGCATTACAGCTTGGAGTGAGGAGGGTAGCGCCGGCTCAAAAGCGATAGTGGAAGCCAATAGGTTAGGAGGCAAGGTCGAGACGACTTTCTTTGCTGTAAAAGTCCCTCTATTACTGATCACTTCCACACCTGATTCTGTCCGCTTGATCCTTTGCACGACAGTGCCCAACTGAAGCTGCGCTGGGGGTATAGCTTTCGCTAAATGCTTAATTAAAGCCGTGGTTCCGCCACTAATCCGATAGCTCGGCTCATCATTGGCAGGTAGCTGCACCAGCTGGTGCGGACTGGTAGAAATAGGCTCATAAATAGCCCTACCCCCCAGTTGTTGCTCAAAAGTTGCAATGCCCAGCTCGTCCAGCAAGCTCACTAATGCAGTATGCTTTTTACCCAGCCAAGTGGCACCCATTTCCAGCGGCGCTTGCCCCACCGGATAGAGCGTATGGATACGTCCGCCCACGCGCTCCCGCGCTTCCAGCAGATGAATTTTTAAGCCGCTATTTCTAAGAAAGTAGGCTAGGGAGAGGCCCGTGAGGCCTGCGCCGATAATAAGTAGATCTGAGGAGGAATTCTGCAAGGTAGAGGCTTTTGTTATGCCTAAATATAAGAAGATTCGCCCTGGTACGCTAATCTTACGGGAAGCGTGGCGAGTTCTGTTAGTGTAAAAGTAGTGGTTTTATCCAGTAAAAGCAATGCACACATAATACTTGTTTTATTAAACCTTGTTCAGTATTTTTAATCATTCACTTTTAGTGAATAAAATAAAAATCGAATTATGCTACTTAGTGATATCATAATCAAATGTGCAGAAAGTCTAAAAAAATGGGTACAAGTACCTGTAGAACTAGAACTTTTAGCAAAAGGGGGTACAGATTCTATTCTAAAGATTGGTCGTTTAAGTGAATTTGTTGTTGAGGCCCGACGAGAGGTACACAAAGCAAATCTTCCTTCTTTGAGAGAGCAGCTATCTTACGATAGTGGTAAAGGGGTAGTATTGATGGCCACATCTATTTCAAAACCAGCTAGAGAAGTACTAAGAAAGGAAAATATTAGCTACTTGGATATTGCTGGGAATTGCTTAATTCAGGATGACAAAGGAATATATATACAAATAGAAGGCCTGAAAAGCGACTATGGTGGAGGTAAAAATAAGCATACTACATTTAGTAAAAACGGGATCAAATTGATTTATGCCTTTTTCCTAGACAAAGAGCTAATCAATCAATCTTATGATACTATGGCTAAAGTGGCCAAGATTTCGAAAGGTACAATTGGAAGTATACTCAGAGACTTAAAAGAAAGGCAATTCCTATTTCAAGTTACTCCAAAAACCAGGACGTTAAATAATAAACAAGCACTTTTTGAGCGATGGACTCAGGCATATAACGAAAAACTAAGACCCTCACTATTTAGAGGTAGATTTAACTGGTTGCCCAAGAGGCAATTAGAATGGAAAGCTATAGCAGTAGATAAAGCAGTATACTGGGGAGGAGAACCTGCTGCGGAACTGATAACCAACTATTTGATGCCAGCACAATGGACAATATACACTACAAAAAGTAGGATGGACTTAATCAAGGAAATGCACTTGGTACCAGCTCCAAATAGCGGAAATGTCTACATCTACGATATTTTTTGGGATACCAATACTGCTGATGAATATAAGATGAAATTGGGAGTAGTTCATCCAATGATAGCTTACTCAGATTTAATTAATACTATGAATGATCGTAATTTCGAAGCTGCAAAAAAACTGTATGAGCAAGAGCTATCAACCTATTTTGTTGGATAGGGCCTTCCTCTAGTCCCCATTCTCCTTCCGTTCGTCTAGAATAAAGCTCCCTGCTAACATTTATTTAACAATTTACCCTCATCATAAACCAAAAACAGATTGATATGGGAAGCTATATCTATGAAAACCAGAACTCCAAGTCCTTCTACGCCATGGCGTGGATTACGCTGGCTATTTCTTGCACAGGCATGCTGATCGGGCTAGCTTACCTCAAAGCAGACCTTGCTGTAAAAGGCTTTTTAGCGATGTCCTTTCTGTTTAGTATTTCTTCGTGCTTCACGGTGGCCAAGGTGGTGCGTGACCGGCACGAGGCAGAGAAATTTATCAACAAAGTAGAAAATGCGAAGACAGAGAAGTTTCTCAATGAGAATACTTCGGTGATGACGAGTTAGCGCTAGCAGTACATTCACATAGTTGACCAATTAATTAAGCAGAGCTATCGAGACTTCAATAGCATTTTGCAATAAAAGATATTCCGTTAGTTTTCTCTCAGCTAAAACAGTTTGCTAAAAACTACAGTTAGCTAGGAGTAAAACAAATGGAATGGAACAATCCATACTAAATAGCATCAAGCAATTGTTACTCATTGTCTTCAGTGTAGTGCTGGGCCTATTTCTGAGTGAGCGCATAGAAGAAGGAAAGAAGGAGCGAGAAGCGGCGCTCCTATTGTCAAAAATAAAGGCAGAGGTAGCGGTAAATCGACAGCTGCTACAAGAGTGGGCCCCTTACCATGGGGAAATCGTCCAGCGCCTGGATAGTCTAAACAACGATCAGCAGTTTATTACTAGTTTTATTGAGAGCGAATCCGCTCTTTTTGAGCAGGTGCTTACCAGAGGAAATCTCATGGGCGACACGCCTTCAGATGATGCCTGGGACATTGCCAAATCGCATCCCCTCATCGTCTATTTTGATTATGACAAGTTACTGATTCTCTCCAAAATCTATAAGCAGCAAGCTGGCACTTACAAGCCTGTTCCCAAAATGATTGAGTTATTTCTTTCCGCTGATTTCAATGCTGAGTCGCAGGCTGCATCCAACTTGCAGACCTTCAAAAATCAAATGCGAGAAATTTACAGTCGTGAAATGCAATTGATGCACTACATGAAGAAAGCCGAGACCATTTTGGAGTTGGAGGAACATTAAGACTGATGGGTGAAAGAATACTTGTTGAGAAGCTTAGTTGACTTGCTGCCCTAACTATTGTGTGGGCTATGGAGAGGCGAGAACTTATCAGGGTGGAGAATAAATATTGATGAAAATGAGTAAATTGAGGGGGAACTTACAAGATTCTTTTATTGCACATGCTAACTGAACAAGAACTTCGGACTTTGATGAGTGAGCTAGAATCAGACCGAATTGAACGCACGATTTCATTTCGGGAGGATAAGCTGGGCCCAGCTATTTGTGCTTTTTCTAATGACTTGCCTGATAACAAAAAGGAAGGGTATTTACTACTTGGGGTAAGAGATGATGGAACTGTTAATGGAAGTTCCATAGGAGATAGGGAGCTACAAAAGATAGGAGCTGTCAGGTCTGATGGTAATATATTACCTCAACCGCATATTGTAGTGAGCTCGGTGTTTCATTTACCAGAAGGCGATGTTATAGTCATTAAGGTTCATCCTTCAGACTTTCCTCCTGTTCGCTACAGAGGGCGAGTGTATATACGTGTTGGACCGGGAAAAGGAATTGCCAGTTCACAGGAAGAACGTATGCTATCAGAGAAGAGAATTGCTATTGCAAAAACATTTGACAAACAGCCCTGTCAAGAGAGTACCTTAAATGATATTAGCATTGATTTGTTTAAGTTAACGTATTTACCACAAGCTATCGATCGTGAGACATTGGAAGAAAATAATAGAGCCACTAAAGAGCAGCTCGCTTCACTTGGATTTTATGATTTAATTCGAGATTGCTGTACAAATGCTGGAGTTTTACTATTTGGACTTAATCCAAAATATTTTTTCCCAGGAGCTTACATCCAGTATGTAAAGTTTAATAGCGTAGAAATGGATGCGGACAAACTACAGACGGAAAAAGAATTTTCGGGTGATTTATTGACGGTTTTAAAAAATTTGAATGATTTCGTGCTCTCTAGTGTTGCCAAACAAAAGATATACAAGACAGAAGGTTTTCAGCAAAGAACACATTGGAATTATCCTATTTGGGCTCTTAGAGAACTATTAATGAATGCAGTTATGCATCGTGATTATGAGTCAAATGCTCCTATCTATTTCTACGAGTTTACCGACCGTATAGAAATAATCAATCCAGGAGGGTTATATGGAGATGTTCGACCAGAAAACTTTCCTGATGCAAGCGATTATCGCAATCCAATTATTGCTTCTTCCATGAAGATTATGGGTTATGTAAATCGATTTAATTTTGGTGTGAAAAATGCAGAGAGAAAGCTGGCAGAAAATGGGAATCCTTCTGCTAAATTTAATCTGACACTGCAAACGAAATTTTTCGTTGCTGTAGGTATAAATAAAAACTGGGATGCATAAAATTGCATTTTTTAATAATAAGGGAAGGGTAGGTAAAACTACTATGGTCTACAACCTATCCTACATGTTTTCTGAGCTAGGGTATACAGTATTGACAGTAGATTTAGATCCTCAATCCAATCTATCCTCCATGTTTTTAAATGTTGAACGGCTAGAGCAAACCCTAGAAGACGATGCTAATCTAACCGTTCTAGACGCGATTACGCCAATTGCGGAGGGTGAGGGCTATAGTGGGGTTCATATAGAGCGGATTTCAGAGCGCATTGGTCTGATAATTGGTAATCTTTCATTGTCTTTATATGAAGATAAGTTTAGTGATGCTTGGCTGAAGTGCCTGGATGGTGATGTTTATTCGTTTAAGGTGATTAGTGCGTTTAAAACTGCAATAGAAGATGCTGCTAAAGCAATTGGAGCCGATGTTGTCTTAATTGATGTAGGGCCTAATTTGGGAGCCATTAATAGAACAGCTCTTTTGAGTGCCGACTCTGTCATCATTCCTGCAGCTTCTGACCTCTTTTCCTTGCAAGGAATTAAGAATCTAGGCAAAACGCTTTTGAATTGGAAAGTAGGTTGGGCAAAACGGGAGCAGACCTATTCTAAACCTGATAAGAGCTTGATTCCTAGTGGAAAAGTCTTGCCTAGGGGTTATATTGTAATGCAGTATACTGCGAAAGAGAAGCGGCCCGTTAAGGCTTATCTCAAATTTGCAGATCGTATTCCAGGTGTTTACGCAAAATTTGTCCTTCAGAAAGCTGCTGTCGCTAAAAGGGTAGACGATGATAAACAATGTCTAGGGCTGTTGAAACATTATCATAGCCTAGCCTCTATGTCTATAGAAGCTAAGAAGCCAATATTTCTGCTCAAACCAGGTGATGGTGCAATGGGTGCGCATGTTCAAGCTGCAAGAAAAGCATATCAGGACTTCAGCTTGATTGCAGAAAAAATTGTGGAGGTATGCCAAATTAGAAAAAATGAGGTAGATGTATACTTAGATAAAAGTAAGTCAAGCAAGTATTAAGCTAAAAAATGTTTGTTTATTTTAGAGGCCAATTTACACTCTACCTCCTAAAATATTGCTGACATGCGAATTCTGACCATCATTGCTATTCTATTTATTGCGCTACTCACCAATGCACAAAGTCGTAAAATACCGGTGGATACCACGGTGGTTACACAGCACAAAACGACCATTAAGGGGCAAAGTGTTTCCTATACGGCTACTGCGGGCACCCAGCCTGTTTGGGATGAACATGGCCACCCGATGGCCACGTTATTTTACACTTACTACCAGCGGAATGATGTAAAAAATGGGGCTAACCGCCCGCTTATCTTTTCATTCAATGGAGGGCCGGGCTCTGCTTCGGTCTGGATGCACATGGCCTATACAGGGCCACGTATTCTTAAGATAGATGATGAGGGCTATCCGGTACAGCCCTACGGTTTTAAGAGCAACCCTTACTCTATCCTTGATGTAGCGGATATCGTATTTATCAATCCTGTAAATACGGGCTATTCGAGAATGATTCCTAATAAAGAAGGGAAAATGCCCGACAAGAAATTGTTCTTTGGTATCAATGCAGATATTAAATACCTAGCGGAATGGATGAATACCTTTGTCTCTAGAAATAATCGCTGGGAATCGCCCAAGTACATTATCGGGGAAAGCTATGGTGGCACGCGAGTCATGGGCTTGGCCTTGGAGCTGCAAAATTCGCAGTGGATGTATCTCAATGGCGTTATTATGGTGTCCCCTGCTGATTATAAAGTACTACGTACCGGAGGCCCCGTATCGGATGCTATGAACCTCCCTTATTACGCGGCAGCGGCCTGGTATCATAAAATGTTGCCTGCTGATTTGCAGAGCAAAGACCTGCTAGAAGTCTTACCAGAAGTGGAGGACTATACCGTCAACACCCTAATGCCAGCTATCGCAAAAGGTGGATTTATTGATGCGGCGGAGCGCGACCGAGTGGCGACTGCTTATGCCCGCTATTCTGGTTTAAGTAAAAAGGCCATCTTGCAGCATAATCTAGTAGTGCCTAACCGCTTCTTCTGGAAAGAACTACTCCGTGACAAGACCGGGCAGACCATTGGTCGCTTAGACTCTCGGTATTTGGGTATCGACAAAATAGAGGCTGGGACGCGCCCCGATTATAGCGCAGAACTTACCTCCTGGCTCCATTCTTTCACACCGGCCATCAACCACTACCTCAAAAATGAGTTGAAGTTTGACACCGACATCAAATACAATATGTTTGGCCCCGTCCGCCCCTGGAACAACGAAAACGACAATGTACGCGATGGCTTGCGCCAAGCTATGGCTCAAAATCCCTATCTCAAAGTCCTCACCCAATCTGGCTATTACGACGGTGCCACCACCTATTTCAATGCCAAGTATACCATGTGGCAAGTAGACCCGAGCGGCAAAATGAAAGACCGCTTTTACTTCGAAGGCTATCGCAGTGGCCACATGATGTACCTACGCAACGAAGACCTCATCAAGGCTAATGATGATATTCGGACGTTTATTAAAAATTCGGCAGCGCAGGGGAAGGCGGCGAAGTATTGATTGGGGAGTGAAAAGGCTAAGCTGATAGTAATATTGCTTACTTCATGAACTACAAGCCCTTCAACTTCGCCTGCATCGTTGCCAGTAAACTCTTTACTGTTTCGAGATCAACACCTGCTTCGATCGCCAATTTTTCGATATTAATAGATTCCTCTAACCCATCCATCAAAAAATATTGACCAGCATTACGAATGCTCTAGAAAAGCAGAGAAAATTCAACCACTGAAACCCTAAAAGCGATCTATTTTTCTTCCATCCCCAACCCATATTACTCTCGCTCTGACGTGCTAAGTGGAGTAAAACGAGAAGTATAGTACGTAAAGACATCTTCGTCGCGCAGAAAAACAGGTGTAAATTTCAATATACCTCGAGTACTAGAACCTGGATATTTGGAGAAAGTAGTAAGATATTGGTTATCTGGTGAAAATTCTATTTTCTCTATTTCATACTGGTGACTTATAGTTCGAATAACTTTTTGACGTTGTAGGTCAAATAAATGAACGGTTCTTTTGTTTGTCTGTAAAAAGGTCAAAAATCCATCATCCGAGCTATAGCTATAGCTATAGCTGTAGCTGTAGCTGTTAGGGAAATGAATTGTTTTTCCTGTTTCTAGGTTTAATATCTGCAATGTTCCACCATTATCGGAGACGTCAGTAAAGAAGGTCAAAAATCTATCATCCGGGCTGTAGCTATAGCTATTTCTGTCTCTGTAGCTGTTGGGGAAATGAATTGTTTTTCCTGTTTCTAGGTTTAATACCTGCAAGGTTCCACTATTATCGGAGACTTTGGTAAAGAAGGTTAAAAATTTATTATCCGGGCTGTAGCTATAGCTATTTCTGTCTCTGTAGCTGTTAGGGAAATGGATTGTTTTTCCTGTTTCTAGGTTTAATACCTGCAAGGTTCCATTATAAAAGGAGACGTCAGTAAAGAAGGTCAAAAATTTGTTATTTGAGCTGTAGCGATAGTGGTCGATGGAGCTATAGCCGTAGCTGTAGCTGTTAGGGAAATGGATTGTTTTTCCTGTTTCTAGGTTTAATACCTGCAAGGTTCCACTATTAT
>JBCCRH010000198.1:0-10680 GCA_039208045.1 Bacteroidota bacterium
ACCTTCCTTCAGATTCCCAATCACTCAGGACATCCTTGGCTTTGGCTATGGGGTTCCCGCCAGTTGGCCCCCTTGGGACTTGACTATTACCTTTGTAATTGTCGCACCCTGTAGTGTAGCATCATGCCCGGCACACTAGACTGTTTGTCCTCACAGGACAAAAATTCAATAGCTGGTACGTGCAGATTTAAGAATACCGTCCCCATTTAGACGGAGTACACCTCTATATTCAAAAGCACATAGGCACCCAGTGAAAAAATGTCCTGTAAGGACAAACTGTCTGTAAACCAGCCCAGTACACACCAGAAGCGCCCGACTTAGTTGGGCAGCCTACACCTGTTATCAGCGAGGATTTGCAATCCGCGAATGCTTAATCTGCACGATAAACAGGCTGGACTTCCCACTCTAAAGCGCTCCCCGCTTCCCCAACTCGATCACTTCCAAATCTTTAATCACGGCCTCTTCCAAGGTAAAGCGCACCATCGTCTTGATTTTATGAAATCCATGATTCCCACAAGCCCCCGGATTGATATGCAGCAGCCCCAAGCTACGGTCAGGCATCACCTTCAGGATATGCGAGTGCCCACAAATAAACAACTTAGGTGGATGTTTTCGAATCTCCTCCCGCACCCGCTTATTGTACCGCCCCGGATACCCCCCGATATGCGTCATCCACACATCTACTCCCTCGCACTCAAACCGCAAATGCTCCGGAAATTGCGCCCGCAATTCATGCCCATCAATATTGCCATACACCGCCCGAAAGGGCTTAAAGCCTTCCAGCGTATCCGCCACTGCGGGATCGCCAATATCCCCCGCATGCCAAATTTCATCCACTTCTTCGAAGTAGCGGAAAATACTTTCTTCTAAATGACTATGTGTATCTGATAAAAGTCCGATTCTTCGCATCCTACATAATTATTATTCGGGCAACCGACGTAGACTTCGACTACGCTCAGCCTACAGCCTACTTGCACCTCGGTAGTCGAGCGAAGCCGCCCCCTCGGTAGTCGAGCGAAGCCGAGACTACCGATCCCGAAACAACGCCTTAATATCCAACGCTTCCTCTGGCTTCATGCGCCCACTCAGCACCAAGCGCAGCTCTCGGCGGCGGGAGGCACTATCATAGCGCTGCTGCTCAATCTCCGTCAATGAAAGTACTGGTGGAACAGGAGTTGGATGGCCATTTTCTTCCTCTAGGCCTACAAAGGTAAAGTAAGCGTGATTGCAGCGACGAGCATCACCTCCTTTGATATCATTGGCAAAAACTTCTACATACACTTCTACAGAAGTGCGGAATGCACGGGTGACCGTTGCCTCCAACGTGACAATATCGCCTAGTCGGATAGGACGCTGAAAAGATACATGGTCAACAGAGGCCGTCACGACATAAGTTTCCGTATGCTTGCCCGCACAAATAGCGCTGGCGATATCCATCCAACGCAACAGGTTACCGCCCATGAGATTGCCCATAGGATTGGTATCATTGGGCATTACCATTTGGGTCATGACCGTTTTGGATTCGCTGACCCGCTTTGGCTTAGGATTAGTAGCAGCCACAGATTCTTTAGGCTTGTCCATTCGTATCGCTATTTGATCATTACCCCTTTCTTATTGAGGTAGGGGATAGTCGTAAAATTAGATTCTGTAATACTTCCCTTTACAAAGACGTATTTTTTGTCGTACATGTAGCTGTCTTCTGGCAAGCTAAAGCTAATCCAGTACTCATTGGTCAGGCCAAATAGCTTGGTCTGAATGGGTTCGATGGGGGTGCAGCTATTGGGCTCGATCTGGTCGAAGAAGTGGCGAAGTATAGAGGTTTTTACCTTCTCCCCATCCACATCGCCATAGCCTTTCGAATTGATTAAAACCGATTGTAGCAAATGATCTTTCATGTTGACCAGGTAGGTATCCCACAGCTCTTCCTCATCAGTTGCTCCTTCTCTTGGCACTACGGCAATACCTACATCCGTTACCTTAAAATTTGGAATGTCTCGCTTCATATGCTTAAAATTTTTCTGCGCTGCAAACAATGCAGAACCCTCGATAGCTATCGGGGCTGCACATATGTAACCGCTGCGCTCTCGCATAATCTTTTTTAATCATCTACTTGCGTGATATTATGATTAAATAAGATCATGCTCGTTTCATCTGTCTATAGTCTATTTATATTGAAAGTCAAATAAGCCTGCATAAATACTTTTCAACTCTTGCTTAATCTGCTCAAAATCAACTTCTTGGCCCAGTTCAGCTTGCATAGAGGTTACATCCTTATCAGCTGCATCAATTCCGCAGGGGACGATATTTCGGAAATGCCCCAAGTCAGTATTTACATTTAGTGCAAACCCATGCAAAGTCACCCACCGACTCAAGTGTACGCCTATAGCACAAATCTTTCGCTTGGGTAACATATCCGTAGCAGCTAGCCAAACCCCTCTAAATCCTTCTTCCCGCTTGCCTTCTATCCCGTATTGTTCTAGCAAGGTGATAACTGCCTCTTCAAGATAGGCCACATAGCGATGAACATCCGTAAAAAAGTGATCTAAATCAAAAATGGGATACCCGACCAACTGGCCAGGGCCGTGGTAGGTAATATCACCGCCACGATTTATTTTGTAGAACGAAAAGCCCTTAGCTTTCAAGCTGGGCTCATCGAGCAGGAGATGATCCAAGGAACCACTTTTTCCCAACGTATACACAGGAGTGTGCTCGCAAAAGAGCAGATAGTGCTCCTGTCGCTCTAGTGGTTCACCAGCTTTCTCCCGCAATCGATTATCGCGCTTTCGCGCAATCAGTTGTTGATGCAAGCTGGTTTGGTAATCCCAAGCTCGCTGGAAATCTATTCTACCTAAGTCTTTGAAAGTTACGTTCTCCATTTTCTAAAATGCGGCGCAAAGGTACGTATAAATTGGGTTTAAAGCAGTAGTTTTATTCACAACAAAAAACACGCCCTTATGGTTACTTTTCGCTTGATCGTTGTGCTAGTTTGCATCGCTGTATTTGCGCAAGCACAAGCCCCTGCACCCGACTTTACCATTACCGATAGCAATGGCGAAACTAGACAACTTTATGCCGACTACCTCGATCAAGGGAAGTCCGTTGTCCTTAAGTTTTTCTTCATCAACTGTCCACCTTGCAATGCTATGGCTCCACTGATGGAGCCCTTCTACCAAAGCTGGGGCGGTGGCGCGTACGATATGGAAATGATTAGCCTGAGTATTCGTCCCAACGATAGTAGTCAGGGGGTGAATGGGTACAAACAGATGCATGGCCATACTTGGCCAGGGGCAGGTGGCGACGGTGGGGCTTCGGCTGCTATACAGCCTTACTTACAGGGCGATTATGGCATCTTTTCCTCTACCCCTACTTTTGTAGTCATTGCTCCTGATGGTGAAGTATTCTTCAATCCCAAAGGCGATAATTTTGAAGCTACGCTCGACTCTGTAGCCCTTAAGTTGGAAGAAACAGGTGCTATCAAAGCGTTTCAGCCTTTTCAAAATAGTGGAACAGTAAGCAATATGAATCTTGCTACCATTACCGGAGTGGAGCTGGGGATTGCCGAAGTAGACTCCAACCTGGTGCAGACAGATGCAGCCGGAGCCTTCCAACTTGATCTCGACATCAATATTTTCGAAGAAAATGTACTGGTTGCTAATAGAACCGATAGCCACACTAATGGTGTCAATATTGGCGATCTATTTCGCATTCAGCAGCATATCCTTGGTGATGTACCCTTCACTTCTCCTTACCAGTATCTCGCTGCTGACGTCAACCGCGATGGCATGGTAAGCATGTCTGATATGGTAGCTATTGCCCGCACCATTCTCACGATTGGTTCCGTCTATGAGCAGTATAATCCCTGGGTTTTTGTAGATGCAGATTATGATTTTGAAAACCCGACTGCTCCCGCTACAGAAATTTTTGAAGAAGGCAAAGCACAAATACTGCTTAATCCCGATGATGCTAGTACTTATCAGCTCATCGGGATTAAGTTAGGGGATGTGGATGCGAGCGCCACTGTAGAGTAGCTTATTGCTATTGTTTGATAAAAGGCGCTGCAAAGATGCCCTCGGCATTAACGACCTGCAGGTAGTAGGTGCCGCTGGGCAAATCATTTAGCGGAAGCTGACGTTGCACTGTACTGGCCCCGTCATCAAACTGTCCAAGCGCTTGTACAAGCTGGCCATTTTGATTAAGTACATTCAAGTTGTAAGAAGTCTGTATAGATGATAATGCAAACGATACATTCACTACAGAACGAGCTGGCGACGGCCACAGCTTGAATTCTTCCACAATAGCTTGATCCTCAGCTACGGAACTTACAATATCATTGGCTTCCAAGATGTCATCAATCGGATAGGTCATAATTGACCTAGCAAAAGTACCTGCTATAATCTCATTGCGCTCCACATTCCACTCTAGATCATAGACTGGAATAAAGGGCATATTCTCCCCTATTCGATCCCAATTTTCTCCTCCATCGATCGTGCCATACACCCCACCATCTGTGGCTACAAATAGGATGTTATCATCATAATCAGGTAGTACATAAATATCGTTGATGGCCAAATCGGGCAAGTCTCCTGCGATAGGTTCCCAGGTAAGGCCTCTATCTTTAGAACGGTGTACACGCGGCGAGAAATCATTATCACGATAGCCCGAATGCGTTACGTACAGCCAATCTTCAAAGTTGGGGGAAGCCTTGATGTCTGTCACGTATCGGTTGGGCAAATCGCCAGTGATATTGATCCAATTGCCGCCGTCATTATCGGTACGCCATACATTGGCATCTACAGTGCCCGCATAGAGTAGGCCTGGTGTGATGGGCGATTCTTGTACAGTGGTAATACTCGCTCTCCTAAATTCAGAGGTTTCGCCGTCAGTCAGGTCGCTGCTGATAGGAAACCAAAAGAAGCCATTATCGGTACTCTTATACATGCGCACGGTACCAGTATACATAATATCAGGATTGTGGGGGCTTAAAATATATTGCATATCCCAGTTTCTTTGATCTAGGGTATCAATCCCCTCAGTTGCAGAATCCCAATTAAATCCATTATCTGTAGAAAGAACAATTCCCCCAAATTGAGACTCTGCATATATAAAATTCGAACTATCAGGATGAAAGGCAGCTTGGAAGCCATCTCCTCCCCAAATTCGCAGCCACTCCTGCTCTACTGATGCACCGCCTGAAGTACCATTATCCTGAGCACCGCCGTAGTACCAATCTGACTGATGCGGATTGTAGGCTACCCTGTAAAAATCAGTGACTGGCAAATTCTCAATATCCTCCCATTCAAAAGCTTCTATATTGGTTCGGTAAGCCCCTCCATCCGTGGCAAGAAGAATATTATTTTGTTCTGTAAAAACTAGATCATGCTTATCCGCATGGACAATATATTGGAACCAAGGCGGCGTAGTTAGATACCAGTTTTGACCACCATCCAGCGTACGCCAAAGGTCTACGCCTAATAGGAAGATGTCATTATCATCCTGGGGATTCACCCGAAGCTTCCCAAAGTACCAACCGAAGCCACCCAGCGCTTTACCGGATAAGCCACCAGCAATAAAGTCATCATTGATACTCACCCAGTTTTCACCATAATCATCTGATCGATAAATGCCTTGTAACTGAAACCCATCTGGATTCACATACATAGCCCAAAGTCGACCGGGTGTCATCTTGGAGATAGTCAGTCCTATCCGGCAGACCGTACCTTGTGGCAAGCCATTCGATAGCTTCACCCAATTATCGCCTCCATCTACTGACCTGAATACGCCACCATTTTCACCTGCTATGTAAGATTCTCGATTGTTACGAATCCGATCCCATCCGGCTGCAAATAACATATCCGAATCATCAGGTGCCATTACCATATCAATTACCCCTGCCTCATCTGCTACGTAAAGTATTTGTGTCCAAGTTTGCCCACCGTCTACACTTCGATACAAGCCACGATCTTCATTACGCTCAAACGGTAAGCCCATACATCCCGCATAAATAATATCTGGGTTTTCAGGATGGATGATTATTTTGGAGATAATACGTTGCTCTCTTAATCCAAGAAACGTCCAGGTATCTCCCCCATCCGTACTTCTATATAATCCATTACCGATGCCAGGATACCCACTAATATTGGGGTCTCCCGTACCGACATAAATTACCTCAGGATTAGAGGGATCAATTTCAATATCACCAATGGCCAAGTATGCCTGGTCATCAAATAGAGACTCCCAATTTTGGCCCCCATCTTTTGTTCTAAACACCCCTCCCCTCGCGAAGCCTGCAAATATGATATCCTCATTAGTTGGATGTACTGCAATTGTATTCACCCGTCCACCTAGATTTCCTGGGCCTCTAGTCACCCAGTCAGAATCAAAGCCGGGGATGTCAGATTTTTCTAGGTTTTTCAACTGCGCACTTTCTATCCCACTTACTAGCTTATCAATATCAAAATAATCGTCTGGATAAGACCGCTGTAGGAACAGTGCGTCGTAAGGTTCATGCTTTTCTGCCAGCTTATCCGCTGGTGCTGCTGCTGGCGCTTCTGGTTGTTGCTCGGTTTGGCAAGCTTGGAAAAGTAGTAGTAAAAAGGCAAGATAAAGTAGAAATGAGTGTCGCATGTAGGTATTTTTGATAGCTTAAACTAATTGCTATAAGTTAAGTTCAACATATTGATTTACAAGCATTAATCAAACGGAGGATTTGACGCACGCACGGCACTCTTCCAGAAAAATAAAACCCCTATATTTGCCGCCAAAAAGATGAAGTATACGCCTCTCTTTGCACTCCTTATCTTGCTTATTTACAGTTGCCAGCCCAGCGCATCACAGCAGGAAGCAGAAGCTGAAACTACTGCTGCTCTTGTTCGCCTACATTATGAGCAGGAAAAACATCTTGCTACTATCAAGCAACTCACCTCCGGTGGTGCTTATGAGCAAGCCTATTTTAACGCGGATAATACCATGCTCCTCTTCCAAGCCACCAATGAAAATTGGGATGCCCAATGTAATCAAACCTATTATATGTCCATTAATGGCTACCAAGATCGTCCGCCACTACTCAGTACCGGAAAGGGACGTACTACTAGCGCGTTTTTTCTGCCGCGCGGGACAGGTATCATCTACGCCTCCACCCACCTGGAAAGCGAAAACTGCCCCTCTAGCCTCCGCGCGGTCAACGGCGAAGCTGTTTGGCCTATTTATCCTTCTTTAGATATTTTTAGTGCTGATCTACAGGGCAACATCAGCAAGCAGCTAACTAACGAATCTGGCTACGATGCAGAAGCAAGCGTGTCGCCAGATGGCCAAAGAATTGTATTCACTTCTACGCGATCTGGAGATCCAGAACTCTACACGATGAATGTGGATGGTTCCAACGTACAGCAGATAACTAATCAGTTAGGCTACGATGGGGGCGCTTTCTTTTCTCCTGATAGCCAACAACTGGTATTCTGCGCCTCTCGTCCAAAGACAAAGGAAGAGCTCAGCACTTACCAAGCATTACTAGCTATGGATTTGGTAGCATCCGCTGCTATTGAACTGTTTATTTGCAATGCCGATGGCTCTGACATGCGCCAATTGACTGAGCTAGGTGGTACCAATCAAACCCCTTACTTTCATCCATCTGGAGAAAAAATCATCTTTACTTCTAATCACCATACTAAAGATCGTATATTCAACCTGTTTATGATCAATACGGATGGTACTGGCCTAGAACAAATCACTTTTGATGATACCTTCGATGCCTTTCCCATGTTTTCCCATGATGGTAAAAAATTGGTGTTCTCTTCCTACCGCAATAATGGCGGCACTCGTGAAGCCAATATTTTTATCGCCGATTGGATAGAATAATACGATACACACATGAAGCTACACTTCCCTGACCACTTTTTTTGGGGCACTTCCACGGCGGCGGCCCAGATTGAAACGGCCTTCGACCACAACTGGAAAGGCCTTGTCTCAAAGGATGATTTTGTATTTGACCGTACTTCTGACCATGAGAAGCGGCGTTCGGAGGATGTCCAATACATCAAGCGGTTTGGGAGTATTTATCGTTGTGGGGTGGATTGGTCGAAGCTACAGCGGGCGCCTTTTGCGCCTTTCGAAGAAGAAGTGGTAGAGGAATACCAATCTTTTTTTGCAGAGTTGTTGGATGAGGGCATGGAGATTATGTTTGTGCTGCACCACTTTCTCAATCCGAATTGGTTCGAAAAGCAGGGCGGCTGGTTAGTAGAGTCTAATATCGGCCCCTTTGTAGATTACTGCCGCCAGTGCATTGAGCATTTTGGCAGTTACGTTTCCAACTGGAATACCTTCAACGAACCCAATGTATATGCCATGAATGCGTATATGCTGGGCAATTTTCCACCACACAAAAAAAGCTATCGCAAAGCCAATCGGGTGATTAAGCACATGAGTCAGGCCCACGAAGTGGTCTACAATATGCTCAAAGAACTGTGCCCTACTCATCCGGTTGGCATTTCACAAAACACAGCGTGGTTTGACAGTCGCCATCCCTTGGGGTGGCTGCCTGCCAAGTTTACCGATTGGTGGTTTAACCGCCGTACGGCCAAGTATTTTACGCAAGTAGACTACCGAGGCGTCAGCTATTACGCCTACATCCCCTTCATGCCTTTTGCCGTTACCGAGAAGGACAATCCGGGCAAACTAGCCAAGCTTGGCATCCCCCACGACAAGCTCTGGGGCTACCGCCCGGAAGGTTTTGACAAAATAATTCGGTGGATGTGGAAGAAATATGGCAAACCCATCGTTATAACAGAGAACGGTATTTGTACCGACGACCCTCAAGAGCGCATTCAAAGCATCAAGGATTATCTAAAAATCATCCACCAGGCCATCCAGGATGGGATAGATGTCCGAGGCTACGTTCATTGGTCAACGATGGATAACTTTGAATGGGACCTCGGCCCTACCTACCGCTTCGGTTTGGTGCATGTGAATTTATTCACCAAAGACCGCCAAATGACAGAAGCTGGCCTTTTTTACGAAAAAGTCACTACAGAAAACGCGGTCGAAATTGATTAGTCGACACCATGCGCTTGTTCTCTCTTTTTGTTGTACTGCTCTGCTTTCATAGCTTGCGAGCACAGTTTGAACTTATTCCGCTCTATACTGCTCAAAGCACAGGCCTTGGCCAGCCGAGCCGTTGGGAGCACCCTGCAAATTTGGCTTTCGCCAAACTATCTAGTGTTACTGCCACAGCAAGCAACTCCTTTTTACTTCCTGAGGTACAGCATATTGGCCTTACAGGTAGCTTTGCTTTCGCAAATGCGGGCATGCGTCTTCAAGTCGATCAGGTAGGTTTAGCGGATGCCTTTCGGCAAATGCGTTTTCAAGTAGGGTATGGTCGACTATTGCTAGAGGACTTTAGCTTGGGCGTGCAGCTGGAAGCGGTGCAAATTCAGCTTTTTGAATACGGCAGTGCCTGGCAGAAGAACTATGCCATTGGTATGCAATATCAACTTCATCCGAGTCTAATCATGCAAATGCAGGTCCGCAACCCCATCCCTTTACCACAAGCTGATTATCTCCCTTCTGCCTCTTTGGTACAGCTTTCGCTAAACTATCAGGTTTCATCCGAGGTCGATTTATTTACGGAAGTCGAAAAAAATGTGCATTTTCCGGTTCGGCTAAAAGTAGGTTTAGAGTACCGAGTGCTGAAGCAAGTCGCTTTTCGCACAGGCATGCTCACTGGCCCTACCCAGTTGGCCTTTGGCTTTGGCTACCGCTTTTGGGAGCACTACCAACTCGATGTAGCTACTACCTTCCATCAGCAATTGGGATGGAGCCCGAGTTTATCTCTTGGCTATTTATTCGAATAAACATCAACTATGAATATCCTTATCGTCTCTGCTACTCCCTTTGAAATTGCTCCTTTTCGCCAGTTTATCCAGCAAGAATTTGAGGATCATGGCCAAGAAGTCTTTGCCTATAATGATCTGAATATTCATTTCTTGGTAACAGGAGTCGGCTTGCCCCTCACTGCCTACCATCTAGGCCGGGCCTTGTTACGCACCCCCTTTAATCTGGTCATCAATGCTGGCATTGCAGGAGCCTTCCATAAGGAATTGAAGATTGGTGATGTAGTGCAAGTAATCAACGATCGCTTTGGCGATTTGGGCGTACAAGAGCAGGATGGTCGATTTGTAGATGTCCACGAACTGGACTTAATTGGTACGGATGCTTTCCCTTTTGAGTCTGGCCAGCTTCTCAATAAAGATGCAGCTTCTTTTTCTTTCCTACCACAGGTGAGTGCCATTAGCGTCAATAAGGTACATGGCGAGGCTTCGGCTATTACGGCCATCCGTCAAAAATACCAGGCAGCTATTGAGACCATGGAGGGGGCGGCAGTAGCGTATGTATGCCTCAGCGAAAATATTCCCTTCCTCCAGATTCGCTCTATTTCTAACTACGTGGAACCCCGAAATAAGGATAATTGGGATATCCCACTGGCCATAAAGCAGCTCAATGATACCTTGGTGCAGATCGTGGAGAGCTTGAAGCCCGAGTGAAATGGTGCTGTCTCATGAAATAAGTTGACACCAAGGATGTTGAAAACTTATGTAAATTAGTCAAGAAATGGCAAAACAAATGACAACCGAAGAGCGCCGACGGCGCCGTTTTAGCGAGGCCTTCCGCAAGGAGCAGGCGGGATTA
>JBCCRH010000199.1:0-10654 GCA_039208045.1 Bacteroidota bacterium
CAACTCCCAAACCCCTCAACCCCTCAACCCCAAAACAAATACACCGAACAACAAGTCAACCTCAACCAACTCCTAGCAGAAGTACAAGCCAACGCTACCAAAGAAGAAGCCCTCGAAATCGTTCCACTAACCAATGAAAAAGCAGCCGAAGTATGGGCGGCATTAGTAGAGCAATGCAAGCACGACTCGCTAAAATCCGTGCTGAAAGCAGCCGAATTACGCGTGGAAGAAGAAGAGCTGAAGATTTTGGTAGGCTCCGCTTTTGGCGAGAGTATGATCCGAGAGGAGCAAAATCAAATCATGGAATTTTTGACCCAGGCATTTGGACGGCAGTCCCTGACCCTACGCATTGCTAAAGACCCAGCGAAGGTAGTGCAAGCGCCGAAGCGCAAAAAGCCCATGACGGATCGGGAGAAGTTTCTGAAAATGGCCGAGTCGAATCGCTTGGTGCTGGATGTTCAAAAGCGCTTTGATTTGCGGCCGGATACGGATTAATCAAAAGGATAAGTGTAGGCTACATTTTTGACAGAGTCATAGTAAACGAAGTGTTTAGCTGCAAGTGCAACTTGGACGTTGGCTGCACAGCTTTTTTGAAGGATGGAGGATGGATTTTTGCGTACTATATTGCTCATGGCTACAGCATTGGCGCCATCTTGCAATTGCTTGGCAGCTTTGCGACGGTGTGCTAATGTCGGGTGCGAAGTAGGCAATTTGCCCTCTTCATGCTTAAAAGCATAGCTGGCCTTGGCCATAAAGTCCTTGTAGGCACGATTAAAATACTTGTTGAATGTTTCTTTTCGGGATACAGCACGAGGCATAAAATTCTTTTTCACGTTCGTATGGTGGATCATCTCACTTGGAGACTTGGTATTATCTTTTTTGGCACGATTATATGCTAGAGATGCATTGTAAGCAGCCACTACTTGGCCATATACGGTGCCAACTGTAGCTGCATATATCTTGTTGGGATCTTGTCCTAGGAGTTTAAGCATTTCAACCATAAACCCCACTTGAAGTACTATAATCCCTCCACTAAGTAGAGCGCTACCGCCTAGTAGGCTATTAGTAAGACTCAACCCTCCTTTACCTATAGCCACAGCTGATTTCTTAACTACCCGTTCTGTATCAGTTTCTTCCAGCTCTGTAGGAGTAGGTTTAATACCTCCTGGTAGCGGAATATCTTCTAGTTTTACTTTCTCTGGCTTAGGCTCAGGCTTTTTGGGAAGGGGCTTACCAGGAAAGCTCACATATACGGATGCCCTGCGCTGAGAAGCTAGCTCTTTATTGCCTTTCTGCTCTCCGATTGAGTTGGTGGATATAGAAAAGTTAGTGCTATTTTTACTCAAGACATCTTTTAAGAAAGAGGCTACTATGGCACTTCTGAAATTAGCGAGAGCCATATTATCTTTTTCGCTACCTCGATAATCAGCGTAGCCTTCGATATGGATTTCTGCCTTATACTTTAGCATTAAAATATTGAGGTCACGGGCCAGCGCTGTAAGTACTTGTTTATCTGAGGGGTCTAGACTACTGTCGCCAGTTTTAAAAAAGATTTCTGCTCTGGAGCTGATACTGCTCTGATCTTTGTAAAGCTTCGACTGTTGTTGATCTGCTGGTTTAAAGAACGCTGCCTTATCGTTCCCGAAAAAGGGGGATTCATTACGGAGTGCTGAAGTAGTTTGATTAGACGGCTCGTTGTCGGCCTTTTGTAGTTTTTCGTTTCCCATTCGATGGTTTTAGAGGTATGATGCTAAAGATATGAATAAAACAGGACACAATAGCAAATACTCGGAGGGGCCAGAAAATAGACAAATGTAATTTGGGCGACCTGCAAAGGGGTTGTATTTTGTTGTGACCAAGACAGTTAAATAGAGTAGTTTTTGGCTTGACCAACCCAACAAATAAATTGGGTGTTATGGAATAAACTGTCCAAAAAAAATAAAATAGTGCTGCGACTATGAGCAATCAGAACTCTTTTTGGTACCTCGAAAATATAGATGTAACTGGTATTTTTTGTCCCCAAAAAATAGCTAGGGGAGACCTCCAAAATCACGATCACAAGATTTATGACAAGGGAGAGTACATTTTTTTACCCAACGAACATGCGGACCGCATTTACTTTCTGACAGAAGGGCGGGTGAAAATTGGCTCGTACAGTGAAGCGGGGAAAGAAATTACAAAAGCGATCCTAGGTAAAGGGGAGGTATTTGGAGAGTTATCGCTCATTGGCGAAGATCGCCGTCGCGATTTTGCCTATGCGATGGAAAAGACGGTGGTTTGTATACTCACGGTAAACGAGATGCGATTGCTGATGCGTGAGCACAATGGACTGAGTCTGTTTCTGATGAAAATCATGGGCTCGCGGATGCTAGAGATGGAGCAGCGCTTAGAGTCTTTGGTGTTTAAAGATTCGCGAACACGCATTATTGAGTTTTTGCATGGCTTGGCAGAAAAGAAAGGCCAGCGCGTGGGCTACGAAATGCTGGTTCGCCGCTTTATGACCCACCAAGAAATTGCTAATCTTACAGCAACATCCCGGCAGACGGTAACCACCGTGCTGAATGAGTTGCGCAACCGAAATATTCTCACCTTCAACCGGCGTCGGCTACTCATTCGTGATATGGAGCAATTGTCGCAGGCAACAGATTCATAAACTACAATCTAGCACACTTGATTATGATGGGCGCATAATTTGCGCTAACTTGGAGAGTATTAAAATCATTGGGTGTTAGAAAATGGCAGGATCGACTCTTTCGTTACAACAACATAACGAGGCTTTTTCCCGAGTATTGGCAGAGCTGAATGCAGCTCAACGCAAAGCAGTAGAGCAGATTGAAGGGCCTGTGCTAGTCATAGCAGGGCCAGGCACAGGGAAAACCCATATCCTTACTGCACGGATTGGTAAAATTCTGTTGGAGACCGATACGCAAGCCCACAATATTCTCTGTCTTACCTTTACCGATGCGGGTGTACAGGCCATGCGCGAGCGGCTGATTAGCTTTATCGGGCCGGAGGCGCATCGAGTGCATATTTACACCTTCCACTCTTTTTGCAACAGTATTATTCAAGAGAATTTGGAGTTTTTTGGGCGGCACGATTTGGAGCCGCTGAGCGAGTTAGATCGGATCGAGATTATTCGGAAGCTACTCGATGATTTGCCTATTCAGCATCCGCTGAAAAAAGGGCGAGTGGATAGCTATTTTTACGAGCGGCACCTTTATGACTTGTTTAAAAAAATGAAAGCAGAGGCTTGGTCAGTGGAGTTGGTACATGAAGCTATAAATAGTTATTTGGCCTCTTTAGAGACAAGGCCTGAGTTTATTTATAAAGTCAATAGAGGCCACATCAAGAAGGGGAGCTTAAAGGAGGAGAAGATAAAGGCAGAAGCCCAAAAAATGGAGCGCTTGCAGGTAGCTGCTGACCTATACCCAGCATATCAGCGCGCTTTGCGCAAAGCACGCCGGTACGACTATGACGATATGATTCTATGGGTGTTGGATGCCTTTCGGCGAAATGAAGGGATGCTGCGTCGCTATCAAGAGCAATATTTGTATGTGCTGGTCGATGAATATCAAGATACCAATGGAGCACAGAATAATATTATCACCCAGCTGATCGACTACTGGGAAGTGCCTAACATCTTCATCGTGGGCGATGATGACCAGTCCATTTATGAGTTCCAAGGCGCACGCCTCAAAAATCTGAGTGATTTTTACCAGCGCTACATTGATCACACCGAATTAGTGGTACTTACCGAAAATTACCGCTCTAGCCAGCATATTCTAAATGCTGCACACCATCTTATCCAGCGAAATGAAAAGCGGATTATGCGTGACCTGCAAGAGGTTGGCATTGAGAAGTTCTTACAAGCCAAAAATGCAAGGGTGGCAGCGCTACAGGTACGCCCAAAAATCGTTCAGTATCCCAACCGTATGCAGGAAGATGCTGCGGTGGTCACAGCGATCGAGCAGTTATATGAGAATGGAGCAGATTTATCAGAAGTAGCTATCATTTATGCGCAACATAAGCAAGTCGCTACTATTCAGGAGTTGCTTCAGCGCAAGGGGATTCCGTTTCAAACCCGCCGAAAAGTCAACGTGCTCGATCAGCGCATTATTCAGAACCTAAGGGTATTGCTGCGGTACTTACAACACGAGTTACAGCTAGCTTATAGTGGAGAATATCTATTATTCCAGCTACTGTATTTTCCTTTTTTTGAAGTAGCCCCTCGTGATATTGCAAAATTGGGTTTTTATTTGCGAAAGCTACCTACTACGCAGCGCCCTCACTGGCGCGACGCTATTGCAGATCGAGCGCTCTTGGAAAGCTTAGCATTGGAACATGCAGCAGCCTTGCTGGCCGTCAGTACATTCCTGGAAGAACTAATGGTGCAGCAAGCTAGCCTGAGCTTACCAGCATTTATCGAAAGGGTAGCCAATAAGAGTGGCCTATTAGGCTATATTTTTGAGCATCCGGAGCGCAATTGGCTACTGCAAGTGCTCCGCACTTTTATGGATTTTGTAAAAGAGGAAACAGACCGCTCCCCACGGATTAAGCTCAAGCGCTTGCTTGATATTTTGGAAAAGCTGGATAGCAATCGCATTTCGGTAGAGCTAAATAAGGCCATAGGTGATACAGAAGGGGTGCAACTGCTTACGGCACACAGCTCTAAAGGACTAGAGTTTGAGCGAGTATTTATCATTGATGGTGTGAAGGACTACTGGGAACCACGCAATCGGATCGGATCGAGCCGCTTTGCCCTACCCGATACCTTGACCTACTCTAATGAAGAAGATGCTATCGAAGCCCGGCGACGTCTATTTTTTGTAGCGATGACTCGGGCAAAAGTGGGCTTGCACCTAAGTTTTAGCGCAAGCAACCTAAAAGGTAAGCCCTTGCAGCAAGCGCGCTTTATTGATGAACTATTGGAGCAAGAGGGAATATCGCTAACGACGGATAGCCTAGACGCAGAGGAGCTGCTGCCCATACAGCATCTACAGCTGACAAGTGTAGAGCTACCCACTATAGCGCCTGTTGATTCGGTTTGGGTAGCTGAGGCCTTAGAAGGGTTTGTGCTGAGTATTTCTGCTATGAATCGCTATCTGAAGTGCCCATTGAGCTTTTTTTATGAACATGTTTTGCGTGTGCCGTCTTTTGTGAGTGAATCGGCTAATTATGGGATAGCGATACACAACGCCTTACAGCGACTATTCGAAAAGCGCGAGGTAGACCCTGATCGGCAGTTTTTACCAGTTGATCAGTTGGTACATTTCTTCGAGCAAGAACTGGATCGCATTAGTGGTTTTTTTGGCGACCAGAGCTACCAGAAATGGCTAGCGCTGGGGCGACAGCAACTGAGCGCGTACTATCGGCATCATGTTCCGCAATGGGTTTACAAAACGAAGGTGGAGTGGCCATTTCGGCAAGTAGAAGTAGATGGCGTTCCGCTTACAGGAGTGATTGATCGAGTTGACTATCTGGATAATACCACGGTTCGGCTAATTGATTATAAAACGGGAAAGCCAAAGGCTGAGCGTTTGCGTAAACCTAGTGCCCGTAAGCCGTATGGAGGGAGCTATTGGCGGCAATTACTGTACTATAAGATATTGTTTGAAGAGGCTGGAAATACATCGGAATTGGTACAATCAGCAGCCATCTCCTACTTGGAAATGGATGCTAAAAGTACGTTTGTGGAGCAAGAGTTTTCTTTCAATAGAGCACAGATTGAAACCATGAAAACATGGATAAAAAAGGTGTACGAAAAAATTCAAGCTCAACAGTTTTACGAAGGTTGTGGTGAACCCTCATGTAAATGGTGCGAGGCCGTCCGACAGCGAGAAATGCCGACAAGTTTTGCAGATTCTGCCATCGAAGCATTGGATGATTAACCAATGATAAGATCCTCTGTTACTGCTTTGGTGTTGTTTTCCGCAGTATTGTTGCGATAGTGTTCTGCACGGTTCATAATAAAAGTGTTTGTTTTAAACTGGGGGTGTTGTGCCCCATTGTATGTAAAATAAAATAAATGCTAATTGGATGAATATGCGCTAGTATTACGTTTAATAACTATAGAACACTGTGAAAAATTAACTGGGTTGATCTTATATTACTTTTGCTGTAAGATACTGTAAATTACCCTTAGAACCCAGCAGGTTATTATTTTTTTTAATATAAAAGTATTCCCCAATAGTGTAACATGGGCATAAAAAATCGATTTTTAAAGCGTTTGATAAGTTGTTCTAAAAAAGACATTGGCGAACTAATATTCTGTTAAAAAAATATTTTGGCGAACATTAATCGCTATCCATCCCGCTTCGCCAAGTGCATGCGAATTTACGCTGGTTTCGCTTCATAACTCCTTGTTTTTCAGGCAGTCCAAAAAGCTCAGCTTTTTGTAAAAAAAGATGAAAGTTCCTTTTTTAGGACACACAAAGTGGCTACCTTTGCAGCGATTTACAAATTATAAACGCAAGGAACTGTGAAAGTGACTTTAAGATATACCCTCGTTGCCTTAGCTGCCTTTCTTTGGTGCCTCACCCCAACGCTCGCTCAAGACCATGGGCAGGATACCCAAGAGCATACTGATCACAGTGGTCACGACCACGATCACGGCGATCATGATGGTCACGACCATGGTGATGGCAAACATAGCAAAGTGCTACATGAAGGTTGTGCACATGATGAAGATGGAGCATACGATCCCGTTTCGACTGTAATGCACCATATCGCAGATGCTAATGAGTTTCATGTATGGTACGGAGTGCATATTCCACTTCCTTGTATTTTATATGCACCAGAGCACGGACTATCTACCTTCCTATCTAGCAAATTTGATCACGGCCACCAAGCAGTAGATGCATATGTGCTAAATCACGGCCGAGTGAACAGAGTAGCTGATTCCTCTTTCCCTAAAGGAGAAGTGCATATTGAGTGCATTGTTCACAAAGAAGAGACAATCGTAAATGGCGATAAGGCGGAAAAGAAAGACGTCTACTATGCGCTTTACGAAGGAAAAGAATACAAACTAGATAAGCCAAGTACACTCGATGGAGGGTTGCTAGGAGGGGGAATTACTTCTTTCTATGATTTCTCTATTACAAAGAATGTATTTACTATGATTTTGGCCTCTATACTGCTGATCTTATTGTTCTTGGCAGTAGCAAGAGGGTATAAGCGAAATGAAGGCAAGGCCCCATCTGGTATCCAGTCTTTTATGGAGCCGTTTTTCGTATTTATTCGCGATGAAGTGACCAAGCCAATGATTGGAGAGAAGTACGAGCGTTTTCAGCCCTTCATTCTGACCATTTTCTTCTTTATCCTATTCTGTAATCTATTTGGTCTAATACCTTTCTTTCCTGGTAGTGCCAACGTAACAGGTAATATAGGCGTCACGCTAGTGCTAGCGGTCTTCGCGTTTTTGGTAACTAACCTAAACGGAAATGGCCACTATTGGGAGCACATCTTTTGGATGCCAGGTATTCCAGCATGGGTAAAAGTTGTACTGACGCCAGTGGAGGTGCTAGGTCTATTTATTAAGCCATTCTCGTTGATGATTCGTTTGTTTGCTAATATTTCGGCAGGGCACATTATCATCTTATCGCTGATTGGTATGATCTTCTTATTTGGTAATAATGGCGAGAGTGTCCCGGGTGCAGTTGCTGGTGGAGTAGTTGGAGGTGCATTCTCTGCATTTATGAACTTGATAGAGTTGTTGGTTGCCTTCTTACAGGCGTTTATTTTCGCCATATTGACGGCAGCTTACATTGGAGCAGCAGTGGAAGAGGGGCATCACGATGAGGCGCATGAAGGTGCGCACTAGTGGCAGTTTAGGAGTTTGAGGGTTTAAGTGTTGAGGAGTTAATGATTTAGAAACTAATTTTTTTTAATCCATAAAAACCTAATAACATGGGTGCAATTGGAGCAGGAATCGCAGCATTGGCTGCAGGTATTGGAGTAGGTATGATTGGTAGCAAGGCAATGGATGCTATTGCTCGTCAGCCTGAAGCAGTAGGTGATATTCGTAACAACATGATCTTGACAGCGGCTCTTGTAGAGGGTGCTGCACTGTTTGCGATCGTAGTTGCGTTCTTGTCACTCTAAGCGACGCGAATACCAAAGATTCAAAAGAAGGAAGCGGGCGGTAGCGGTTGGCTGCTCGCCCAGCTTTCCAACAAAAAATTAGACCAATAAATACATAATTATAATACTGGCACTGCCGGTGAATAAATAGAACTTATCATGATTGATTTCTTGTTTTTAGCCGACTTTTCCCCCATCAAACCTGATCCAGGACTTATCCTTTGGACCTCTGTTGTTTTCTTATTGGTATGGATTGTTTTGGGACGTTTTGCTTTTCGTCCTATACAGAATGCTTTGAAGCAGCGTGAAGATGATATTCAAGGCTCCCTAGATGAAGCGAAGCGCGCACGCGAAGAGATGGCTAATTTGAAGGCAGAAAATGAAGAACTTTTAGCGCAAGCGAGAGAAGAAAGAGCTAAAATTCTAAAAGAAGCGAAGGCGGCTAAAGAAAGCATTATCAGCGAAGCTAAAGTAGAGGCCAAAGCAGAGGCACAGAAGATTGTGACCAACGCAAAGCAAGAAATTGAAAACTTAAAGATGGCTGCTTTAACGGAAGTGAAAAATAAGGTAGGGGTAATGGCTATCGATATTGCGGAGAAGGTATTGCGCAAAGACTTGGGTGATGACAGTGGTCAGCAAGCGTTCGTAGGTCGTTTGGTGGATGAGATTAAGATGAATTAGTATTTGTAGTTAGTTACATTATAGAGCATAGTTTATGTCTGTACAACGAGTAGCATCGCGTTATGCCAAGTCTTTGATCGATTTGGCAGTAGAACAAAATAAATTAGATCGTATTCTGGGAGATGTAGAGGCTTTCAAGAAAGCGACCAAGAATCGTGACTTCTTCATGCTAATGAAAAGCCCCATTGTGCATGCCAGCAAGAAAAGTAAGGTGTTGGAAGCACTATTTGCTGGGAAGTTCGATGAGCTAACGATGGCTTTTTTACGAATCCTAGTGGACAAAGGACGCGAGGAATATTTGCCAGAGATCGCAAAAGAATTTGTCGTGCAGTACAAGCAACACATGCACATCTCTACCATAAAGATTACCTCGGCAGCGCCCCTTACCAAAGCAGAGATAAAAGCGATTACGGACAAGCTACGTGAAAATAAAGATGTGGACGAAAATATTGACATCATCACCAAGGTAGACCCTGAGTTGCTAGGTGGCTTCATTATTGAGTTCGAGGATAAAGTATACGATGCGAGCGCTTCGCACAAGCTCGCCAAGTTGAAAAAAGGTTTTGTAGACAATCTATATGTTTCTCAGATTGTCGCTAAGTAATACATTCAATAGTAGAAAAATTTTATAGATATGGTTGATGTTAAGCCTGATGAAATATCAGCAATACTAAAACAACAGCTCTCTGGCTTTACCAGTGCTACAGAGCTTGAAGAGTACGGTACGGTACTACAAGTAGGTGATGGTATCGCACGTGTGTACGGTTTGACCAATGCGCAAGCTGGTGAGTTGGTGGAGTTTGAAACAGGCGTTCAGGCGATCGTACTTAACCTAGAAGAAGACAATGTAGGGGTAGTATTGATGGGTGCCAGTGAAGGGATTCGTGAAGGTTCTCGCGTACACCGCACCAAGCGTATTGCTTCTATTGAAGTGGGAGAAGAATTCGTGGGTCGTGTAGTAAATCCACTAGGGCAGCCAATCGATGGTAAAGGCCCAATTGGAGGTAAAAAATATGAGATGCCACTGGAGCGTAAAGCACCTGGGGTAATCTACCGTCAGCCGGTGAATGAGCCACTACAAACAGGTATCAAAGCGATTGACGCGATGATTCCAATTGGTAGAGGCCAGCGGGAGTTGATTATTGGTGACCGCCAGACGGGCAAGACTGCCATTGCGATCGATACGATCTTAAACCAGAAAGAGTTCTACGATCGTGGAGAGCCTGTATTCTGTGTGTATGTGGCTTCTGGCCAAAAGGCATCAACGGTAGCAAATATTGCTAAAACATTGGAAGATAATGGTGCGATGGATTACACCGTAATCGTTTCTGCATCAGCAGCTGATCCTGCACCGATCCAGTTTTACGCGCCATTTGCAGGAGCCGCCATTGGCGAGTACTTCCGCGATACAGGCCGCCCAGCATTGATCGTTTATGATGATTTATCAAAGCAAGCAGTAGCTTACCGAGAGGTATCACTATTGTTGCGTCGTCCTCCAGGGCGTGAGGCTTATCCTGGTGATGTATTCTACTTGCACTCTCGTCTACTAGAGCGCGCGGCAAAAATTATCGCTAACGATGATATTGCGCGCAGCATGAACGACTTGCCACCAGCATTAGCGGAAGCTAAAGATGACGCAGGCAACCCATTGGTAAAAGGAGGTGGTTCTCTGACAGCACTACCCATTATCGAAACCCAAGCAGGTGACGTATCGGCTTATATTCCAACCAACGTAATTTCGATTACTGACGGGCAGATTTTCTTGGAGTCCAACCTATTTAATGCAGGGGTGCGCCCAGCGATTAATGTGGGTATCTCTGTATCTCGTGTGGGTGGTTCTGCGCAGATCAAGCCGATGAAGAAAGTATCAGGTACTTTGAAGTTGGATCAGGCA
>JBCCRH010000200.1:0-10608 GCA_039208045.1 Bacteroidota bacterium
GAGCGACCAGGGCGCGGAAGGCGACAAATTCTTTCATTTTCGACATGTCGATACCGTAGCAATCGGGGTAGCGGATTTGTGGGGCGGAAGAGACAATGACGATTTTCTTGGGACGTAGGCGGGAGATGATCTTGATGATGCTGTCGCGGAGGGTGGTACCTCGAACGATGGAATCGTCGAGGAGGACTAGGTTGTCTACTTCATTTTCGACAATGCCATAGGTGATGTCGTATACATGCGAAACCATTTCTTCGCGCGAGGAAGTATCGGCAATAAAAGTACGCTGTTTAGCATCTTTTACGACGATTTTCTCTACCCTTGGGTTAATCGAAAGAATTCTTTCTAGCTTCTTGGGCTTAAGTTCTTCTTTTTTAGCATAGTGCCTCAATATTCGGTCTTGTTTCCATCCATTGAGTTCTTTTTCAATGCCTTTTACAAGGCCAAGAAAGGCAGATTCAGCAGTATTGGGTACAAACGAGAAGACCGTATGTTCAAAATCATAATCGACCGCTTTTAGGACGGATTGGGTCAATTTTTCACCTAATTTTTTTCGCTCTAGGTAGATGTCCCGGTCGGTACCGCGAGAGAAATAAATCCGCTCGAAGGAACAAGCCGTTCGAGGCTTTTCCTCTATGTAACGCTTTTCCATCACCCGGCCATCGCGCTTGACAATCAGCGCATGGCCCGGCTGTAGCTCATTGACTTGAGAAAAATGCACATCAAAAGCCGTTTGTATAGCGGGGCGTTCGGATGCTGCTACGACCACCTCTTCATCATGGTAATAAAAAGCAGGGCGAATGCCTGAGGCATCCCGCATCATAAAGGCATCTCCATGCCCGATCATACCTGCCATGACGTAGCCTCCATCAAATTTGCGGCTGGCGCGGCGCAGTAAGCGTTGAATATCAAGCTCCTTAAAGATTAAATCGTTGATCTTTTTATTGGAATAGCCATCGGGCTTAAACCACGTATGGAGGCGCTGTACCTCATCATCGAGGAAGTGGCCGATCTTTTCTAAAACCGTTACCGTATCAGATTTTTCTTTTGGATACTGCCCCAACTCAACCAATTCGTCAAAAAGTTCATCTACATTAGTGAGGTTGAAGTTGCCAGCCAAGATGAGGTTACGCGAAATCCAGTTATTTTGGCGCAGAAAAGGGTGGCAGGTTTCGATAGTATTGTCGCCGTGGGTGCCGTAGCGGAGATGGCCGAGTAGCACTTCTCCCATATAGGGTTTGTTGGCTTGTAGCCAATGGGCGTTAGAAAGTTCTGCAGGGGAGAGGTCTTTAAAGTGGAGGAATACTTTCTTGAACAGGTCTTCTAAATATTGGGGATCGTTGCTGCGTTTTCGGCTAATATAGCGCTGTCCTTGCTGTACATCGAGCTTTATGGTGGCTAGACCCGCACCATCTTGGCCACGGTTGCGCTGTTTTTGCATCAGCAGGCGCAGTTTATTAAGGCCAAAGAAAGCAGTACCATATTTTTCTTGGTAGTGTTCTAATGGCTTTAGCAAGCGAATAAATGCGATGCCGCATTCGTGTTTTATTTGTTCACTCATTAGAGGGTGGCATTGACGGTGAAAATGAAGCTGCAAATTTAGGGCCGAAAAATAAGGCCTGCAACTTCATGCTTGAAATTATACGTTCTTACATCTACTAGTTTTTCATAAAAAACTGTAACTTATTATTTCATCAATTGATAAATAGTTGAGTATGGCATTGTTAAGATTTTTTAGAGTACCAAAACATCAGCAATACGACTACAAACCCCGCTATTGGGATCCCAAGAAAGAAGAGCTGAAAGAGCGCCTAGCGCAAATTGAGCAATTGAAAAATAATGACGCAGAAGCAGCAAAAGCACGCATTTCCAGCGGTTTTCGGCGAGGCTATCAAGCGAATAACGTAAGCCGCAAAGGGCAAGTGCTCCGCTCTAATCTCGTACTCTTAGCTATTGTGGGGATACTCGTTGTTTTCACGTATATGTTTCTTACTGTATATTTACCCGAAATTGTAAATATGGTGGAGTCGAAGGGCGTGCAATAGCTTTCGATTTCATAAAAGAAGAAAAGGATTTATGGCTGATATCATTCAGCTTTTACCGGATGCAATTGCTAATCAGATTGCAGCGGGAGAGGTGATACAACGACCAGCATCTGTAGTAAAAGAACTGCTGGAAAATGCAATCGATGCTGGGAGTACCAGTGTCAAGCTCATTATAAAAGATGCGGGCCGCACGCTCATTCAGGTGATTGATAATGGCTGCGGCATGACCGAAACGGACGCTCGAATGGCGTTTGAGCGGCATGCCACGTCTAAAATCCGGAAGTCGGATGACTTATTTGCGATACGTACCATGGGCTTCCGGGGCGAAGCCTTGGCTTCTATTGCTGCCATTGCACAGGTAGAACTGAAAAGTAGGCAGCAGGTAAATGACTTGGGTACGCGAATTCTTATTGAGCGCTCCGAAGTGCAATCGCAAGAGCCTTGCCAGTGTGCAACTGGAACTAGCATTTCAGTGAAGAATCTCTTTTACAACGTCCCTGCTCGCCGCAATTTTTTGAAGTCGAATACGGTAGAGATGCGGCACGTGCTGGACGAATTTCAACGGCTGGCAATTGCTAATCCCGATGTATTCTTCTCCCTGCATCACAACAATACCGAGATGTTTCACCTACCACCAGGTAATTTGCGGCAGCGCATCATCGGTATTTTTGGTGCCAACACCAATAAAAAGCTGGTGCCAGTCAACGAAGCAACAGATGACCTAAAGCTAGAAGGTTTTGCTGGCAAGCCAGAATTTGCCAAAAAAACGCGAGGAGAACAGTTGTTTTTTGTTAATAATCGCTTCATTAAAAGTGGCTATCTCAACCACGCCGTTATGTCGGCCTATGAAGGCGTACTCCCACCCGATACCTTTCCGCTCTATGTGATCTTTATTGATATTAATCCCAAACTGATTGACATCAACGTCCATCCAACGAAGCAAGAGATTAAGTTTGAGGACGAGAAACTCGTATACCACATTCTGAAGGTAGCCGTGCGTCATGCCTTGGCGCAGCACAGCGTCATGCCAACGCTAGACTTCGATCAGGATTCTAACTTCTCCAATGTTCGTATCCCACCAAGTCCTCCTACTTCGGCACCTACCGTAGAGACGTACCCATCGCGTGCTTCTTTGGGCGGTCAAGCCGCAAAACCTTCGGGGAGCACGGGCAGTAGTGGCGGTGGCAGTGTAGATGATCGTCGTAGGCATCAAGATAACCTAAAGCATTGGGAAAAACTTTATGAAGGTTTGGAAGCCTTTGACGAAGATGAAGATGGCGAAACGGAAGAGCTAATCGTTGCTTCTGCTGCCAATGAGACCGTGGATGCTGTCACCATCGAAAGCCAATGGGAAACCACAGAGCAAGAGCAAAAAGGGCATAAAACCGAAAAGCCACCCTACCAAATCCATCAGCGCTACATCGTTAGCCAAATCAAGTCGGGCTTTGTCCTTATCGATCAGCAGGCGGCACATGAGCGCATCCTATATGAAGAGTTTCAGCGCATTTTGCAAGAGCAAAAAGCATCGAGCCAGCGCTTGCTCTTTCCCGCCACCATCACTCTCCCTCCCGCTGATGCCACCCTCCTGACTGACATCCGAGCTGAAATCAACCAACTAGGCTTTGATATCCAAGATTTTGGCCCAAATGCTTTTGTCATTAACGCGGTGCCAGCGGAACTAGGAGAGCAAAAAAATACGACTACTTTAATTGAAGGGCTGTTAGAGCAGTACAAAAATAACTTGACGCTACAATTGGATGTTCGCGATAACATTGCGGCAGCTATGGCCAAGAGCGCTGCCATCCGCACCGGCCAGCGCCTAACCGAAGTAGAGATGAAGTCGCTCATCAATCGCTTGTTTGCTTGCACACAGCCGTATCGCAGCCCAGGGGGGAAGAGTTGTTTTATTACGTTTGAGTTGGAGGAGCTGGGGAAGCGATTTGGTAGTTGAGGAGTTTAAGGGTTTAAGAGTTGAGGGGTTTTGGGTGACGAGTGACGGATGACGAGTTTAAGGGTTTTGGAGGACGGGCTCAATATTGGATATTTAAACCATGCCATAGCCAAGTAATATCCAATATTTCGCGGGAAGGAGGAAAGGAGTTTTGGGTGACGAGTGACGGATGACGAGTGACGAAAGCCAAGTAATATCCAATATTTCGCGGGACTTCTCGATACTTCGCAGGAGAGCGTCCTACCTGGATAGCTTTATTTTTATATCTTTGGAATGAGTTTCCTGAATACGATTAAATGCCTGCACATTGACGACCTAGCAGGTAAGAGCACAAGCAAGCTGTTTCTTGTGTTGTGCTACAAGTCCTAGATTACCGATTGGTGATGAATTCGAACTAATTAACAAATCAAGAGTCTAACAACCCATGAAAAAATTTACTAGAGCGTTCCGCTTAGTTGTAATGGTACTAGCGGTATGCTACTTCCCCCACGTTCTTTCGGCGCAGTGCGATGGCGGCGAAACCCTCAATACGTATTGCTATGCGAATGGAGAGACCAATAATGTGGCTTTTGAAATTTGTCCGAGTGCAGGGCAAGCAGTAGAAGCCAGAATTATTGGAGGCTCTTTTTTCATACCATTGAATAGTTTGACTGTGTATTCGGGTACGCAAGGTTCGGGTACCGCTGGTACGATTCAGTTTGGCCCAACAAATATGATGGGCGCGATTCCTAATGTAACGATTACTAGCCTTGGGGCGGATCAGTGCCTTATTTTTATTACTAACACTAACCCCGCTTCTGTGGCCTGTGTGCAGGGTTTTGGGGATCCTATAGAAGTCTGTAGTCGCGACATTGCAGCTACTACGGTGGGCCTAAATATTGATCCAGATGAATTTTGTGCGACGGATGGCGTACAGACGCTAGGCGGAGGATTTCCTGCCGGAGGTATGTACTCTGGTACTGGGGTATCGGACAATTCGGATGGTACCTTTGATTTTGATCCTTCAGGCCTTGGTGGGCAAACGATTACGGTAACCTATACTAATGGAGGGACTGCTACAGATGAGATTAGTGTTTTGGCTACTGGCGGGGTCAGTTTTACAGCCTTGGATGATGTGTGCCTAGACGAAGGACTGCAAACGAATCTTAGTGGCGGATCGCCTGCTGGCGGTACCTACAGCGGCCCTGGGGTAATGGATAATGGCAATGGCACGTATAGCTTCAATCCTGGGGTAGCAGGCCTCGGGGTGCAAACCATTAGCTACACCGAACCGGATGGCTGTATGGAAACTATTACGGATGATGTAGAGGTGCTAGCGGCCTGCGGCTGTCCTCAGGGGCAAACCAGCTTTTTTTACTGCTATGACAATAATGAGACGGATGTAGTAGCTTTTGAGGTATGCCCCAATGGGGGAGAATTTGCGAAAGCAACGATAAATGGAGGAAGCTATGCTAGTGGCGATCAGCTGACAGTATACGAAGGGGCCCCTAGCTCAGGCACGGCTGGAACGCTGCTGAATACGCTGACCGGGGAAGTATCGGGCAATGAATTTGCAGCTGCTACGGCAGATAATTGTATCATTTTCGTAAGTACGTCTAATGTGGTGCTGTCTTGCCAAGATGGCTTCGCAGATGGCTTATCGGTATGTGGAGAGAGCTTGCCCAGTTCTGGTACAGTAACCTTCACGGCACCTGATGACCTTTCGGTAAATGCGGGAGTACAGATGGGCTTGAGTGGCGGCTTACCGACTGGTGGAGTATATATTGGTGATGGTGTGACGGATGGTATGGATGGTGTGACCTATTCGTTTGATCCTGCAATAGCAGGTGTTGGAACCACTACGATTACCTATGAGGTTTCTGGTGTAGGCTCCGCTTCTGATGAGGTAGAGGTACTAAACCTTCTCCCGCCAACTTTCAGCAAAAGCTTTGCTCCAAGTACTGTAGGCCTAAGCAATGTGTCCCTCTTAACTCTAACCATTGATAATACAGGAAGCGCCACACCAGCTGAAGACTTAGCCTTTGTGGATAATCTTCCTGCTGGAATACAGATCGCATCGGTACCTGGTGCACAAACCACTTGTAATGCAGGAACTCTGACTGCTCCAGCTGGGGGGAGTACTATTAGTTATACGGGTGGGGAAATCGCTGGTAGTAGCTCCTGTACTATTTCTGTATATGTAGTTGGTACTGCTTTGGGTTTACAAACCAATATCACAGGAGACCTCACCTCTTCTTCTGGAAATTCTGGTATTGCTCAAGCTAGTTTGAATGTAGTAGACAACGATGTTGCACTATCTATGGCCTTCAGTCCTTCTACTGTCAATGTGGGCGAGCGAAGCCGGATTACCTATACCTTTGATAATTCTCAGGGGACTAATTTTAGAGGAATTAGTATGTCAAATTTATTTCCTGATGGATTGGTAATTGCTACACCAGCAAATGGAGATCCAGGCTGTTCCCAACTCTTTACCCCAGTAGCAGGAGCTACTTCTGTTTTTGCAAGTAACCTATTTATAAATGCTGGAGAGATATGTGTAGTTGAAATAGATGTAGTGGCCACCGCCCCAGGAGAATACGTGAATGTGCTCAGCCAGCCAACTGGAACAGGTGCCAGAGGCCTTGCGGTGGCCAAGCTAACTGTTAACCCACAAGCAGCACTTAATATACAAACGGCTTTTAATCCCATCAGTGCAAACATTGGCGAAACGGCTATGCTCGAAGTCACCATTGACAACAATGATCGCAGTTTTGATGCAACTAATGTGGAGTTTAATATCGACTTAGATGCCGCCCTTACCGGACTAGCCGTTGTGGGCGCCCCTCTGAATAATGTATGTGGAACAGGTTCCCAAATAACAGGCACCTCGACTCTAGCGCTTAGTGGTGGTACGATCAGTGCTGGCGGTAATTGCACCTTCACCGTACCTGTCATGGTGCCCAACAGTGCCACTGCGCAGGAAGTGACTACCACCACCAGCGCTATAACTGCTACAGTGGATGGAAATACAGTCACTGGCAATACATCCACTGCCACCCTATTCATTGGTAACTTCCCTACTGTTACCAAGACCTTCCTGACCGACCCTATCGTAGCAGGAGGAACCACGCAACTGGAAATTACCATCACCAATAATAGCGCGACTTCTGATTTAACAGCTGTTTCATTTTCGGATGACCTCGACGATCTCCTAAGTGGGGTGAGAGTAACAGGGGGAACTGGAAATAATATTTGCGGTAACGGCTCTAGTTTATTCTATAGCTGTGGTAATCCCAACTGTGACAATATCGTAACCTTCTTTAATGGCAGTATTCCCGCTTCTGGCTCTTGTAGCTTTACGATCGATATACAAGTTCCTGCTGGAGCGGTAGGCGGCACCTATACGAATGAACTTGGCATCGTCGCGGGTACCGTAGATGGCAGTGATTTTGAAATCGAAGGGCCTACGGATGATTTGACTGTCCTTGCTGCGCCAGAGCTTACTAAATCGTTTATTGATGATCCAGTTAATGCTGGAGAGACCGCTACCTTAGAATTTACGATTACCTATTCAGATGAAGCTACGGTAGATGCCACCAATATCAATTTTACAGATGATTTGAATGCCGCTTTAGCTGGATTAAGCTACTCAGGCCCCACGCTGGCAGATATATGTGGTACAGGATCCCAACTCAGTGGAACCACTAATTTGAGCTTTACTGGTGGTACCCTTTCGCCCGGTGGAAGTTGTACGTTCAGCATCCAAGTGGAGGTGCCCGCAAGTGCGGTACCCGGCTCCTATCCTAGTACCACTAGTGCATTAAGCTCCACGGTAGATGGACAAACCGTTATGGGGCAAGCGGCAAGCGATGATTTGGATGTTGGAGGATTGGATTTCACCAAAGAATTTATCGACGATCCTGCTTTGCCAGGTGGCTTGGCTACCCTACGCTACACCATCGAGAATAACACAGCCTTTGATGCCACTACTATTTCATTTTCCGAACCCATAAGTAATACCTTATCTGGCCTTACCTTTTTGGGACCTGATCAGTCAGACGTTTGTGGCGCTGGCTCTTTTTTATCGATCCTGAGTAACAACACCTTTTTATTTATCACAAATGGTAATCTTACCGCTGGTAGTAGCTGTAGCTTTGATGTACAAGTCCGTGTGCCAATGGGTGCTGCAAATGGAGCATACACAAGTACAACGAGCAATTTAGTGGGGATGATCAATGGCTCTACGTTCGTTGCAGACCCAGCAAGTGACCCACTACTCGTAGATGACACTCGTCTGGAACTTACCAAATCCTTTACAGATGATCCGGCAGCGCCAGGGGGTACGGTGACATTAGAATACACCATTACGAATTTAGACGCCGCTAATAGTATTGATAATATCGCCTTTTCGGATAATTTAAGTGACGTAATTGATGGCCTGACTAGGCCAGGCGCTACGCTAACCAGCTTCTGCGGCGGAAGCTCTTCCCTTACAGGTTATAGCATGGTGAATGTAAGTGGTGCTAGTTTGGCTGCTGGCGGCTCTTGTACTTTTAGTATTACACTGGATGTACCAGCCAATGCAGCCCGTGGCTCGGTGAACCCGAGCACCTCTAGTGAAATCACAGGTGAAATTAGCGGCATTGCTGTACGTGGCGAACCAGCCTCTGATGACCTATTCATCCAGGCCTTGGAACTTACCAAGGCATTTAGCGGAAGCGCTACTGCAGGCGGCACTGCTACCCTCACCTTTACACTGACTAATGAAAGTAGTGAAACAATAAGTGATATAGAATTTACAGACGACCTGGATGCCTTTATCTCGGGCGCTACTATTATGACCTTACCTAGCGATGTAAGCACTTGTGGGGCAGCATCCGGTATATCTGGTACCTCCGAGCTATCCTTTGGTCGTGGGCAGCTGAGAGCTGGGGAGTCTTGCACTTTCGATATTGAAGTGATGATCCCTTGTGGCACTATGCCTGATGACTATGTCAATACTACAAGTACCGTCAGTTTTGATGGTGCCTCTGGCTTTGCCCCCGCTGCTACCGCTACTCTAACTGTTGGTGCTACCCCTGCTACCGGAAGCTTTACCGCAACGACAAGCAGTGTATGCTTTAATGACGCAATACTTACCAATCAGAGTGGTGGTCTGCCATTAGGTGGTACTTATAGTGGGCCCGGTGTGACGGACACTGGAAATGATACGTATAGTTTTAACCCATCTGCAGCAGGTGCTGGTATTAAGACAATTACCTATTCGGTACTGGATGACAATGGCTGTAATACAGTAGAGTATATGGACAACATCACTGTAAATCCACCTCCAGCAGTCAACTTTACAGCACCAGCGGATCTATGCTTGAATGACGATCCTGTTCTTGGCCTAGGTGGAGGTACACCAACTGGCGGCACCTACAGTGGCCCTGGCGTGACGGATGGTATGGATGGCATGACCTTTGATTTTGACCCAGATGAAGCAGGTGTTGGTACGCATATTATTACCTATGAATTTACGGATGGCAATGGCTGTACAGCCACTGCAATGGATGATATAGAAGTATTTGCTCTACCAATAGTGACCTTTACGGCACCCAATGATATTTGTATTGATCAGGGTATACAGTCGGGGCTTAGTGGTGGGATGCCAGTGGGTGGTACCTATAGTGGCCCTGGCGTGACGGATAATAATGGCACTTATAGCTTTGATCCATCTGTAGCAGGGGCTGGTGTACGTACTATCGAGTATGAATTTACGGATTTCAATGGCTGTACCGTTGTTGCGTCAGATAATATTGAGGTGCTGGAAGGTGCAGATCTATCGGTCACCAAGACGGATGGGGTGACTTCAGTAGCCCCAGGGGGTACGATCACCTACACAATAGTTGTGTCGAACGCAGGCCCGTGTACCGATCCTTCGGTTATACTCTCCGATATTTTTCCTGGGGTACTGACGGCTACCTACACGAGTACGGCTAGTGGCGGTGCGACTGGAAATACTGCATCGGGCGCTGGTGATTTAGCGGAAACGCTGAGCATGCCTGCGGGTAGCTCAGTAACCTATACCGTTACAGCCACTGTAGATTGTGGTACCACAGGTACCCTGAGTAACACCGCTACCGCAACTGCTTCGGTTTCTGATCCAGACACAAATAATAATAGTGCTACCGACGATGATACTCAGTTGACCTCCTTACCAGTAGTGAGCTTTACTGCACCGGATGACTTATGTGAAAATATAGGCCTACAAGTAGGACTCAGCGGCGGCATGCCTTCTGGTGGTACCTACAGTGGCCCTGGTGTAGCCAATAACATCGATGGTACCTTCAACTTTAATCCAGCAGTTGCAGGAGTAGGAACCAGCACCATTACCTATGGAATAATGACTGCCGAAGGCTGTATGGTGAGTGCCAGTGATGACATAGAAGTCTTTGCTCCACCAGTAGTAAGTTTTGTAGCTCCTGACGATTTTTGCATTAACGAAGGCCCTATTAGCTTAACAGGTGGCATGCCAGCAGGTGGTACGTATGCGGAGCTAGGCGGTAGCCCTGATGTGGTAGATAATGGCAATGGCACCTTTAGTTTTAACCCTAGTACGACCGGCGTTTACATTATCGTGTATACGTTTACGGA
>JBCCRH010000201.1:0-10588 GCA_039208045.1 Bacteroidota bacterium
ATATAGTCTAAAGCCACTTGCTTGATAGCAAGTGAATCTGCCTGTGTTTGTCCCTGCGTGGGAATGGAGAACAGAGGCAAGCACAGAGTAGATAAAACAATAAGGATTAATCGATTCATAATAAATCATTCTTTTGGGTTCTTTGCCCTAATATCGTGTAACAAAAATAAGTTTTAGGGCCACGCGGATTACAAATCCACTGAGCGCGGGCCTAGCTTTACGGAAAAAAGCCTAGCACGCGCCCACCCCAGAAATTGTCCGACTCGGTCGGACAAACTGTCTATAACTTACTAGTTCGTGCTTTGCACTGCCCCTTTTGTGGGCAAGCTGTGAACCTACCTAGCACTCCTAATCCGCCATTTCAAAAATATAAGCCTTTAAATCTTCCATTTGCTGGTGGCTCAATTTTTCAAACGTATAATTTGGCATATAAGACCGCTTACCTGCCATAGGCGAAGTCCCATAGCGTGATACTTGGTACACGGAATAGCGCGTGTAGCGGTTAAAGTGCCGCTTCAAGAATTGAAAAGAATATTTGGAATTATCCAAATTGAACATGCTGTACCGCTGCTTATCATGGCAATGCATGCAGCTCAAGTCGTAGACGACTTTGCCATTTTCGGGATTACCGACCAGCTCCTCATAGCCTGCCTTGCGGTCTGGTGGGGGGTCTACAAAAGAGGCGGGGGAGCCACTCAGGTATTTGGATTGTAACAAAGTGGCTGCTGCCGCCTGATCGCCCTTGCCCGCAAGGGCATCGTTTACGCCCTGCATCTCACTCTCGGAAAGGCCGAGATCCTCTATTTTAAAGCCAATCGTCCAGAAATAAGCCATTACAGATTCTATTTCCCAATCTTCGAGGGGGCGCCCCTGTGAGCACTCTATCGCACATAGCTGAATGGCCTCGCGGATGTCATTCCGTGCAGGTCGCACTAGGTCGCCGTATTTCTTTTGGTAATCGCCATTGTAGAAAGAGGTGCGATTGATGGCGCCGTAGAGGGTAGTACCTTGCAGAAAAGGGAGGCCTTTGCCCTGCACATACATCAGTCGAGCTTGTGGGTCAGAAACCGTCAAGTCAGGGTCTTCCCGCTCGATATTGTGACAACTGGTACATACAAAATGCTTACTCTGTCGCCCAGTTACTTCACCACTAGGACTCACTGTTTTGCCATCTACCACTATAGAACGCCCAGCCTCAGCCGAGACGCCTTCCAGCGCATAATTGGGTCGATTGGGCACTTCTGCACCTAATTCTTCATACACTTCCGACAACAAAGTGTCGGGGCCCGCCACTAGGGGTGCCTTCTTGGGCAGAGATAAGGCTTGCACGCCCCACCATGCTACTAGTACGACTCCAAAGGTCCAATATGCTTGTCTCATCTAATTTATTTTTTAAAGTCTAAACTGTCGTGAAATAGTAAACCCTAGTCGATATTGCCCCTCCAGCCAATTGGAAGTCGTGTAGGGGATATAATCGGTTTCCATAATGGCGGTAGCATTGGTGAAGTTGACTTGAAAGACGTGGCCGCCTGTCTCCATTTCTAAGCCAATACCTATGGCTGGGTAGAAGTTATTGTCGCTAGTGCGAAAATCGCTGAATGGAAAGGTCGCATCAGCCACAATACCAAACACTTTGCTAATCTGTACCCTAGTGGCAACCCCCATGCTGAAGATGCCATTTTCATCATTAAACGCCACCAAATTACGATGCGTGTAGGATGGAATAATTTGTAGGGAAAACGCAGGAGAAAACTTACGCGCAATCAGTAACTGCACATTGTGGGCGAAACGATGCCCAAATTCTGGGAAATTTTGGATAATGCTGGGAGCATCGTCTGGCTGCACTTCTACTTGCTGCGCCGAGGAGAAAGTCGTCATTCCCGAAAGGGTGATCGTAATGGGTACTAGGTCTGTCTGGCGCAGCACTCGATACTTTCCGTTTAGCGTCCACAATTGGCGCAAGCCAGAAGGGCCGTTAGGTACTACACCAGCTCCCTTGGAGCGGTGAAAGCCCACCATAAGGTTGTCTGTGATACCATACTCTGCTCCGATGGCTACATCTTCGGCAAATTCCAAGCCAAAAAAGGTGGGCTCACCACCATTGCGCCCCGCAAAGTCTCCAAAGCGATGGGCAATGCGAATATCCATCGTTCGGGCAGGTAGCGTTTCTACCGATTGGGTATTAATGACTCGGCGATCTTTAAAGGTTTGATAGGCATAATTTTGGCCAAACAGTCCAGTCAAACTCACAACGACAACAACTAGGGTAAGGGTAATATGATTCATGCGAACAGGTATTTTGATACAGAAAATTAGCTCTCAGGGTAACCCGCCTCAATCCAGCATCTGATAACATCCAACTGCTCTTGGGTTAAGTCTTGGGGCCTACCCGGGGGGGCATAATTGGGAGGCATCCCCACCACTTGATCATCTTTTTGTAGAATGACACGCGATTCAAATCTACCAGAATTGATGATATTTTGCAAGCCAGAAAAGTTACTGTAATTACCAATTCCACTGCCAGCCACATGGCAGGTACTATACGCGCAAGTGTTATCGATAATCTGTTTGACATTGGCTACATAGGTAGCAACTACAGTATCACAATCAACTATTTCTTCCAGGGGCGCAGGCTCTGGCAGTTTGTCGGAGCTACAACTAGAAGGTAACGTACTTAAAATTACAACGATTACAAAGGCAAGGCTGCCATTTAACAAAGCCTTCATCTATATTTTTTTTGATTCGGTAAATGAATAGACTTGTTTCGCCGGTCACTAAATGGCTGCAAGCGGCAAAATTTTATCCTGCACTGCGTTAGAGCTCTTTTTGCCACTGGCAAAAGCGTGCTCAGGATGCTACGGCATCACCTGCGTTTTTTGCCTTGTTCAGAATAAAATTTGCTACGCTTTCGCTCATTCGCGACCGGCGGAACAAGTCTAATACTAAAAGGAAACGAAACAAAGATGGTTGAAAAGATTTCGTCATTCTTCCTCAAAAAAGGGGATTTTTAGTGACAGCTTACAAAAACTAATAATGTCGTACCTTTGTTGAACTACCATTATAAAAAAATACAGTACTATGTATCCAATAGAACTAACTAAACCAATGGCTGCTGATTTAACCAACCACGGTTTTGAATCATTAAAAACAGCCGAAGAAGTAACTAATGTGTTGAGCCAATCAGAAGGTACAGCCCTAGTAGTCGTAAATTCAGTGTGCGGTTGTGCTGCTGCCAATGCGCGCCCCGGTGCTAAAATGGCCATTGATCACGACAAACGCCCTGACAACTTGTACACGGTATTTGCAGGAGTAGATCGCGAAGCTACCCAACAGGCGCGTGAGTTTATGCTCCCCTATCCTCCTTCTTCGCCATCTATTGCCTTATTCAAGGATGGAAAGCTAGTGCATTTCTTAGAGCGCCACCACATTGAAGGCCGTTCTGCGGAAATCATCGCTGCCAACTTGACCATGGCATTTGATCATTATTGCTAAGCTACTACTATAGTGAATGCCTTGGTACCGGTACCAAGGCATTCTACCTACCCTACTTTTCTTTCTCCTGTCTGCAACTTATTCGTACAATCCTCGTACAAGTATGCTGTATAAGGCATCTGGTTCCTTCTTTTTCGAATGATATTTTACAATTCATGGGGTTTGCCAAAAAATATTCGATTTTTTACCCTACGGAAATAGTAATATTTTATAGTTTTACGAGTGTTTTACACGGTTCCCCCCTTCACCGATGCGAAATCACAGCTATCGGAACTAGCAGTACACTTATACATTATGAACTTTTTTTTTAATTTTTAACTAAAACTAATATTGCAGATGAGACGATTTTTCCTATTGTTCTTAGCGTTATCTCTGTGGAGTTTTGACGCGCAAGCACAGTGCGATGACCCCGTGGCCATCACGATGACTAATGAATTTTGTCCCGGTACTGGGGCAAGCAATAGCGAACGACGTATTCGCGTACAAGCTCCTCCTGGTGCTAATGAAGAAGTAATATGGACCTTAACTAGTGTTCCAACTGGTAGCCAATTTGAAGGTATGGTTCCTATGACATTAGCGCAAGGAGACGATAATGACGAATTTACAGTTGATGTAGGTTCTAAAGGAAACACAGTAAAACTAAAAAGAACGCCTAATAACATGGGCACACCTATTATCGGCACCTATGAATTTAGTGTGCAAATAGTAGATAATGGGGTAAGCTCTCAGTGTCCGAGTGCGGTAGGTACTGGTTATTCTATTACAGTGGGAGTAGTGCCTCCTGTAGCCGAAAAAATAGATGGTAATCTCTGCCAAGGCCAGGATGCAGCAACAGTATTTGTAGAAGCTCCCGACCCCGACATTGAAATCATTTGGGAGGTAGTATCTGCTCCTAGTGGTGCTGGATTTATGGCAGGTGACGATTTACAGCCCAATACTAGTGGAGCTAACTACCGTACCGACTTAGATGCCAATGGCCGTCGCCTACGGATCACCACCAATGCGCCTGCGGGTACTTATACATTCACTACTAGAGCTCGCAACACTGCCATCACTTGTGAAAGTGAATCAGGTACAGATGTATTTACCATTATGGTTAATGAGGTACCTGCTGTACCTACCATCGATCGCCAAGATTTGACTAGATGTAGAAGAGAAACAGCTACTATTTCTGTACTACCCGCTACGGATGCTGAGTTTGTGTGGGAAGTATTGGAAGCACCAGCAGGCGTAAGCTTTGCAGCTGGTGACCGGCTAGAGCCTAATGTAGATGGTTCTGACTATCGTACTGATCTTAATGCAGATGGTAGCCAATTCCGTACTAAGGGTAGTGCTCGTGCAGGTTTGTACCGCTTCAAGGTACTTGCAAGAGATGTAAATTCTGGATGTGAAAGTGAGTTGACTACAGATGAGCTTTCCATTACTATTAACCAGTTGCCTCCTGTTCCAACAGTGGAGCAGCAAATGGCTATAACTTGTACTGATGAAGTTTCAGGTGCAGTGCGTGTAGCCGATCCAGGAGCTGGTTTTGCTATTGTTTGGGAAGTGCTTTCTGCACCAGCAGGCGCAACGCTTATGGCAGGTAATATACTAGAGCCCAATACGAATGACCCGACCCAGGAAGTCCGCACCGACAATCAAGCGAGCGGCCGTGTCCTACGCTTAAAGACTAATCTCTTTGTAACAGCAGGAGACTATACCTTTAAGGCTCTAACTAGAAACACCACAACAGGCTGTGAAGGTGATCAGACAACTGAGATATTTACGCTGACTGCAGCTCCAAGACCAGCTACTCCAGTAGGTGCAACGATGATGAAGTCGCTTTGCCCTATTCCTGACCTCAGTCCTAGCTTAGCGAATACTGGTATTAATGTATCTAATACCTTATCTGCTGATGAAAAAGTAGTGTGGATTTTGACCGGTGCTCCTGCTGGCTCTGCTTACGCTGGTGATGGTAGCGAAATGTTCACTACAGACAACTGTGGCGATCCGTTCAAGAACTTTGGCGAACTAGCCGTAGCTAATTCTTCTAAAGTAATTCGAGTGCAAGACCCAGAGAACACACCAGTAGGTAGCTATACCTTCGATGCTGTGATCACTAACTGTGTGACGGGATGTACTTCAGAGGCGTTGACTGGTTTTGAAATTATAGTTATTGATGATACAGAGGATCCAGTAGCAATTTGCCCAGTGCCTGCTGCAGGTGTAAGTGTATTAACGAATGCTTCATTTGAGGATGGCGTAGCCTTTAATCAGCCAGGAGCTGGTACTAACTGGACATCATTTGGTGCGGTATTTGGTATTGATGCAAATGCCATCCCTTCTGCTAAAGATGGTGATTTCTACTTGAAAATGTTTGGTGGCAACTCTGGTGCATTTCAGGATAATCCTGTGAGTCCAGGTGATAATCTAGCAGGGTCGGTATTCTTACAGAATGCTTCTTTCGATCCTATGCTTCCTGGTTGTACTGGATTCCTCAAATTGGAATACTTTGATGCCAGTAACAATCTCATCTCCTTTACGGAATCTGCTAAACTTGATGATACCACTCCGCAAAATGTTTGGACAGAAATCATGATTAGTGATGTAGCGCCTGCTGGTGCAGCCACTGTTCGTTTCGTAGTCATTATGCAGTGTACGGCTGGCGGTGCAGTATTCTTTGATGATGCTAGCCTAATCGTAGACGATGGTAGTGGCCCTCCTGCGGCATTTATGCTCAATAACGATCTCGACCAGTGTGGGGCAATATTTAATTTCACCATTCCTGAACCTACAGATAATTGTGGCGCTACTTCAGTAGCTGATATTGCTTCTGGTTCTTTGTTTGATGTAGGTACCACTACCGTAACAGTAACGGCTACTGATGATGCAGGTAATACGGGTCAGTGTACGTTCGATGTTACCGTAAATGATGTACAAGACCCTGTGGCTAATTGCCCGATGCCTCCTTCTGGTGGTAACTTACTGACGAATGCTTCTTTTGAAAATAACAACGGCTTTGACCAGCCTTTCAGCACCGATTGGACGCCTTTTGATGTAGCTAGCGCCGTACGTGTCTCTGATGGAAGAACAGGTACAGCAGCACAAGACGGTGATTCTTATCTCAAGATGTTTGGTGGTAATACGGGTATCTTCCAAGATGTACCGGTTACTCCAGGTGAAACGCTAGATGCTTCTGTATTCTTATTGAATGCTCCTTTTGATCCAATGCTACCTGGCTGTACTGGATTCATCAAGCTAGAATTCCTTAATGCTGGTAATGGTGTCTTTGGCCCACAAGAATCTACTAAGTTAGATGACACTACACCTTCGAATGTATGGACTGAAATTACACTTAATGGTATCGTAGTACCTGCTGGTGCAGTAGCTGTACGTATGGTAGTCATTATGCAGTGTTCTGCTGGTGGCGCGGTATTCTTTGATAATGCAAGCTTGGAAACTGACGCTCCACCTTCTCCTGGTGACTTTACTATTACGCCTGTCATGGGTCAGTGTGGTTCTACCGTAACCTTCACTGTTCCGGATCCAGACGATAACTGCCCAGGTGCCTTCTCTATAGCTGATCCTGTATCTGGTAGCTTCTTCCCAGTAGGGATGAATACCATTACAGTAACCGCTGAAGATGCTTCTGGAAACACTAGCACTTGTACCGTAACTATCGATGTACCAGATGAGGAAGCTCCTGTTCCTGCTTGCTTGGATGCTATGGTGGTATTCAATGGCGAGCTAGAGCAAACGGTAACCATTGCAGAATTGTACGACGCGGGTGCTTCTTTTGATAACTGTGGAACGGTCAACTTGATTTCACCTGATATGGATCAAGTAGTATCTTGTGAAGCATTGAATACCGTCATCAATGTACCAGTAATGGTAGAAGATGCGAGCGGTAACCCTGGCATGTGTACGGCAACGATCACGGTAACAGGTTTGCCTTGCGGTATCATGGATAATGGTGGTATCGGCTGTACCGGTGGAACATCTAACTTTGATGGCAGCGAGTTTACGGTAACAGCTCCTGACTGTTCACCAAACACCATGCTATACATAGAAGATCAAACTGCTTTCGTATTTGCTGAGCTATGTGGTGATGGTGAAATTACAGCACAAGTGACAGGTCTAAGTGGTACTGGTTTTGCAGGCGTGATGATGCGTGAATCAGAAGACCCTGCAGCCAAGAAAATGGCATTGGGTACCAATACCATTGATCGCTTACGCAAAGAAGTACGTGTAATTGATGGTTATCCTTCTTCGGCAGCTCCGATTGCGTCTTTCAACCAGTTCTGGGTACGTGTGAACAGAACAGGCGATGTATTCAGCGCTTTCGCTTCAACGGATGGCGTATTCTGGCAGCCGTACCTCTCACAGGTAATCATTATGCAGGAGTGTATCACAGTAGGCTTGTTTACCTATAGTGAAAAACCAGGCAATGCAGTAACGGCTACCTTCAGCGATGTTTCTATCACAGGTGTACTTGAACCTAGTGCTAGTACTAGCTACAGTGGTAATAATAGCCTCTTTAACCCTGCTGTAGTTACGTCTACTACTGCTGTTAGCCTTTTCCCGAACCCAGCGCGCGATCTAGTTACGCTAAGTATGGATCAGGTAATTGGCGAAGAAGCTACTATCACGATCTTCAACACGAATGGTCAGATGATGCAGCAACTACAGTATGATACGGTAGAAAACACCACGGAAGAAATTAGCATTGATAAGCTGCCTGCGGGCACCTACTTTGTCAATGTGCGAACGAGCACTACGCAGCAGTCGTTGCGCTTAGTGAAGCAATAATAAAACAATAGGGCAGCAATAGCTCTAGTGTTTTAGTCTTAAAGATGTCTTCATCGGCTTCATGCTGATGAAGGCATCCTTATTAAAGCATACTACTTGCAGTTCATGAAATTTTAGTACCCTTACAATCACCTTAACTACAGCATTTTCATTATCATACATAAACCAAATATTAAATGAGACACGTAATTTTTACACTCTTATGCTTAGGTTTATCATTCGGAAATTGGGTACACGCCCAATGTAATGACCTATTTATATCAGAGTACATGGAAGGCTCCGATCAAAATCGTTGCCTTGAAATTTACAATCCTACGGGTGAACCCATCACCCTAACAGGAGTGTACCGAATTGCTATCGCCTCCAATGGCGGCCCTGTAGATCGTACCGTAAACTTGGATGGATCAATTGCTCCAGGTGAGGTATTCGTTATTTGTGATCCTGACCAGAACTTAGGGATAACGACTGATCAAACAGATAATGACATCTTCTTTACGGGGGATGATGCGATAGCCCTACAGAAAAACACTACGGACATTGACGTTATCGGCCAGATTGGCTTTGACCCAGGTAGCCGTTGGGATGTCAATGGTGTACGAACCAAGGAACGAACGCTACGCCGTAAATCAGCTATTGTAAGTGGTGATGCAGACGGCAGTGATACTTTTGACCCATCAGCAGAATGGGATTCATTCAGCCAAAACACAGCAGATGGCTTCGGTGAGCATACAGTCTCTGGTGCGGCTATCCCTACCCCACCCGTCCCACTGGAACCAACAAAAGGTGTCTGTATGTCCGCCGATGTGACTTCCAATGTAGCAGAAGTAGGGATCACCGTACGCCAGTCTTCTTTTGATAAAAATACCCAGCGGGTGGTATGGGTACTTACTGGAAAACCAGCAGGAAGTAGCCTCAATATCAATGATCAATTTACAGTGGATAACTGTGGCGACCAAACTAAGGATTTTGGTGAACTTGGCGTTCGCCAGCAGTCCCAAGCGATTAAGATTAATAATCCAGCTACTGCACCCTTAGGCACATACACCTTTGATGCCTTTATCGAAACTTGTGCTACAGGTTGTATCTCTAGTTCCGTCTCCGGCTTCAGCCTAACTATCAATAATACTTTCCCTGACGCGCCCGAAGCACAAGTGGCCACTAATGCCTTCTGTCTTTCTTCTACGCTAAGCCCTAATATCAACAACACGGGTGTATGGGTCAAGCTATCTTCTTTGGATAAAACCAAAGAGCGCATTGTATGGGTGCTTACAGGCAAACCAGCTGGAAGTACCCTTAGCTTGAATAGTGAATTTACAGTAGATGATTGCGGCGATCAAATCAAAGAATTTGGTGAAATCAGCGTTCGCCAACAGTCGCAGGCTATTCGGGTAGATAATCCTGGTAGCGCCTTGGTTGGCACCTACACTTTTGATGCATATGTAGAAAGTTGTGAGACGGGCTGTAGCTCTACGCTTACTTCTGGCTTTAGCATTACCGTGAATGCTGCTCCGACGGTAGACATTATGGCTGACCCTGATGGCGCTATTTGCTTGGGCACCACTGGGGTGATGTACGATGCAACTATTGTGTCTACTGATGGCGGAACATATACTTATGATTGGTGTGCGTATAATGCCACCAATGGAGGCGGCACGTGCTTTGGAGGCTTTACTCCAGGTGGCGATAATGCTTCGCAGACGCGGAATTGGACGTCTTCACCAGGTGCTAAATCAGTAGGGGTAGAAGTGATGAGTGAAGTACCAGGCTGTATGGCTTCAACGATTTATAACTTTCAAGTGGTCAACATCCCACCTGGGCCAGTAGCAGATAAGACAGATGGTCGTCTGTGTGTGGGTCAGGATGCAGCTACAGTATTTGTAGATGACCCTGGCATGAACCGAGAAATTGTCTGGGTAGTGCTGGAAGCCCCAGCGGGGGCGAGCTTTGCGATGGGTGATGACTTAGAACCCAATGTCAATGCCTCAGACTATCGTACCGACTTAGATGCCAATGGCCGCCGCCTGCGCATAAAGAATAATGCAGCAGTAGGCACTTATCGCTTTAAAGCAAAAACTAGAGAAACTTCAGCTGGCTGTGAGAGTGCCCCTACTACAGAAGAATTTACCATTACGGTAAATGCAACACCAGCTGTTCCTACTATTGATCGTCAAGATCTCGTCAGATGTAGAAGAGAGACCGCCACTATTTCTGTACTACCTGCTACGGATGTAGAGTTTGTTTGGGAAGTATTGGAAGCTCCTAATGGCGTAAGCTTTGCAGCTGGGGATCGACTAGAGCCCGGAGTAGA
>JBCCRH010000202.1:0-10536 GCA_039208045.1 Bacteroidota bacterium
CTTCCCAGTATCTACTACCAGCTTCATCACATCATAAGTAGTAGCCGATTCTAATTTCTGGAAAAGTGTTTTGAAATCATCCATGACCTTTTCCAAATCAGTAGTAATATCTTGGGCTGCCTTTTTAAGAATGGCTTCAATATCATCATCATTCGAAGGACGCTCAAAGGTCAAAGCTAAAGATTTTGCATTGGGAAGTACGCCATGCTGTACATGGTAAAAACTCCAGTTTGTCCCTGGATGATTCACATGATTTTGCTTAGAATGGTCTATTGATTTCTGACTCGTTTGCTGCTGCTGCTGTGAAAATTGTTGATTCCCAGTTTCCTGCTTAATATGCTCTAACCAAGTATCTAAATTTTGCTCCATGCGATTAAAGAAATGGGTCAATGTATCTTTAGCTTCTTCCATCTTACTAACGATCTGATCTCGACCATATTCAATCGCATTATCTGCAATCGTAGCAATGCCCTCATGCGTGCGCCAAATATCTTTCCAGTTAAAAAAGTGCCCCAACCACACCAGCAGCTTTTCAAGCACCTTCTTCAGTATGGTCAATAAAACCGATTCAATCGCTTTCATCACCTTATGAATAGCATCCAGCACTAGCTTAAATGCCTTCTCCCCTATTTGGATGATAAAATGTATTTCTGATTCAACTTCATTGACTATGAATTGCGCACCGCTCTTAAGGGCAATAGTCAGTTTTTTGCCTTCTCTCTTAATTTCATCCAAGCCCTCTTCTAGTAGCTCCTTCGCCTTATGGAAGAAATCACCTACCGAACTCCAAATGCTATTATCATCCTCATGAGTTAAGCGATTCGAGTACAAGCTGGGGTAATCTTGCCAGAATAAGCCGGTATGCTTCTTATCATCCCAAACGGCATAGGTATTGCCTGCCAATTTATCTTGCAAATGCTGCGTTTGTTGATGAATTTGGTGCGTTCCGCTAGCTACACCATCTAGGTCCTCTTTTTTAGTAGTTGGATCGACCACAGGCTCGCCTTCGGGCGTCTTGGCATTTTTCAGGTCTTCTCCCTTTTGTACGCCATTCAAGCCCTTAAGCACTTTCCCATTGGGGTACACATTTAATGTGCCATCAAAAAAGTCTGCTTCTACATGCAGTACCGAACAAGCTGCCGAAGAGGCCGGCATAATTACCGTTAAGTTGCCCATTTCATCAAGTGGTACGTCTGCTGGTACGTCTTTATCCAAACTATATACCAATCCATTAATCGCTACGTATTGCCATTCGGAAGCCGTGATGCGTACCCTTGGGCGTTCGTTGGCTTGGCCACCCGTTCCATAGGGCTGTCCGTACTGGTCTTTAAGCTTAATGTGGGTGGTATAGCTATTATATTGAATGACATAATCAGCGGCTTCCAGCTTAATGGTATCGTGGTGCCAGAGTTGACTGTCTTCCTGATTATCTTGCCAGTGGTGCTCCAATTGGCCATCATTTTTCACCAGCAAGAGCTCATTCCGCTTGTTAACATTTGCGCAGATAGGGGCCAGATGTACTACGCCATCGGCATACTTGATAGGCGGGAAAGGGAAGAAATAGCTATCGCCGTCCGTTGTCCCGGCCATGTAGTAGACCGTATTCCCACTCGTCACCCAAATAGATATAGCTTTCCCATCGGAATGCACCTCCATTTCATGCACATCCTTTAACTCATCCGTTACCGGCACCTTATAGTCCCCACTATTATCTCCGTAAGGAAATAGAAAAATACCATCATCGGTAGCGACATACAAATCCGAAAAAATATTATCCGGGTCATTTGGATTGACGGCCGTGGCGTAGCAATTAAAGGGTTTCATACCATAGCTATCGGCATCAAAAAACACACTAATGCCACTTGGCACGCTCAACTCAATCTTATTGGTATGTTTTCCAATGGTGTACTGCATAAAGCGTGCACGCTCTCCAATATAGTGCCCCATCGCGATTTTAGGCAATTGATCTTCTACTCGAATATCTTCATCAAAAGCGATGACTTTACCATTTTGGCCATCCAATACCTCCGCATAGCAATACACGTCATTAAGCATTCCCACTACCGTCAACGCAGCTACATCCTGCTCTTCCGCACTCCCCACCAATAAGCTTTTGGGGCTAAATCCTTCATCGTCAAACTGCACCTGCTGCCACTCTACACTCGACCAATCCATACCTACTGCATTAGAAATACCACTAGCTAGGTATACTTTTTGCTCAGACGCGCTGAGCAGGGCTACACTTAGTTGGCCATTGCTTGCTTGACTTACGTCAAAATCCTGTACTTGAATCGTCATCTCTAGCACTTCCTTAATTTCGGCTACTTCCCAGCCATCAGCCGTGCCAGAAGCGTGGGTGATCAGGTGTAGCTGTTGATCGGTACCTATGGAAAAAATGATAGGCTCGCCATTGCTATCGTGCGCCATTTTTAGCTGAGGGGCTTTCGCCGAAAAGTTGATGGGAAATGCCTTTTTGCTATTTTTCATCAGTTCGGAAGATACGCTTATGCGTAAGTCTGGTGTAGTAGCGCCTTTAGGCAGGTTGATATGATCGGTATATATAGAATACATAAGTTGTTGTGTTTAAATGTGAAAGAAAAGAGGATGGATAGGTTAGAAACTCTGGATTTTGAGATCAACAGATAACCTATTTTGTTCATCCAAACGGAGATTACTATAAACAAAAGTGGTGCCTCCTGGCAGTAGAATCCCATTGCTGGCAGCAAAGTGCACCGAATCATACGCGTTGGTAATGCTACCAGAAAGCTTGCCAATAAGGTCTTTATGACCATCCCACCAACCTTCATCGTATTTTTCTAAGGTCACATTAATGTCTTTATCCACCATTACATTCAGAGTAGCTCCTTCGTGAGCTAGATGTAGCTTAGCGTCCCAACTAAATATTAGATTAAATTCATTAGCACTTGCAGGGCCATCATAGTAGATATCTACCGAGCCAGAAAATACAATGGCTGCATTTTTACTAACCTCCGCAGAAAAATTGTTTTTGTAATGCTTCTTTTTAATCCCCCAAATATGCTCACTATAATCCGCGATGGTAGAATGTAATTTTAGTCTATCAGAAGTACTAGACTGATCCATGTTAAAGTTCTTGTCCTCATAGGAAAACTCCCCCTTTACGATATGACCAATCCGCTCCCTCAATGGCCCATACAATTTTCGCATAAACACTTCTTCCCACAAGGCTTGAATGCCATAAGCGACCACCCCATCGTTATTCCGAGTAATCGCTAATTCATGTCCCACTGTTCCGCCCTGCTCCTGCCCAAGCTCGCTCGAAAACAGCAAGCTCAATGCATTATCATCGCCTTGTCCCCCGCTCGTCTGAAAATCGAAATCAATCGGAATAAGTGAAGTTGGCACATCTGCCCAAGGCGTATCCTGATACCCTTTATCATCATTCGCGCCCAATACCGAGCACGTAAGCACAAATGGATTTCTATTAAGCGATAAAAACCGTAAATATGCTCGGATGGCTTCGATCAAGAGCTGGCCAATATTTACCCGGTCTTCTAAAGTACGAGGCAGAGTTTGTAGCTGTAAGGAGATAAAGCAGTCATGCAGCTTTTCTAAAGTAAGGTCAGCAGCAATACAAGACACTCGAAATTCATCCCTTACGAAAGGTTTTAGCTGATTATTGAGTAGCGTCTTCGCTAGGATATGACTACCACAAAACACCTCTTCTTTGCCATACCTCATCCTTTTCCCTACCCGAACAAGCTGCTGGGATAAGTCCAATTTAATCCAGCAATTCGTCCCATTTAGATTAAAAGGCGTCTCTTGGTCGTGATATTGAAAGGCTAGCCGTTTGAAATCCAATTTCAAAAAAGCTTTTTTCGGCTCGCCCGCTATAAATTCAATCGCCGTATCGAATTGACCATCGAAGTAAAAACCGCCTTTGCCATGCACACCTTTGAGTAAAGCATAGGTTCCATCATCCTGCCTAGGATCAGGAAAAAATTGCTTATCTCTATTGGCCGGCTCTATCGTGTATTGGTAGGTGCCCGCCTGTTTCTCTAGCGTCGCCCTGACGGAAAAATACTTTACCGTTTCATAAAAATGCTTCCGCTGCATATTCCGAATCTCATTATTAATAGCGGATTGCTTCAGCGTCAGAAATGACCCTGTAGTACTGTCCAACGAAGTACTCATATCAATACTTTTTAAAGATTTTCAAAATTTCACACCGGGCAAGACATCAACAAGAATAAATGAATTGTACTGTCGGGGGAGGGGGGATTTGAATAGTACTAGTGCTGTAGTAGATTATTTTGAATTTGCCCGAATATAACACTTATTTTTAAAAATCAAATATGTATTGATTATCATTTTTCTTTCGATCCAATAAGAGATGGTTTGGATCGATGACAGCTTTTACGGCATTTTCTATTAAAGGGAATTGGATAGTGGGTTGGGTAGTTGTCAACCGAACTGTTTCTAATTTCAAAAAAGCATCGGACTTATCGTAAAAGGCAATTTGTACCCAACCATCCAAAGGCATGACTACTTCTTTTTGTTCTTCACACCACTTTTTCGCAGTAAGCTCAAGCTGCATCCTATTTTGGACTTTCTTAACTGAAGTAATACGCGCATCATGGAAGCTGACGCTCTCAAAATAATCCTCAATCAAATACTGCAAATCCTCCGGCAATTGCTCCCGCAGCATCCGAAGGAAATCTGTGGTAGTCGGATAAATGCCTTGACTGCTTGGATAGGCTTCCAAGAAAGTCTGCAAAAAGCCATTTAATTCCGCTTCGCCCCAGAGGTGCTTTAGGGCATTTAGAGCGATTGTCCCTTTGCCATAGGCAATGTATTCCTGCTCATCTCTGACCGCTGCTAGAGGGGGCTCCTCCACTACCGCATTCCTGCGGCCACGGAAATAACGCTGGTGCTGGATGGACAGAAAATCCCTCGCTTTTTTGGATCCGTAATAGCGCTTGAAAATTTGTAGGGTGATATACTCTGTAATACTCTCGGTTAGCATTTTGGCGCCCAGTGCGCGGGCGGGTACGAGCTGGTTGCCCCACCAATGGTGCGTAAGCTCGTGGGCAGAGACGTAGAAGGCTAAGTCGATTTTTTCGGCTGCTCTGGCACTATTTAGGGTAAAATTGAGGGCGGAGCTAGGGATGAGGTTGCCCATGAGGCTGGCGTAGCTGCCGAGGGTGTGTGGGAATTCAACAATATCAATGGATGACTCTGCTAATGGACTGAAGTACTGCGTATTGTAGTCGATGGCTGCTTTTAGGCCGTCTAGCATTTGGTTGTTGTTGGCGGCGTGGGTGGGATGATGGTGGATGGTAAGTGCTGTGCCTTTGTGTGTCGTTTTTTGGGTATCGTACTCCCCAGATAGGAAGGCTAGTACAAATTTGATAGGGACCTGCGTTTGGTAGTGGAAATAATTTCGACCATCTGCTTGCCACTCTTTTTGCAGCTGGCCAGGGGCAAATGCGCGTTGGTTAGCGCTGGTGCTCATAGTGATATTGCTCTGAATGGTATCGGCATCTAAGGAGTAGAAGTTTTGATGACGCGCCAGACTATCAGTAGCGGCTCGTTGTATTTTTTCATAAAAATAGCCAATGCGAGGTAGAATATCAGTCTTCATAAACGTGCCATTTTGGAACACGGGTGAGTTTTGGGCAAAGAGGGTATTTGGAGTGCTTTGGATGCTAAAGCTTAGCGCCATACTATCGCCTGGAGCTAAGGATTGCGCCAATTCATACACCTCAAACTTCATACTGGAATCTACAGCAATCTGGTTTGCAGTTTTCCCAAAACGCACTTCCGTCTGCTCATCAAATCCGGTTTTTATCAGAATGGTATCGATTACTTGGCCTGTCGTATTAACTAGGGTGTAGCGCCCCTTGGCGGTAAACGTCTCCCTTTCGGGGAAAAGGTCGAGTGCTAGCTCCATATCCTGAATCTTGGGCTGAGGGAGCTGGCGAAGGTGAGCATACTTTTCTTGAAACGTTCGGAAGCTCTTTTTGAGGTCACTTTCGTGAAATGTCGACGCCTGTTCAGCTTGATAGATACGCGCACCAAGCCCGCTCAAAGCCACCATTGCGGCAAGCACTACTACCCAGAAGCTCATACCTGTGGGCCGTTTTGCTAAATAGTCCCTCCACCCAAAGGTGAAACCGCGCCGCCAAAAAATATAACCTAGCATACCAAGCAATAACGCCACCACTAGCCAGTACCCCTGCACCAAATATACCCCCCACAGGCGACTGCCAAAGCCATTTAGGTCACTGTAGCGCAGCTCGGGAGTTGTATTGAATTGCAATAGACAAGTATCCAACCCAATATAATGCAACTGATCTTTGCCCAGCCAGAGCATTAACAGCAAGAAGATACCCAGATAAAGGTTAGGAATAAACGTATGTGCCACAACCGTAGTAACTGCCCAAACCACCAACATCGGCAAGACCAGGACAAAGAGCTGGAAGAAGTACAAGTCCAACTCCAAATGATCATAGCCATTGAAGAGCTGAATGCTAATTCCACACCCTATCAAGACCAATAGCAAGGCCATTTGCGTAAGCACCAAGGCGCCAACTTTTGACCCCATAAGTACCCAATTGGGTGTCGGCGTTACATCAATAAGCTGGCTGCTATTCGCCATGCGCGCCCGATGCACCAGAAGCCCACCAAAAACAAAGGTCATCAGAATGATGATCGCTGTGAAAAAAAGGAGGGGTACCGAAAGCATTAGTCGCGTAAGTGGTAGGAGTGCGATATCCCCATTATTGGTTACACGGACGATAGCAAAGAGGATGGCTGCTACGCCAAAGCCCAACAAAGCTACAAACAACCCGCTCCGTAGGATATACTGTGCATCAACCCAAGCAAGGCGGAGAAGTGTTCGCATTTGCTGCAAAAGCGAAAAGTCGTAGCGAATCGACCGATTCAGAGCGCCTTTTCGATCCTTACTAGTCGGCCGATTTGGTAGCACCCTAGATTTTTCACCCCAACTAATAAGCGGACTGGTCTGCAACTGAAACTGCCGCCCAAAAATCCAAGCTATTACAGCCGATACCGAAAGCCAGACAAGTCGATTAAGTCCCACGGCACCCCACACTGGTAGAAGCTGCGTATTTTGCGCATCCAGTGTCCAGGTACGTGTCGCGTACTGCAAGGCGTTTTGCCCGAAAGGGTCTAACATAGCTACGGCAAAGGGCTGGTGCAACAGGACATTTTCAACGATAAGTTGCCACAAAAAGAAAAGGAGTACTGCTCCAAAGCCAGCAAAGATGCTGCGTGACCATCCCACCACTGCAAAGACGATGCTGCCAAAAATCAGGAAGTTAGGCAGCAAGAAAACGAACAGCACCTGAAGGTACCCCCAGCCATTCGTCGGCCCAACCTTCGGATTTTCTATGCCCAACAACCACTCCCCCGCTACTACAGCAAGCAATACCAAGAGCACTATTCCCACAGTGATCGCGAAAGGCCCAGCAAACTTGGCCCACAAGTACTCCCGCTTATGGATGGGATACGCATACAACACCTTGTAGAGGCCAGTCGCCGTATCTTGATAAAGGCGCATTCCAATAATAGCGGGTGCCAAAAACAGCATCACCTTATTGAAATACAGCAGAATATAAGATAGCTCGTAAGGCGAATTAAGCCAACGTTGCGGGGTGGTAGTGGCTTCTACCCCATCAAAAAAACCGCCCGTCCCAATCATGGAAAGGAAGGTTAGGCTAGCAAAAGCGAAGGCATAGAAATAGGTGCTCCATTGGCGCAGGAGCGTGGAGCATTCAAAATTGAATATGGCGGTAAACATCTTAGTTGGATTTGAGGTAAGAGAAATATACGTCTTCCAGACTCACTTGTGCGGCTGGCTGAAACGAATCATCAGGCCGATAATCGCTCCGTACTCGGATCGTTTGGCGGCCGCTGGTGCTGAAGCTAGTGGTGAGGATATTGAATTGCTGCTCGTAATTGGGGAGCTCTCGGCTATCGATCGCTTTCGTCCATACCTTACCTGTAAGTGCACTGACAGCAGCTTGGGGGGATTGCTGTAGCAAAATTTGTCCTTGGTTGAGGATAGCCATATCTGTACATAGGGCTTCAATGTCTTCCACTAGGTGGGTAGAAAAAATAACGAGGTGATTGGCTCCAATTTCACGGAGAAGGTTCAAAAAGCGGTTGCGCTCGGCAGGGTCGAGGCCAGCGGTTGGTTCATCGACGATGATGAGCTGGGGATCATTAATGAGCAGCTGAGCGATGCCAAAGCGCTGACGCATACCCCCAGAATAGGTACTCACTGCCTTATGGCGCTTATCGTATAAATTAGTAAGGTGGAGTACTTCTTCCAGCTTTTGCTGGCGGTCGCGTTTGGACGCAATGCCTTTTAGTAGGGCAAAATAGTCTAGCAATTTCCAAGCGGATACTTTTGGGTATAACCCAAAATCTTGAGGGAGGTAGCCGAGTATTTTGCGCAAGCTCATGGGGTCGTGGAGTACGTCAATTTCGGCAAAGCGAATACTTCCTGCATCTGGCTGCTGAAGGGTAGCGATGGTTCGCATCAGGGAAGACTTGCCTGCACCATTTGGGCCTAAAAGGCCAAACATACCAGGCTGAATATGGAGGTCTATTGCCTGTAAGGCTTGCACGCCATTAGGATAGGTTTTGGTCAGATTTTGAATGTGGAGTTCCATGCGCTTCTTTTTTCTTCAAAAGAAGGGCATTTGCTGGAAAGTCGCTATTTAGGGGGCTTTGGAGGTATCCCAAAAGAAGATTTGGGACGCTTTTGGCACTCGATTAAGTCGAAATGTGCTTCAAATAATCGCTTGGGGAGCAGCCTTCGTGCTTTTTGAAGGCGCGGTAGAAACTGCTTTTGGAGCGGAAACCACACTCACTGGCAATACCCACAATGGAAAGGGTCTGACTATTGCCTTCAGCAACTTTTTCTTTAAAAGCCTCTACTCGATATCTATTGACAAAATCGTTGAAGTTGGTTTGCAGATGCTGATTCAATAGCCAAGATAGCTTCTTGTTGGTAGTCCCTAGCTGATCTGCCAGGGTATTTAGCGAAAGCTGCTGCTCTAAGAAGGGTTGGCGCTCCCTCATGAGTTGGTTCAACTGAGTGATCATTAGGTTGCGCTCTTTTTCGGATAGCAAGGCCATTTCTCCACTTTTTTTACGCGATGCGCTTTCGCGCGAAGCATATTCATAATCTTGTATGGTGCGCTTGTGGATAAACCAATCTTTGGTGAATCGGTAGATGAACGATAAATTGATGGCCAAGAAAAACGGGCTCGGTGTGCCCAAAAAGAAACTATCGCGACTATCAAAGGCTTGCCAGAAGGTTAGCTGTGGCTGAAAGCTTTGATAGGCAAAAATTCGAATCAGTTCGGGGAGCAAGAAGACGATGCCGCACCAGAGCAGGTAGCGGTACATTTTCCGAAAGGAGAAATAAGAGGGAATAAGCCAAAAAGCATTGAGGTAGAAAAAGGCCACAAAAACGAGTACGCTGAGTGGCGCCGGTGTATTAGGCCGAATGGTGGGATCGAACCAGTTGGCGGCCCAGTCGACATTTACCGAAAGGAATAAAAACACCAAGAGGAAGAGGTGAATGAGGGCTTCTATGAGTTGTTGGCGGCGGCTCATACTGAAGTTTAATGTAGGGAAAATATTGGAAGCCTCATCCTTATATCTAGCAAAAGTGTTACCTTATACAAAGATTTATACCAAATTCATATGGATATTCAAAGCATACCAGCAGCTGACCGAGTAGAGTTATCGAACCAATCTAAAGAGGAGGTGCTCCAGCAGTTTGCTACTCCTGATATTCCCTTCGAGGTGAAGTTTTGCTTTCAGCCTTTGGTTCAACATATACAATCCTTGAAAGATAGTGAGGATCAGGCGGAGGCATTTTTAGTCAATCATATTCTTACTAGATTGGAGGAGGCCCCAGAGCTGGCCCAGCCCATCGAAGATATGAGCATTATTGAACGCTATAACGATATAGCAGAGCTATTTATGCTCTTTTTATTTCCTCCGGCACTTCGCGATAAGATGATGGCAAAAGTGATGAAGCCATACGGGTTGAAGCCCCTATACGAAACGCCGCTACTGCACAAACTTTGGCACCAAAATCGCATGAAGTACACTATTGATACTTCCACCAATGTGTTTAAGTTTAATCGTACGATTCCTGCGTGTGTAGCAATTTTGAATGAATTCTATGGGCAAGAGATTGATTTGGAACCTCCCATTTTTGTGATGGTAGAGCATGAAGATTGTAAGTTGCCCAAACACTATCGCATACAGCTGAATAATGATTTTGTGGCGATCAAAAAGCTGAAGCCGCTGAAGCCGCTTTCGCAAGAACAGATTAATCACTTGCTGAGCAATATCTACGATACGGACTTGTGGCTGCAGTATATCCCCCCTGAGAATTTTGCCTTCCACGGTATGGTCATTGGCTATATGTCAGATATTACGGAGGTAGAATCTTTGTCGCGTATTAAGTTTAGTTTATTGGAACGCGATGCGGTAACTAAGCCTGAC
>JBCCRH010000203.1:0-10499 GCA_039208045.1 Bacteroidota bacterium
TGGACGCGCTAAAACTATATATCGAGATCGAACGGATGCGCTTCCAGATCATCTGCTAATGGAACAATAGTACTCTTAGAATTTTGAAGAATCAGTCGAATGAGGCGAGAAAAACGATTGAGGTAATCGGAAGCTTTTTCTTGCTCGTTTTTGATAATAAAATACTCTATAGAGTTAAGGGAATTGAAGATAAAATGGGGATTCATTTGCGCTCGAAGCGCACTCATTTCCATCTCTGCCAGCTTACCTTCGTACTCGGAGCGCATCCGCACTTCTCGCCTCACCTGTGTGATCCGCCAGCGATAAAGGGAGTAGCCTATGGATATTAGAAGTATGCTGAACAGCAGCCAAAACCAGGCTGTTTGCCACCAGGGGGTGGCTACATTTATAACTAATTCTAAGATGTCGTTATTCCAGAGTCCCTCGTTATTGGCGGCTTGGAGTTCAAAGACGTACTCGCCGGGGGGCACATTGGTAAAATTAGCGAAGCGACGCCCTTCGGTGGCCGTCCAGAAGTTTTCAAAGTTGCGTAGCCGATACCTAAACTGTGTATCTTCACCCCGAGTGAAGGCAATGGCAGAAAAGTTGAAGGAGAAAAAATTCTGCGCAGAACCTAGGTCTAAAGATTGCACCAAGTGGTAAGGCGTAGAGGTTTGAAAGGGCTCTTGGAGCACTGCAATATTAGTGATATAGGGTTTTGGCAGTTCGTAATTGCGGGTAAATTCTTTTGGATCGGCTAGCCATATTTTGTTGCGCCCCCCAAGGATGAATCGCCCATCAGGCAAAATTTGGAAGTTATAAATTTCATCTTCTTGTACCCCATAGCGAATGTCGTGATAGGTGATAGTTACACTATCTGGATCAATCTTGCACAATTTATCTTCGTGTAAGCCCCATAGTTGCCCTGCTGCATCTGTGCGTAAAAAGCTGATATAATTAATATCGTGTAGTTGCATCAAATCATAATGTTGCTGAATCCCCAGTCTGGGGTTTGCTACACTTGCATACGATAATCCACCCGCCGGAGAACTAATCCACATGCGCCCTTGGTGATCCTCCGCAAAATCGTGGACAAAATTGATTGCTTTCTGCTGTACCTTGGTGTTCAAAAAATTGAGAAAGGTATCTTGCTCCGCCCAGTATACACTGTACCCGTTTTTTCGGGCAAACCAAATATTCTGGCGCCGATCCTCTTTAAATTCACGAATAGTCTCAGCCCTCTGTCTCGGCAAGCCAGGCTCCAATACCTCCTTGATGAGTTCCCAATGATTGGTAGCCTTCTGCCAACGTAGCAGTCCAGAGTTAGCAGTGCCTAACCAGAGGTTTCCTTGGGTATCCCAATGGATGGAGCGTAGTTCTAAGGATTGGTAGCGCTTTGGCAGCGGAAATGGTCGTAGGCTCTGTTTTTGTGCATCTAGCGTATAGATTCCCGACAGGCTAATTACCGTGTAGGTGCCATCGGGGGCTTGACTCCACCCCCTAGGGCCAAACTCATCATCAATAAGGCAATAACGAGGATCTACTTTTATCTTTTCCCACGTATTCGCGTGCGAATCGAGCAGATAAATGCCATCGGCTGCTTTGGGGAGCACCGCTAGTTCTTTTTTGCCAAAAGGAGCAATAAAATAGTAGGTAAAGCCTCGATTCCCTATGTTGTACTCTTGATAGTCATAGGGCACAAACTGCTGCTGTACCGGATCAAAAAGCATAATTCCATTGGGGGCAGATAGCCATGCCCGCTGTTTACTATCTACTAATTCTACCCCGTATACTAGATTATATTGTAGCTTGTTCCACTGTACTCTACTGGCGGTCTTCTTTACCGTATTGTAAGTCATCAAACCGTCTAAGGATTGTATCCATATCTCCTCTGCATTCTTGCGCTTGATGGGCCGAGTTGGCGACTCTAGTAATTTATATGCCTCTGCCCGCTCCAAAGCGTTTTCATTATGGATAGGGAGGAGGTAAAAACTATCGCGTTGCGGATCAAATATATTCACTTGAGCATGCCAAGAGCTGAGGTACAGCAATCCATCATCGTGTTGGTAGAGTCCTATGATAGAATTTTGTGCATTAAACTGTTGCTCTCCCGTTGCCGGATAAAGGTACCAATCTATCTTATGCGTCTGCCCATCAATACGAAGCAAGCCCATTCTAGTACCAGCCCAAAACACATTGTCGTTAAAGCGATCCGCCCGTAGATCAATTACGCGGTCAATTCTGGTCTTCGATAAAGAGTACTTAGCCACTTCCGCTTGCGGAAAATGATAATTAATAAACGTATCACGCGCTGGCTGATACCGAAAGACTCCATCGCTATACGTACTAAACCAAATATCACCATCTGTACCTTTGACGATCTCCGAGACTCGGGTTGGCACTTGTTTACTTAGTGTGTCGCGGCGTTGGTAGTGCTCAAACTGATAATTGCGAAAGCTTTCCGTTTGCAAATCCATAATAGAAAAGCCAAGGTGGGTGCCAATATAGAGCGTAGAGTCATCTGCCAGCAGTGCCGAAATACGATTATCGTAGATAGCTGTTGGATCGGTTTCATCTTCTCCAAAGCATTTGAACGTTGACCCGTCAAAGCGACAAAGTCCGTCTCCTGTAGCGAACCAAATAAAACCATCGTCCGTCTCTGCCATCCCTCGAATGGTGAGGTGTGGAATACCATCTTCTTTGTCAAAAAGGACGCTCTCTTCGATTTTTACTCCATTAAAATTGGGCAGTTGGCGCTGCGCATAGCCATTTTGCGAAAGCACAAAATAAAAGCAAGCCAAAAGGCCAACTTTTGCAAAAAAGTACTGATATGTAAGGTATTGTTGGGTCACTAACACAATTAAATTACTGAAAAGCTGCGATGAGCTATAGCCCATCGCAGTCTAAAATTAAGGTCTTTTGGGTACTTTTTATAAGTTGGAGCCCTTGCGACGTGCTATATTCTGATAAGCTGGTGTAGTAGACTTTCGTCTAACTAGCCTAGGCAAAATTTTAGGCACTTGCTTGATGTATTTGCGGTAGCTGTCGCCAAATTGCTGAATCAAGTCGTACTCTTCCCACTGAATGGCCTTCAGTACATAGATGGTAAATACAAGAGCAAATAGCAAGCGGGTGTAAGACATAGTGGGTGCCGACCAAAAGGCCAGCAAAATGCCAAAATAAAGCGGATGCCTCACATACTCATATAGAAAAGGCGTACGGAATTTTTGTAAGGTGTAAGGCTGCTTTCTGAAATACAACCACACCTGTCGCAACCCAAACAAATCGAAATGATTGGTTAGAAAGCTGGACACTAGAACAATGGTATATCCCAAAAAGAATATTCCCAAAATAATACCATGCAAAAATGGACTTTCGATACTCCAAAGGACGCCCCCTATAGGTTGCCAAAAGTAAAATAACACCAACAGCGCTACGCTCGAAAGTAATACAAATGTACTCCGCTCTGCTGCTTCTGGGATGTATTGAGTAAACCACTTTTTGAACCACGAGCGCGCCATTAAGCTATGCTGTGCCCCAAATAGCGCGATCAGAGCTACGTTTGTTAAAATAGCTTGCCATAACGGTACTTGAAGTTCTCCATCAATCCCCCTCGGCACCACCAAATTACCAGTGAATCCAATGAGATACAGGAAGGTTCCAAAAAATACGAGGTAAGCAACCACCCCATACACTAAAACTGCTACTCTTTTCATTTTCATAAATTTTTTAAGGTTTTCTGAAATGAATGGCCGATGTGTTCTTGTTCGGCGCTTCGAGTACAAATCTAATGGTAGCGCAGGGCTAGTGGCTTAGCGTATTAGTCAATGGAGCGTTTACTTGATTATTTAGTAACAAATTGTGATTAGCTCACTTCGCCCTAAAAGCGATACGTGCCTTATTCAACTGCCGCACCAACTCATCAATATCCTTCTTTTGCGTGGCATAATTGGTGATACATGCTCTTAGGGTAGGTCGTTTATCAATAGGATATTGGGAAATCCAGCAGGTTCTATTTTTTAGTACTTCGTGGTGAATAGTGCTAATAAAACCAGGATGACTGTGGTATTGGATATCGGTAAAACAGACGATAGGAAGGGGAGTATCATTTTTGATGCTCCATTGGTGGGCTTGGAGTTGCGCTTTCAGGTAGTTACCCATTTGCACCTGATGCGCTATCACTTCTGCATAGCCCTCCCAACCGAAGAAGAGTAAAGATAAGTAGAGCTTTAGGCCGATAAAGCGGCGCGACCATTGCAGCGAGTGCGTAAAGGGGTCGATGATGGGTAAGTCTTTACCTTCTTTAGGCATGTACTCCGCTGATACGCGGAAGGATTGGCTCAAAATCTGTGGATGAGAAGTGATGAACAGGCTTGTCGCCATAGGCACCGACAGCCACTTGTGCGCATCGAAGGTGATGGAATCGCTTGACGCAATGCCGTGGAGCAGCGCTTTCAATTCGGGGTGTAGCACCATTGCCCCACCATAAGCGGCATCCACATGAAACCAGCACTGGAATGCCGCAGCGATTTCCGCAACAGTGGCCAAATTATCGATACCGCCAGAACCTGTAGTGCCTGCGGTAGCAGCAATCATAAAGGGTTGTAAACCCAATCTCTGATCTTCTTCGATCCTTTTGCGTAGGCGATCTACTTGCATACATTGCTTATCATCTGTCGGAATATTGACCACCGAATGGTACCCCAATCCAACGGCGCGAGCCGCCTTCACGATAGAATGGTGTGCTTCCGCAGAGCAGTAGATCATCGGTTTTTTCTCTAGTTGCCACAAACCTTCGGTGGCAAAAGTGGGAAAATGGGCATTGAGCGCACAGAGCACTGCTGTAAGGTTAGCCTCTGCGCCTCCTGCTGCAAATACGCCATCAATTTGGTCTTTGGGGTACCCAAATCGTTGTCCAAATTGGCTGATGAGGTAGTCTTCTATCTCGGCAGCGAAGGGTGAGTGGCTCCAAGCAGCCATCTGAGGATTCATGACTGCGGTGATTAAGTCAGCTAAAATTCCAGCAAAGTTGGAGCGGGGATTGAATAGGCCAAAGTAGCCGGGGTGAGGGGTATGTACCGCATATTTTTGGAGGCCATCCAGCACAAACTGTAAGGCATCAGTTTTTGGGAGGGGCTGACTGAAACGATCTTCTCTGACTAAGTTTTTCAAGAACACCTTATCGAGCACGGGCGTCACGGGATAGGTGCTGGTATTTTGATAATAATTTTCCAGTTTTTTGATGACGTGGGTGTAGAGCGTAGCGCGTTCTTCTTGGCTGAGATCAAAATTGGTCATAATGAGTCGGTGTTAGCATTTCAACAAACTTGCAAAAAAAACCTAACTTCCTTGTCAAATTTGCATCAATGAATCACGACTCTTTGCTTCCTATTCCGACTGTTATCTACCTAATGGGGGTTTCGGGCTCGGGGAAAACAACCATTGGGAAGGCGCTGGCTGCACGGCTGCAGCTTCCTTTTTATGATGGAGATGATTTTCATCCTGAAGAGAATGTCGCTAAGATGGCGGCTGGTATTCCACTGCAAGACGATGATCGGTGGAGTTGGCTGGAGGCGATTCGCATTTTCGCGAAAGCGAGCATAGTAGAGGGAGCATCCCTGGTTATTGCTTGTTCGGCGCTGAAGGAGCAATACAGAGTAGTGCTTCAAGAGGGGCTTTCTTCGGAACAGGTGAGGTGGGTTTATTTGGTCGGCGACTACGAGCTGATCTGGTCGCGCATGCGGGCTAGGACGAATCACTTTATGCCCGCAAGCCTATTGCAATCCCAATTTGACGCTTTGGAGCCTCCTAAAGATTGCCTGGAAGTTGCCGTGACGCGCTCTGTACCGGAGGCCGTTGCGCAAATCGTGGACAGCTTTTTATAAGTTTGTACTTTCGTAAATACCTAAACCTTAGCGATGACTTATCTACCTATTATTGGTACCCTTGTCGGAATTCTTGCCCTGCTTTTTTTCATTTTACGTTTAAAATGGCCTGCTTTTCTCTCGCTCTTAATCGCTAGTATTCTGGCGGGATTGGTGGGCGGGATGGAGCCGAGTGCTGTCTTGGAGAGTATCCAGAAAGGGATGGGCGGGACTTTGGGTTTTGTGGCGACGATTGTGGGTCTTGGCGCTTTGTTCGGCGCGATTTTGGAGCATAGTGGGGGCGCGCAGGCCATTGCCCAGTACTTGCTCCGGCGCTTTGGGGTGGAGCGTGCGCCTTTATCGATGGTGCTGACGGGTTTTATTGTGGCGATCCCTGTGTTTTTTGATGTGGCTTTTATCATTCTGATTCCGGTCATCTATGCGGTGCAGCAACGGACAGGCAAGTCGCTTTTGCTTTACGCGATTCCATTACTAGCGGGTTTGGCAGCTACGCACGCCTTTATCCCGCCCACTCCTGGGCCTATCGCAGTAGCTGATATTTTGGGAGCAAGCTTGGGTTGGGTCATCTTAGTGGGCTTCTTGGCGGGTGTTCCTACGGTTTTAGTGGCGGGGCTTTGGTTTGGGCGATACATTGCGAAGCGTATTCCCTTAGCTGCGCCTGATCTAGGAGTCAAGGTGGCTGCTCCTACCCTACCGCCGGTAGGGCCTATTTTTAGTATCATTGCGCTACCCATTGTATTGATTTTGCTAAATACTTTGGTGGATGCTGGTCTGATATTGGAGGGCTATTCAGCTATCCAGGCTATCATTGCTTTTGTAGGGCATCCTTTTTCTGCGCTGATTATTGCTAATCTCGTTGCGTGGTATTGGCTGGGAATTGGAAGAGGGTTTAGTGCTGCTACCTTACTTGATGTAAGTACCAAATCCCTAGCGCCGGCTGGGGTCATCATTCTACTAACAGGAGCGGGTGGTGTTTTTAAGCAAATACTTATCGATACTGGTGCGGGCAAGCTCATCGCGGAATCTATGGTCGCGATGGGCTTGCCTATCATTGTTTTCGCTTTTCTTGCTGCTGCTTTGGTGCGTATTGCCCAAGGCTCTGCTACGGTTGCGATGATCACTGGGGCGAGTTTAGTCGCGCCACTGCTGATAAATCAAAGCTTTTCGAATGGCGAACTAGCCGCTTTGACCATTGCCATTGCCGCAGGTGCTTCTATCCTTTCGCATGTTAATGATAGCGGCTTCTGGCTCGTCCAGCAATACCTCGGCATGACGGAACAGCAGGCTTTCCGGTCGTGGACGGTGATGACTACGATCTTGGCGGTGGTGGGGTTTGCGGTAGCTTGGTTTTTGTTTGTTGTTTTGTAGGCTAGACATTGGAGGTTTTTGCTAGTTTGAACCAGTCAACCTCCAAGGTCTTGCATATAAGACGCAGAAATCCCGAAATTCCATAACTCCCAACCAAAAAAAATTATCCCTTCACCAATTTTCCTACCCAAATGGCCCCATCCGCCACGATTTGGAAGTAATATACCCCCTTCGACAAGTGCCCAATTTCAACTCGGCACTGCCCTCCAACAACGCCCAAGTCACTGGCTTCATACACCTGGCGCCCTACCCCATCAAACAACACCACATCGAGCTGCGTCAGGTTTTCGCGGACGCGAAAGACCGCTTCCGACTGTACTGGATTGGGGAACACGAGCACCTGATCATTTGCCGAAAGGCGTTCCGTAGTGCTTACTACATCCATGGCAGCCTGTACTGCAGCAAGAGCATCCACTCGACCATACCCAAAGATAGGATTCGGATGCGCCGTACCTGGAACTAGATTGCACGTATCATTCGAAAATAGAGGAATAGCTGTCTGCTCCACCAGGTCCTCAACCAGATCGACTTCGCCAATAAGTGCTGGATTAGCGGAAAGCATTAAGGCGACTAAGCCCGCCACATGTGGCCCTGCCGCGCTCGTTCCGGAGGCGGTCGTATACCCTCCATTTAATGTAGCTGCACGGATAGAAGAACCGGGTGCTACTACATTTGGCTTCAGCCGAAAACTACTATCTACTGTCACTAATCCACGGCTGCTGAAACCAGATATTTCATCCTGTCTAGTGGTAGAACCTACCGTGAGCGTGTTTTTAAACATAGCAGATGGCTTGCTGATCGTATTACAGCCTGGGCCGTCATTTCCGGCGGAATTGACTACTACAATACCGGACGTTCTTAGCGTTTCGATCACTTGCTCCATCAAGGCCCAATTATCAGGGTTACAGCCCTCTATCTCTGGGCACCCCCAAGAATTGACCAGCACATGTGGGGCTTGCGCTACGTCTGGGTTTTGCCCAAGGGTATCGGTCGGAGCCAAAAACCACTCAAAACATTCGATATAGCTCGCTGGCGAGCCATAGCCACGCTCCATATTGCGGCAAGCAATCCACTTTGCACCCGGCGCTACCCCCACCTGATTGCCATTTTCATCATCACCTACGGCGATAGAGATGGTGTAGGTGCCATGAAAGAGGTCATCGCAAGGAATACCTGTAGATAAGCCACAGCGATTGAGTTCAGGGCTAATGACTGGATCTTCGTGCAGCAGGCTAATCTCACTAATTGCATCATGCCAATTGTAATTGTGCTCCGCCGTAGTGCCATCCCAGCCTCTATACTGATTGATTAATGCGGGATGATCCCATTCTACCCCAGTATCTTGCCCCCCTACGACGATCCCTTCCCCTCGATTACCCAACTCCCAAACGAGCGCTGCATTGATTGTATCAATCCCCCACTCCAATGGGTCGCGTAAATCGATAAGCGAACGATGTACTTCTGGTTCTTGCAACTTCGTCCAAGGGTTGGGCTGAATGGTTGCCACAGCCTCTTGCTTTGCCAAAGTAGTAATCAAGTCGATGGTACCTTTAGTGTATATCACATTTGCAATAAAGAAGGAGCGGTAGGGCTGCCCTGCCGCTTCGATCAGATCGATTAGCGGTGCTTGGGTGCGCTGGGTGGTGGTTCGAAGCGCCTTTAATAGTTGCTGCTTCTTTTGAATACCTGCGGGTCGTTGCCGGAAGGCATCCAGAGACGCTTGATCGTGTAGGTAGACTAAAAACTCTACTTCCTGATTGGCCGCTTGATCTAAGAGTTCGGGCGCTACTTTATGTTCCCAAATGGGTTCGTTAGACCAAAAAGTAGGATTGGCAGTGAATAGCAGCAATATGATAGCGATAGAATAAATAGGATACCTCATGGCTGTTTTTTTGCAAAAATCAGAACAAGTTGGAACAAATACTATTTATTAGGCAAGATTCGTTAGACTTGTGTATAATGACAGACAAAGCTTAGCTCCTTTAAAAGGATAGAGACGCTCCCCAGTTACAGCAAGCAATGCTGACCCATAATAGCACTATTTTGTACTGAAAATCAGGCACTTTGCTTCAACAAATTGAAGTAAAAGTTAGGTATGCCAAATAAAAGAATTATTTTTATATCAAAATAATCACATACTATGATGTATCAGACGACCTTGTACAATGCTTTTTCGGGCATATCGCCTCCCGACCAGAGCAACATCATTCGGTTTTTGCTAGAACATTCGGAAAACGACCAAAGAAAGAGTATCGAAGAGGCCATGGAGTATGCCTTAAAAAACAAGCCTTCTTTTGGTGGTTTTGTACTAACAGCGCAGCTAGATCAAACAATTGTGGCTACTATTGTTGCCAATCGTACTGGAATGGCTGCCTACAGCCCAGGACTTTTATTTGCCTATGCAGCTATCGCTCCTTCCTTGATGGCGCAAAAGCAACTAGTAGAGGACTTTATTCGTAAAGCAATTAATCTATCGGATGGTGAAATTGCCATGCACCTGAAACCTAGCAACCCTATCTTATCTCTTTTTCAGCAGTTTGGCTTCGCATCAGAATACCTAGAACTCCGACTCAGCAAAAATGCTTCGGCCGCTGTGTAGCAACACTCCTTTTATCCCATTTAGCTTTCCCCAGAACATAAGTCTTTTTGTATCTTCACCCACTATGAACAATCAATTAGCATTGGATCATCTGCGTAAGGATTCCAAGATGAAGCTGGTGGTCGATACCACTGTAGTGGAATGGCCTGCTACAGACGGAGACGTCTATGCGCAACTCTTGCGGTCTATCGTGTATCAGCAATTGTCTGGGAAAGCTGCGGGTACCATACATCGACGCTTTCTGGAGCTCTTTCCAGATGGCTACCCACATCCCGATACGATCCAGACTTTTGACCTGGCTGACCTGAGAGTGGTTGGGCTTTCTCGCCAAAAAGCTTCCTACATTCAAAATGTGGCGGAGTATTTCTTGGAGCATAAATTGCTAGATAGAGACTGGACGACTGCATCTGACGAAGTTATCCTCAAAGAATTGACCACTATAAAAGGGGTTGGCAAATGGACGGTACAAATGATACTGATGTTCACTCTGCAACGTATGGATGTCTTTCCAGTCGATGACTTGGGGATTCAGCAGGCTATTCAGCAACTCTTTAGTTTAGAGGAACTAAAAGGCCGCGAGCTCAAAAAGAAGATGCAGGAAGTAGCAGCGCCTTGGCGTCCTTATCGCACCGTAGCTAGCTTGTACTTATGGCGCTGGAAGGATGCAA
>JBCCRH010000204.1:0-10382 GCA_039208045.1 Bacteroidota bacterium
CGATTTCTTCGACTTGAATGTAGTTGAAGTTTTGACCACTTTTGACGAGGAAGCGCTTGATGGCATCTTGCTGGCGGATATTTTTGAGTAGGTTTTCGAAGATGCTTTTATCGTACTGCATGCGGGGAGCTTGCAGGGCCTGGTATTTTTTAATGGCCTGGGCTAGTTCTTCTTCGTCAATGGGTTTTAGGAGGTAGTCCACGCTATTGACTTTGAAGGCTTGTAGCGCATATTCATCGTAGGCAGTGGTGAAGATGATAGGGGATTGAAGGTCTACCTGGGTGAAAATGTCAAAGCTAAGGCCATCGGCCAGTTGGATGTCCATAAAGATAAGGTCAGGGGCGGCGTGGGATTGGAGCCATTGGACGGCATCTTCCACGCTATCGATGGTGCCGATGATGGAGGCACGCGAGTCGATGCTTTGGACTAAGTTTTGGAGGCGTTTGGCGGCGCGGTGTTCGTCTTCGATGATAAGGACTTGCATGATTTTATAATTTTAGCAAAGGGATAGCAACTTCAAATAAATCTTCAGTTTCTTGAACTACTACTTCAGAGTCCGTAAAAAAGCGGTAGCGGTTCCGGATATTTTCGAGGCCCACTTTGGTGGAAATCATAGCTTGTTTCTTTTTTTGGAGATTATTGCGGACGATAAGATATTCATCTCTTTTGGTAAATACCTGGATATGCAGGGGCTTTTTACTAGAAATAATATTGTGTTTGATAGCATTTTCAAATAGGATTTGCATGGATAAGGGTACGATTTTATGCTGCCCTAAGCTCGGATCAACTTCGATTTTAGTACATAAATTTTCTCCAAAGCGTTCCTGTTGTAGGAAGATATACGAATGAATAAATTCCAGCTCTTCTTGCAAGGGGACCAGTTTCTTTTCTCGAATATCTAGTACATATCGATACACTTTAGAGAGTTTTTTCAGGAAGCTAATGGCTAATTTTTTATCCTCCGCTACAATGCTCATTAGGGTGTTCAAGCTATTGAATAAGAAGTGAGGGTTTACTTGATTGCGCAAACCTTCGAGCTGCGAGCGGATGGTCTCCTGTTTGAGGCGTTCTTGCTCGGTAATAGAACTCTTGAGTTGATCATAAAAATAGATGCTTTCATAAATGGATAAAAAGATTAGTATAGTCGTAATATTGACTGCTGTGAGCTGGAAAAAAGTTGGGTTGTGTAGATCGAACAGTTGGGTGGCATCTAGTAACAGCCCTAAAGGCAGTCCGATCAGGTTCATAAAAATGGTAACCAGTAAAAACTGCCAAAAAATGCGCTTGCGGGTATCTTCAAAATCGTGAAAATGTTTGCGGAGTAATATGACAATATATCGTGCTCCCTCCCAGTAGGTTAATGCAAAAATACTTGCTTCTATCCACTTCGGTAAGTAATCAACAATACTATCTACCTGTTTACCGAAAAACGTGATCGGAATGAGGAACCCCAAAACTGGAACACCAATAAGCCGCAAAAGGCGGTCATCAAAGCCGATATATCTGGAGCAGCTCTTCATTTGTTAGGTAATCAAAGGAAAGGCAACAAATCATGCTGTCACCTTTCCTATAATTGAATTCAGTTAAAACTGGATGCGATACATAAAGTCAGGGAAAAATCCAATTTGGAATACTTCATTTACTTGGTTCGTTTGGCGGTTATATCTGCGAGCAAAGATATTTTCATTGTTCGTAACATTCTGAATATCAAAGTAAAACTGATGTGATAATTTGCGCTTCAAACTATTAAAGCGGACGCCCAATTTCAGGTCCCAGCGGAAATAAGGATCAAATTGTAAGCTGAAGGCTTCCTCATCGATGCGCACCTCGGTGCCTGCTGCCCGCGAAGCGGCTAAATCTACTGGTGTGTAGTATTGCCCTCCAGCATAGGTTACTTTGGTATCAATGGTGAAGGCATTGCGACCTTGCGTGCCAAATTTGAATTCTTTTCCAGCTAATAAGTTGAGTACATAGCCATTATTGAAGGCTGTATTGCGCTCAACGCCATCCGAACCGGTATACTTAGAGTCGAAAACGGAAGCTGTGAATAAGGTATAGTAGCCTTTGCTAAAGAATTTTTCTACGGTGAGTTCTACACCAGTATTGTAACCCGTTCCATCATTTTCTAAGCTAAATACGTCAGAAGGGAACCCAAAATCTGCTCCCACATTGAGGATAGAAAAGCTCGATGGATCGGTTTCGATGGGTACATTACTGATGTCTTGGTAATACACTTCCACTTTGGTGCGCCAGTCGGTACCAAATTTCCGGTCGTAGCCCAGCACAAAGTGGTTGCTGCGCGTAAATTCTAGGTCTTTGTTGTTTTGCACAAATTCGTTGGGGCCAGTTTGCTGCTGCAATAGCAAGATGGGAAGTGGAGCTACTTGGGTGTGTAGGCCATAGCCTAGGCTTAGGGTTTGGTTGGGTAAAAAGTCCCAGTTGAGCGCTACACGGGGTTCGACAGCGTAGGTTTCGTTGAGGGTTAGGTACTGCGCGTGTAGTCCCGTGTTGAGTGTCCACTTAGAACTGAATCGGTATTGACTTTGTACATAGGCTTGTAGCAATTCGGTGCCTTCATTGAAGGAATACACGGTAGTAAGGTCTTCTATGCCATCGCCGTCCATATCTCCCATACCTTCTCGTTCTTTTCCGAACAGGTCATAGGAGAAAAATTCTGCCAAGATGCCAGCGCGCATGGTAAATTTAGCGCTGTATTTTTTGTTGATAAAAGAGGAAACAGAAATGCGCGATTCGGTATTGTCAAATTCTGCATAGGGTAGCGTAAACTCCTCAGAGGTTCCCTGATTAAAATAACGATCTGTATTGAATGTATTACCAGAAGTCGAACCTGCAATCACTGTTCTTAGGTAGGTTTTGTCATCCAAAATAAGATTATGGCGCAAGCCAATTACGCCAAAGCGCGATTCTGCAAAAGAGTCCTCATCGGGTGCGGCAAATAGGTCGTCCTCATCCACTTCTGTGCTCAGAAAATCAATATCACTTAAGCCACCGATGCCAAAGAAGGTAAACTTCCCAGCATTTTTAGTAGGAAGATCAACCTTAAACGAAATATCAGAGTAATTGGGAGTCGCATTGGTGCCAATCGGCAGCCCAACTGCTGTAGCAAAGCCCAAGAAGGAATAACGAGCAGCCACTACGTAAGAGCTATTATCCTCTCTGCTGATAGGCCCTTCAGCCATTGCTTCCACTCCCGTGATGGCTCCTAGCTGTAGTTGAAACTCATGCTCATCCCGATTGCCAGAGCGCATGCCCAAATCGAACACACCGGCAAGCGCATTTCCATACTCAGAAGGAAAAGCACTGGTGAGGAAATCAGAGTTGCGCAGTAAGTTAGGATTGATGGCGCTCACAGGGCCACCAGTAGTTCCCAAGGTAGAAAAGTGATTGGGGTTGGGAATGGGAATGCCTTCAATACGCCATAGAACACCCGTTGGAGAGTTGCCACGGATTACAATATCGTTGCGTGAGTCGTCCGCCGTAGATACACCCGCGAAATTACCTGCTAGGCGTCCCACATCACTACGCCCACCAGAAAAACGAGTCACTTCTTCCATGCTAAAGGTGCGTGCACTAATGGTAGCTAAGTCATTTTGGGCTTTGTCTTTCTGGCTCTCTGCCGTTACTACTACTTCATTGAGCTGCTCCACACTTTCTTCCAGCGTAATATTCAAGATCACTTGCTTACCAGCTGTCACCATTACATTGGGGAGCGTAATGGAATTATAACCCAAATAGGTAATGCGGAAGGCTTGTCGTCCAAGCGGCACATTTTCCAGCCGGAAGTAGCCGTCTACGTCGCTTACTGTACCAATTGCCTCCGCAGCATCTAGCATTTCTACTGCCGCGCCAATAAGCGGGATTTCAGACTGTTTGTCGATTATTTGTCCTTTTACTACTTGGGTCTGTGCCCAACTGCTAAGGGTGCAGCACCAGATTAATAGTAACGTACCGAATAGATTTTTCATCATAAGAGGTTTTGAATTATGTAGATTGTTTCTATGCCTCCAAAGATGAGGGAGAAATGAGCATTTCAGGTAGTGAAAACTGGTGAGTCGTCGTTTTTGGTCATTGAATTGTAAGGCGTAGAAAAGAATACCTAAAATCATACCTAATATTAGGGGGGCCTACCCTAAAATACTACTAATACTAGGTATTTGATTGCCATACTTACTCAGGTACCTTTGAGACGTTGTTTATAATTTGTCTAAATAAAATATTGCAGAAATATGAGAGTAAATTTACTAACACTTTTATTCTTTTTCACCGCCGTTTCCCTGTTCGCACAGGACTTCGTACAAGTGAGTGTGGGGCCTACCTACAGCAACCAGACTTACTACACCTTTGATGGAGATGAGGTGGTATCTGTGCCTAACACTTCTTGGGATTTGGCATTCACTGCTACGGGCTTTCAAGATGCAGGAGTCTTTTACAATGAGGCAACCGCTCTAGGAGGGTCGACCTTAGAATTATATGTATCACCTACTACTTCTTTTGACGAGGTAGTTGATCCCAATACAATTACTACTCCCATACTATTTAATGATGAGCAGAGCTGGGATCGTGGGGCGTTTAATAGCATTGCTACACCTGGTAGTTTCTTCGACTATGGCTGGGGGCAATATGATCAAATGTCTAACTCGGTGATTGGTAGCACTATTTACGTACTGAAGCTTCGTGATGGCAGCTACAAGAAAATTATGGTAGAGTCACTAATAATCACCACCTACAACGTTAAGATCGCAGATTTAGATGGGGCCAACGAGGTGACGCTTACTATTGATAAAGCAGATCACGCCGGTGCTGATTTAGTATACTATTCCATTGAAACCAATTCTATTGTTACTACTGTCCCCAATCAGTGGGATCTACTATTTACTAGATATTGGACTAGGCTAGAAGATGATATTGACTACTCGCTAACGGGTGTTTTTTCTGGCTTTGGTGTAGAAGTAGCTGAAGCGCGTGGCGTAACACCTACAGATGCGGACTTAGATGACTTTGTGGGGAGCTTTACACCAGTACTAGATGAAATTGGCTGGGACTGGAAGATGTTTAGCTTCATGTCAGGCTGGAGCCTAGAGGGCGATTTGAGTTACTTTGTAAAGTTAGCAGATAATACCGTTTGGCATATTTTGTTTGTTGACTTTGAAGGGTCTAGCACAGGTACGTCTGTCTTCCAAAAGTTTAACTTAGGTATGCTTACGTCGGTTTCTGATAGCGATTTTGTTGAAGAGTTCTCTGTATTCCCCAATCCAGTGATTAATGAGGCTACTGTTGCAGTGACCCTAAAAGAAGGTGGCCCAATACATCTACAACTTACTAATATGCTAGGCCAGCAAGTGTGGACTAGCGGAAAAATTGACACTAATGGTGGCTTTCAGGTATTTACACTTCCTGAACTCAATCTAGCAGCTGGGCAATATGTCTTGAGCCTAGTGAAAGATGGCGAAGTAGTAAGCCGGAAGATCACCCAAAAATAATTAACGATTATGATTCGGTTATTTAAGGATAATTTTTTCTTATCCTTAGTCTTATGTATTACTGTATTTTTTCAAGCTTGTAACGCTGGTTCCGATAGTGGAGCCAGCGTCTCAGCTTCTTCTGAGGAAGAGGTAGAAACGTACAGTCGAATTGTTTCCCTTTCTGGGGCAATTACGGAAACTTTATTTGCCCTCGATCTTGGAGACAAGGTAGTCGGCATTGATGTAACTAGCACATATCCTGCGGAAGCCCTAAAAGACCTAGCTCCTTTAGGGCATGTTTCTAGGTTGAATGTAGAAGCTTTATTAGCCCTACAGCCCGATCTGGTACTGGTGGAAGAGTCACAAAATGAGCAGCCTACCTTAGAGCCTATTCGTGCTGCTGGTATTCCAGTAAAAGTCGTAGCGGATGGCCATACGTTGGAGCGCCCTCTTGCTGTGATGGACAGCATAGGTGGTTTATTTGGAAAGGCTACCATGGAAAAACTTACCAAGGTAAAGGCGGATTACAAAGCGCAGGTTGCTCAAGTAGAAGCTATACTTAGTAAAGACCAAGCAGATACCGAACAGCAAAAAGTGCTCTTTATCTATGCGCGTGGACAGGGGAGCATGATGGTAGCAGGTACAGGTACTCCAGCAGAGAGCATTATTGAGTTGGCTGGTGCCAAAAATGCAGTGAGTTCGTTCGAGGGCTTCAAGGCCCTTTCGCCAGAAAGTTTAATTGAAGCACAGCCAGATGTGCTTTTGCTATTTGAGAGTGGACTCAAAAGTTTGGGTGGGGTAGAAGGACTGCTCAAGGTGCCTGGTTTGGCAGAAACGCCAGCAGGCAGAAACAAGCACATCATTGCAATGGATGGGCTTTACCTTTTAGGCTTTACGCCAAGGGCTCCACAAGCAGCTTTAGAACTTTCAGAAAAGATCGACAACGTAAAGGGTTCAGAGATTTAAATTTAGATGTATGAAGCGCCTCTGGCTTCTTCTATTCTTAGGTATATCTCTAGCGCTATCTACTTTGATCTCTTTGTTCTTGGGAGCATATGCGCTAGACTACAAACAAGTGATTGGTATCTTATCATTAGCGACGGAAGGCGCTGATCAGAGTTTGCAGTACCTCATCTGGAATATCCGCTTACCCCGCATTCTATTATGTGTGCTTGTGGGGGGCGGATTAGCTATTGCTGGGGCTGGCATTCAAGGTCTATTTAGAAATCCACTGGCTGACCCGACATTGCTAGGTATCACAAGTGGAGCGATGGTATTCGCCGCCTTTGGAATAGTGTTTGCCAGCACACTCTTGGTCAATCTAACTAGTATGCTGGGATATTCCTTGATTGCATTTCTGTCTTTTATAGGAAGCGTACTTTGTACTATTATTGTCTACAGGCTAGGTACATGGAGAGGAACGACCTCCGTAGCAACCATGTTGTTGGCCGGAATTGCTATCACCGCGCTATGCGGAGCGATAACTGGATTATTGACGTATATTTCTGATGAAGATCAGTTGAGAGATATTACCTTTTGGACCTTAGGGAGTATGGCAGCAGGGAATTGGAAAGTGATTTCCATTTTACTGCCCTGCGTATTGTTGCCCTCTCTATTGCTACTGCGCTTAGCTCAGCCCCTCAATATTTTGATGTTGGGCGAACGCGAAGCGGAGCATCTGGGGGTAAATCTTCAGCGCTTAAAGTGGGCAATTATTATTTGCGTTGCCCTTATTGTTGGGGTATGTGTGGCGGTAAGTGGTATTATTGGATTTATTGCATTGGTAGTTCCACACCTGATTCGATTGATGATTGGGCCCAAGCACCAGTCGCTAATGATCGGCTCAATGCTATTGGGAGCTATCTTAATGCTCTGGGCAGATAATGCCGCACGTACGATTATTGCTCCAGCAGAGCTGCCAGTAGGAATTCTTACAGCTATGTTCGGGGCTCCATTTTTTATTGGACTATTGCTCCAATCAAAAAAAGTATTTGCCTTTTAACTCATTCATTGATATGCTAGTAGGAGAAAAGTTGGGATTAGTTATCAAAGGGAAGCATATACTAGACGATGTGAACATTAGTTTGCAGCCTGGTCAGTTGTATGGGGTGCTTGGCGCAAATGGGGCGGGTAAATCCAGCCTGTTGAAGATACTGAGTAACGAAATAAAAACATATACCGGAAAAGTACAGCTGAATGGGACACCTATTCAAAAGATAAGTAAGCTGAGCTTAGCAAAAAGTAGGGCAGTACTCAGCCAGCAGTTACACCTAAGCTTCCCTATTGAAGTGTTAGAAATCGTAAAGATGGGGCGCTTCCCCTACGGCAGCCAAGAAGACAAAAAACAGACGGAAGCGGTGGCAGTATGGTGCTTAGAGCAAGTGGGGATGTATGCATTTAAAGATCGCGATATGCTTACGCTCTCTGGAGGAGAGCAGCAGCGGGTGCATCTGGCACGCATTATTGCGCAGCTATATGAACCCAGCAGTGCTCAGCACAAGTTCTGCCTGCTAGATGAGCCGCTGGCAAACTTAGACATAGTACAGCAACATGCTATGCTAGGTCTGGTAGTCCAGCTAGCAAAAAAATTGAATTTGGGCTTTTTAGTCATTTTACATGATATCAACTTAGCTGCTCAGTATATGGAGCAATTGGCATTTTTGAAAGGAGGAAAAATGATAGCCGCAGGGCCAACTTCGTCTACTTTGAATCAAGAAACATTTAGAGAGACGTATGGAATAGATGCTACTATCCATCACCAAAATACTTCTAATGTTCAGGTGACTGTGCATCCGATGGCACCAAAAGAAATAAATAGTTTAACGCATTAATTCGGCAAATTTATGGGAGAAGAACATTCAGTAGAAGTGATGTATTGTGATGAAAAAGGCTATATCGTGCGGTGCACGTGCTGTCAACAAATCCAAATCGTCTATGGTAATATAGCAATTGATCAAACTGCTCAAGACTTCCGCTATCTTAGCCAGCTAATCGATCGTTACCGTTTGTCTCACAGAGACAGTGAAGCCGAAACGTGCAGAAATATTTTTATTAAAACCCCCTTTAAAAATCTACGTATTCTATTCTCCTATAAGGAGTTATTAGAATTTCATGAAATGCTACAAAAAGTACTACTCATGCTTGAAGCCGAACAATTATTAGAAGAACTATAAACTTTTCAATACTTTTTATTATGAAAAATACAGTAAGCTCCGAATTAAAAGAATTATACCAAACTAAGAAGGCAGAACAGCCCAACATTCGTATTCGTGATGCAGCCAAACAGCTAGATGTGACGGAGTTAGAACTGCTAGAATTGGAACTGGGAGGCAATGTTATCCGGCTAAAAAACGACTTTCAAGGCATTCTAAAAGACATCAAATCACTGGGTTATGTGATGGCGCTTACGCGCAACAACTGGGCAGTACACGAGCGCAAAGGGGTGTATGACAACATTTCCTTTATGAAGAATGCCAAAATGGGCGTAGCCGTAAATCCCGATATCGATCTACGCTTCTTGATGGCTAATTGGCGCTACGCCTATGCGGTACGCCTAGAGAAAGGCCACCGAACCATGTTTAGTGTCCAGTTCTTTAGTACACATGGAGAAGCTATTCACAAGATATACCTCACGGGCCGTTCGAACCCTGAAGCCTATCAAGCACTGATTAAAAAATATAAGTCCAGGTACCAAAACTCGCCCGTTAATATTACCAGTAAGCCCCCTGCACCAGCAGCAGAAAAACCAGATGAGGCGATTGACGTAGAAGGCTTCCGGAAAGGCTGGCTAGCTCTACAAGATACCCACGATTTCTTCCCGCTATTGAAGAATTTTGAAGTGAGCAGAAGACAAGCCCTCCGCTTAGCTCCTGAAGGCTTGGCGTATGAAGTAAAAAACGAGTCTATTATTGAACTTTTTGAACAGGCTGCCGCTGGGGAAGTGCCTATTATGGTATTTTTAAATAGCCCAGGCTGCATTCAAATTCATACCGGGCCAGTAAAAAAGCTGGTGATGATGAAGAACTGGTTTAATGTAATGGATAAGGAGTTTAACCTGCACCTCAATATGGATGGAGTACACGCCAGCTGGGTGGTGAAAAAGCCCACAAAAGACGGGATGGTGCATAGCTTAGAGCTATTCGATGCAGACGGGAAATTGATCGTCTACTGTTTTGGAAAAAGAAAACCGGGCCTTCCTGAGCTAGAGAGCTGGAAGGCATTGATTGATAAATTGTAGAATTGCATTAGTACAATGAGAACGTTTTACCTTTTTTTCTTGCTTGTCGCCATTTGTGCGATAAGCACTAACTCTATGTATAGTCAAGCAGATAGTGATTCGACCCTATGGTCGATCGATATGGAAGATATTGTAGTCACTGCTCAGTTTATCCCCACTAGTAAGGAGCAAGTAGTGCACGATATTAGAACCATCGACCGAGTGACGATCGAACGGCAGGGGGCGACTAATTTGGAGCAACTGCTGAGTCAAGATGCTAGTATTCGGATTCGTCAGGACGCCATCTTAGGTAGTAGTATGAGCATTCTGGGTTTGGATGGGCAGAATGTGCAAATTATGATTGATGGAGTACCCATCATTGGCCGCCAGGGAGGAAATATCGACCTCAGCCAGATAAACCTGCACAATATTGAGCGGGTGGAGATTGTGGAAGGGCCATTGGCTGTGCAATATGGTACAAATGCTTTGGCTGGTGTCATTAACCTCATTCGAAAAAAGTCGCAAGTAGAACGCTTTCGCGTAAAAACATTTACGCAAGTAGAGGATCGAGGAGAAAATAACTATGTGCTCAATTTGGGGGCGCAGCTTGCCGACGACCTACAGCTTACTTTAGTGGGGGGCTTTGATCGTTTTGATGGATTTAGCGAAGATACCCTGCGCTC
>JBCCRH010000205.1:0-10377 GCA_039208045.1 Bacteroidota bacterium
AGATGGAGCAAATGAAAAACTCGACACCCTGATTGGGATGCTCCGGACTTTTCTGATGACACCAAATAAAAAGTCTTTGAGATATTCAACGCTGCAGCACGAGGGAGATGATGCCGAGCCTAATGCTTGAAAACTCTTTTTCAAACTCATCGTTTTGTTGTTCGGAAACCATTAAGCACTTTTCTCAACAAAAGGTCTTTAAGATTTAATTTTGATGAACTAGGAGTATTGCGTGAAAGCTTCAAACAAACCAATCACGATAGTTTTAAATGAAACATGGTTAACTGAAAATGATCCGATGGATTTAGATCAGATGGCTACGCTGAGTAGTGAGGTCTACGTATTGGCTAATGACAGTATCACTCCTTTTGCCTATAATGATCTGGTATTGCAATACCAAGACGAATTTGTCCGTCTCGAAGATTTCTATATCGATAGTCTTGGAACGTACTATGGTGCGTATTATGGACTAGGCATTATTAAAATCGAGAAAGATGGCACCCATCAGGTCATTAGAGATACGAATACGAATGATGGGATTATGCTGTATCAGGTAGAGGACTATACGCTCTACTCCTTCACCAGAATGCTCGAAGAGCAATATCTTCCCCAAGGGACTATACAGGTGAGTTCCTTCCAAGACGATACGCTTTTCTCGCTTTACACCAAACAATTGCCCGTTACTGACGACTTCTTAATCAATGGGTTTAGCCTTGGTGCACGTTATCAAGTTTTGAATGTCCGCGATCATCTATTGCTGTTTAAAGATGGCCATGTAGATACTACCATACCTGGCTTCTCTTTTCTGAATACTGCTGCATTTACGCCAAAAGGCGAGATGCTTTTGGGCTTTTCTGTACAAACTGGAGCGTATTATTATCCATCGGTAGCAGCCTTCAAAGCGGGGAAGGGCTTTCACTTTTTAGCAGGCTATTCCATCTCCGAAATCATAGAAGACCGCGCAGGCGGCTGGTGGGTGGGTACGCTCGATGATGGAATATTCTACATTGCTCAGCCTGAAGTACGCGTCTACAAAGAGCAGGCGGGGCTGATGAGTAATCATGTAAAAACGATTACTCCAATAGATAGCACTCACTTAGCTATAGGCTTGCGAAATGGCGCCATTTATCAGCTAAGCGATGGCACCCCAACACTCAGTCAACATACCGAAAAGCGGCTTTATGATTTATTATACGATCCCGTGAGCGGGCGCTTGTGGCGCAGTGGTATCACCAAGGAGGGCGCAACGCAAATTAGCCTTACTAAGAGCAGAGATAAAATTACCATGCGTAAAGAGCAGTCATTTGTTTTAGGAGCCAGAAAACTCAAAAAGAGTATGGACGGAAAGACCATCTATGGCTGCAATAACGGATTCAAAGGTTTTTTTACAGTAGAAGAACAAAAGGAGCAGTACTACTTCGCTAACGTACCTAACTCCTCTGGCTGGACCACTGCTATTCAAGACGATTTCGATGGAAATCTTTGGATAGGACGCAATGATGGCTTGTACCAATATGCTAATGAGCAGCTGCAATTTATGGATTTGGGGTACCCCAATCCGCAGACTCGCGTAGAGGCCATTCATCTATTAGCGGATAGCACCTTAGTGATTGGCACGAAGGGGGAAGGCATTATATTTTGGAAAGCAGGGCAGTATACGCAGCTCAAAAAAGAGCACGGACTGGCTGCCAATGAAGTAGAAGTGATTCAGGTAGCTGGGCAAGATCGTATTTGGGTGGGTACCTTGGAGGGCATCAGTAAAGTGCAGTGTAGCAATGATACCCTGTTTGATGTGGTATCCTTTAATAACCGTCATGGGCTCATTTCTAATGAGGTTAACGACATAGTAGAACTAGGCAATCAGCTTTGGGTAGCAACTACGCAGGGGCTTTCGCGCCTTTCCAAAGAAGTGGCACCCGACTCACTGACTTTTCCACCCATCATCGATGAAGTACTGGTGAATAATGAAAGGGTAAGCGATCTGAATGACTTAACCCACCAAGCGAATAACCTCCAAATCTCTTTTAAAAGTCTAGACTATTGTCAAAATAGTGCTATCACCTACCGCTATCGGTTAAATGGCGCACCAAACTGGCAGCGAACCAGTAGCACTAGCGTCAACCTATTGGCTTTAAACCCCAATGCGTATACCTTTGAAGTGCAAGCTCAAAATAGATCGGGTTCTTGGAGTGCTTCTAGCCAGTTAGAGTTCCGCATTGGGGCGCCTTTCTGGCAACACGCCTGGTTTTGGATCACCGTAGCAGGCGTGCTGCTGTCCTTCGTTTTCCAGTGGATTAATCGCAAAAACAAAGCCTTGCAACAACAGCTTCAAACAGATCAGGAGATGAATCAATTGCGGCAGCAAGCGCTGCAAGCGCAGATGAATCCCCATTTTATTTTTAATTGCCTCAATGCTATACAGGGCTTCATCGCCGATGGCGATTCTGTGAGTAGCACTCGCTACCTATCTAAATTTTCTAACCTCATCCGTACGGTACTGCATATTTCCAACCTGCCGCAAATCAGCCTAGAGCAAGAGCTGAGCATGCTCGAACAATATTTGGAGCTAGAGCAGATGCGCTTTGGGGGGCAGCTTCGCTACCAGTTTTTAGTAGATGAGCACTTAGATCAGTTGGATACTTACTTGCCTCCGCTGCTGGTGCAACCCATCGTGGAAAACTCTATTATACATGGCTTTTCGGAAACACAAGCGGACTATTTAATTCAATTAAAATTTGAGCAAGCAGCAGAACAAATCAAGATCACCATCACAGATAATGGCAGCGGGTTCCCACTTGAGCCTACTCCATTTCCCACTAAGCACCAACCATTTGGGCTACATGTCATCCAACGACGACTACAGCTCATGCATAGTGCTTATACGATGGAGACGACTAATCGTACTACTCCTTCAGGCAAGATAAAAGGTGCCCAAGTTACCCTTAGCTTTGAGCCTATTCTGATTCCATAATCACTGCAGCCAGGTGATAGGTTCTGTTTCCAGCTCAATCACTTCGCCATTTGACTTGGTCAGCACGATCTTGAAGCGATGCACTTGTTCCAGGCTTGGGCGCTCTTTTAGTAAGAGCACGATTAGGTCAATCTCTATCCCATCAGGTTCTTGCGCTAATAGCTCCTCAATAGTTATAAAATCAAACCCTGCTGTACTTCCTTCAGCGAAATATCGGAACTGAAAGTAATCATTCATGCTGGTACCGGTGAGGTGTGTAGCATCAAAATCGCTGTCACTATTGACGACTATATTGGTAAATGGAAATTTCATACCATTCCAACCCTTGTCGCAACTTGCAAGCAACGAAGAAGTGCCAAGCGGCGATAGGCGCATCCCTGTAAAGTGAAAATCAGTTGGTGTCAGCTCTATCGTTAGCTCTTCATCTATAGCAACTTGTTCATCTATAGCAGTAATTTTCATTCTGCTATAATCATAGAATTGTAAGTGCCGACAGCAGGTCACCGCAAGTTGCAACACCACTTGTAGCAGTACTACGATCAGAATTTTTATACGCATTGTTTATTTTTTTTCGTTCGTGTATTTCTTGATGAGCTCTAAAGCCATCTCTACTTCCGTATCTCTTTGAGCCATGAAATCTTCCACCGTATAGGGTACAAATATATCGGGTTGAATGCCAGCATCAGGCTGTTTGGTGGTCGGATAATACCCAATGAGTGGAATATCTACGGCTATTTTAGAATGGGGCAGCGTGAGAATGGCCATTTGGCCTGCCGTAATTCCTTGCTGATTGCCTCCGCTGGTTTGTCCAATTACGGTAGCCAGCTTATTATTTTTCAAGTAATTGATCAAAAAGTACGTGCCAGAACTATTGGAAGCATCTGCTAGTAGATATACTTCGCCCTGGTAGGCGCTGGACTTTGGAGCGCGTGTTCCTGCGAGCAGTCCGTTCTTTTTGTAGGTGTAAAAATCATCGTTTAGCCGAACGGTTTTCGATTGTTGATTGAAGTATTTTTTTAGGCGTAAATATAGGTGTGGGCGTAGGTGCTTAGGGATGTAGTTTGTTCGTAGCGTTTGCTGGAATGGGCCTACGGTTGCTTTCCGGTTGGTTAGTTTTTTGTATAAATGTTGCTGCACATCGGCATTGCCGCCGCCATTGCCTCGTATATCTAAGATGAGGTGTGGGATGGCTTTTTTGTTGAGTTCTTTGAAGATTTTATTGAGGTACGATTTCCACTTTATACTCATCCTCCAAGTCACAAAAGTGCCCAACTGTAAGTAGGCCGTCTGCTCATCAATGTATCTAAAGCTCCAATAGTCATCGTAGCTTTCAATGGCGTTGCCATACTTTTTACCAATACGATCGTAGCGCTCCTGACGGGTCAACAGGGGTAGGCGAAACTGTTTCTCCGTTTTGCTTGCGTGGTCTTCTACTACCACTTCCACTTCCTCCTGCAAATCGATGACTAGGGGCAGATAAATATCAAATGCCTCATAGTTATCTAATCCGAAGAGCTGTAAATCAAACAAGCGCTTGGCATCATTACTCCCATCTGCTTTTACATACTGCAACAGCGCTTCCAGAATTGTTGCTGTGGCTATTCCATTGATGCTCAACAGACGATCTCCGCGCTGCAAACCCTCTTCATCCGTTACCACTTGATCGATGTATATATTGTGGTCAATAATTCGAAAGGTAAACGGCACCTTATTCGCTGCATGGACAAAAAGCTGCTCTAGCTCCCCCTCTTGATTCCAAAAATTAGCATACGTGTGCCCGCACTTAATCTTAGCTAAAAACGTAGAAAGGTGCCCATAGGCAGTAAGCGTAGATTGCTCCTCGCTCCACGCCGACTGCAAAACTTCATAGGCCTCTTCTACTGCTGTAGCATCCATATACTTATGCAAACCAGGGTGCATGGTGGCCAATGATTCTTTAAGCAATAGCAAGTCTTTTTGTAGCGCTTCTGGGCTAAGTTGAGCGCTTAGGGTGTGGGCTAATAATATCAGAAGGCAGAAAAGGGTAATTGTTTTGCGCATGCTGTAGTATTGTTTTTTGTTTGAAATGATAGAAAGGGAGGGCGGCTTTGTGAGATAATGCATCTGCTTCCTCTTAATATTCTGACTCAAGCTGCCCTCCAGGAATATAGGCTTCAAACCTTCTATCTATGACTTTATTAGAGTTGTTGTGTAAGGAGTTGAAAGTTATACCACATTTCCTCAGCTATCCCCTAACAATTAATGGAGGTCTCGCTTAATAGCATATTCGGTAAACACTACTTTATAATTGGTTAATTTGAGGATTCGGCAATGATGGGTAGGCCTTATCATTCGCCAAATTTATCGTGCCAACCTCCATTTATTAGACTAAAATAGCAGCTTGTAAATTCGGAAGGATTAGCCCATTTGCTTTTATTACTTTGTCAGCTCATCAATACAACAATCACAGTGAATAAGGAAATGATGGATGCTCTACTCAATGGTTTTATTACAAAAGATGGGCTCCCCATAGCAGTACCTGTGGAGGGGTCGCTTGGCTTATTGGCGATTGGTGATGTTGGCTTGTTGGCATGGAGAAGCAAGCTAAAGCAACATATGGCTCAAGCAGCGCAGCAGCTGCCTAGCGACAAAAGCCAGCCCCAATCATGAGCAAAAAAGTACTTTTAATTGGTTGGGATGGGGCCGATTGGAAAATCATCCATTCGCTCATAGATCAAGGCCTATTGCCCAATCTAGAGCAACTGATTAATCAGGGAGTAAGTGGTAAATTGGCTACGCTTGACCCTCCCTATTCCCCAATACTTTGGACTTCTATTGCCACCGGAAAACGCGCTCCTCAACATGGCATTCTTGGTTTTCACGAACTCACCCCCGATGGCCAGCACATCCGCCCCGTACTTTCACACTCCCGACAGTGCAAGGCTATTTGGAATATACTATCCCAAAAAAAGATGGCTACCCATTTGGTAGGCTGGTGGCCCTCTCACCCCGCAGAACCAATTAATGGGATAGCGGTGTCTAACTTTTTCCATCGCGCTAGTAGTACCACCCATGCCCATTGGGAGGTTGATCCGCACGCCATACATCCCAAGACGGCGGCTTCCCATTTTGCAGCACTAAGAATTCACCCCAGCGAGCTCACCCCGGCTCATTTATACCCCTTTTTCCCTTTGCTCAAACACATGACCCGTAACTACGGGAAGGCTATTCAAAAAGTACGTCAAGTACTAGCAGAAACAGCTAGCCTCCAAGCCATTTTTACCAACATCCTTCGGACACAAACTTGGAATTTTGCCAGCGTCTATTTTGATGGGATCGATCGTATTTGCCATGATTTTATGAATTATCATCCACCCAAGTTGGCACATATTCCACAGCAGGAATACGAGCTCTTCCAAGAGGTCGTCACTGGCATCTATCGCTTTCATGATATGATGCTGGGCAGTGTGATGCAATTGGCAGGCGACGAGGCGACTATTCTTTTAGTGTCTGACCACGGCTTCAAATCGGATCAATTACGACTTAGAAAAGTGTCCTATGAGCCAGCGGGTATTGCCTATGAGCATAGTCAACATGGTATTTTTGTGGCCAAAGGCCCCTTACTAAAAAAGGATCAGTTGGTGCATGGCGCTACCCTCTTGGACATCACCCCTACCCTACTCCATCTGTTCGACCTTCCCATCGGTCATGATATGGAAGGCGTGCCATTGCTCTCTATATTCGAAGCGCCCAAGACACCTACTTATATTCCAAGTTGGGAAGACGTGGCAAACGATCAGCAAGAGCAAAAATCGGATGATTTTGCAATGGACAGCTCCCAATCTAAGCATTTGCTACAGCAGCTCATTGACTTGGGATATGTGGAACCACTACCCGAAAATCAAGCCTTAGCCCTCCAACAAACCAAACAATTTTGTGATACCAATTTGGCTAGAGCCTATTTTGATGGTGGCCAACTACTCGAAGCCACGGCTCTATTTGAACAAATTTATGCGCAAAGCCCCGATGCTCCCTGGATTGCCTTTCGCTTGGCCGTCTGTTACCAGATGCTAGCTAGGCACCAGGACTGCCGCGCCCTACTCACCCAGCTCAAAGACAGCCATTATTACCAAAGTTGGTTACTATCTACGGTGGAGGCCAGCCTACTTATGGGTGAAGGCCGCTATCAAGAGGCTATTAGTATCTTAGATACCATCGATTTTCCAGAAACGGGCCACCTGGCCGCTATTCATGTACAAGTTGCGCAGTGCTATGCCAAGTTGGGCCAGCGCGAGCAAGTAAAAGCACAGCTGGAACAAGCCCTCGCCATTGATCCTGACTATGCCGAAGCGCACCAAGCTTTGGGTATTTGGTATTTTAACCAACAGCAATATTCTATGGCCCTCGATCATTTACTGCAAGCCATTGGGCTAGATTATCAATTGGCGACTTGCCATTATTATATTGGAAGAAGCTCCTTGGCATTGGGGAAATACGAAGCAGCAGCCGATGCGCTGAAAATGACCCTACTGATTAGCCCACAAAACAATCATGCAAGAGAACTACTAGCACACACCCTCAAAACAGCGCTACACCGCCCGACAGAAGCAGCCCAAGTGTTGCAAGCTTACCAAAAATACCTACAAGGCACCATCATGGTGGTCTCGGGCTTACCTCGCTCTGGCACTTCTATGATGATGCAGATGCTCGAAGCGGGGGGTATCCCCATTTATACCGACCATAAAAGAGCCGCAGACCCAAGCAATAGCCAAGGTTACTACGAGCATGAAGCGGTAAAGAAGATTATTTACAACCAACACTGGTTAGCCGACACTAAAAGTAAAGCCGTAAAGATTGTGGCTCCTTTAATCACCCACTTGCCTTACAACTATCGATATAAAGTCATTTTTATGCAACGGCCACTTTCAGCAATTTACGATTCGCAAATGCGAATGCTAGCGCGGCTTGGCAAAGAAGCTGACTACTTTTCGCTTCCACTAATGGAGCAGTTGGAGCAACAACTGAAGCGAAGTCAAGAGTGGATGACCAGACACCCTAGCCTAGAGGTGCTCTATGTGCCCTATCAGGAAGTACTACAGACACCTTTAGAATGGGCCATCAAGATTGCCGAATTTCTACAACAGCCCTTAGCGCCTCTTGCTATGAGCCATCGTATTGATCCGAGCTTACAGCACGAGCAATCAACTCCACCTATCAAACCGTTCAAACAACACCAGCTATGAAAAAAGAAAACAACCCTTTAGCTACAGCAGAAATCACCCGACTATTCATTCGACTAAAAAATTATCAAGGACGCACCAAAACCTTTACGCAACTCCTACAGCGCGCTAAACACAACAACTACGCTAAATCGACACTGCTGCCCATCATCCCATTAGCGGCAACCGCCCTCACCCCATTGGTTAGCACCGGACAGAGTTGCAGCATGGGGGGTAGTATCAGCACGCCCGGCACTTGCAATGCAGGCGATTTTCTGATAGATGTAGATGGAGGCGGAGCAGATTTTGCCTTTGTGGCAAATGCTGGCGGGCTGTATATGCGGAGTATTACGGGGGGAACTATAGCGAGTTCAGCCGTTGGAAGTTATCAGTATGCTACTGCTTATGCCATCGATGCGAGCATTAGTGCGGGAGGAAGCTTTGCAGCGGGTGGCAATCCTATGGGTGGCGCCATTTGTGGCTATGCTACGAGTGCTTCCTGGGTATTGGAAACCAGTTTTGGAGGAGGAGCAGGCGACTGGTTTGATGCAGGAGGAGGTGCCATCACTAGGGCTATCGGCTTCAAGAAAGACAATAAACTGGGCTTCATAGAGGTAACTTGGAACAATACGACCAGCGCCGTAAGCATTGGGGAGTATGGCCTTGCTGAACAAACAAGTGACCAGATCACTAGTATCGTAGCTGGGCAGTGCGCCACTTTGCCCGTAGAATTGATTTCCTTTAAAGCAGAACGCCAAAAAGAACACATCCTGCTAAGCTGGGAAACCGCAAGCGAGCAGAACAATGCAGGCTTTGAAGTAGAGCGCAGCACCGATGGGACAAGCTTTTATAAAATAAGTTGGATGGAGGGCGTCGGGCAATCGCAAGAAATCGTACTGTATGAATTTGAAGATAGTCCTGTGCAGCCTAACGTCACCTATTATTATCGCTTAAAGCAAATAGATTTTGATGGTCGTTCTACTTATTCGTCAGTAGTGGTGGTGCAGCCAGCACTCACCAGTCAGTTTTTTGTAGGCACATTACAGCCCAACCCAGCCCGCCACTCCCTGACAGAATTACCCATCTTCTCGCCCGACCCTCAAACGGTCACCTTGGCTATCTACAATGCGATAGGGCAGCAAATACGGCAGCAAGCGCTGCGTGTAGAAGCAGGAACGCAGTTGATTCCCCTGAGTTTGCAGGGCTTAGAAGCAGCCAATTATTTTATTCGTGTCCGTTTAGCCGATGGAAGTGTATATTACAGGAAGTTAGTCGTTCTATAGTTCAACAATGCAGTTCAAAATAAACCCAACTTGGAAGATACCGTTACCATCATTATTGTAGATGATGAGCAGCAAGCCCGCTCCACCTTGCAGAAGCTCTTGCGCATTCACTGCACAAACATCCAGCTATTGGGTATGGCTAGCACTATTGCGCAGGCCCAGAAACTGCTGGCTGCCTCCCCTCCCGATTTGCTACTGCTCGATATTAATCTGGGCAAGCACTCTGGTTTTGATCTTCTCAATTCATTGGGGGAACAAAATTTCCACCTTGTCTTCACCACTGCCTACGACGAATTTGCCCTCAAGGCATTTAAGTACCATGCTATTGATTATCTCTTGAAACCGATCGACCCGGATGCGCTGACTCATGTGATTAATCGAGTGCGCAGAGAGAAAAAACAGCTAGCATTTCAACAGATCAAATCACTCCTGGAAAGCATGCACACTCATACCTTTGATCGAATCGCTATTTCTACTAGCGAAGGCATCTCTTTCCTGCTACTCCACGAAATTATCCGATTGGAATCCGACCGGAGCTACACTACCTTTTACACTACCCGAGGAAAAAAACTGACCGTCTCTAAAAATCTCAAAGAATTTGAACAATTGCTGCCGACGGATCAGTTCTTTCGCGTGCATCAGTCGCATATTATCAATATCAAGCAGGTTAGCATGATTTTAAAAAGAGACGGTGGCTACCTATTGATGAGTGATCAAGCAGAATTACCCATCTCCAGAAGGCGCAAACAGCTCCTATTAGAGCTACTGAACCGCAATAGTTTGAATTATTGAGCCATTTTCAATTTACAAAAATTTAAATATGTATATTTTTCTTAAACTGAAATAAATTTATTTTCAACTCACCAATACTTACAATCACCTGATTTTTAGTAAATTAAATCCAAAATACTCCTAAAAAAATTAG
>JBCCRH010000206.1:0-10374 GCA_039208045.1 Bacteroidota bacterium
AGGAAATCGCCAAAGCAGTGCAAACAGCAACGGTTTGTGGCCTATCCCGATCTGTAGAGAAGGATATAAAATGTGCAGCAGAAGCACTCGCACACGCCAAGCGCCCTCGCATCCACACAGGTATTGGTACTTCCGACTCACATATCAAATATAAGTTTCGCTCTAATCAAAAAGATATTTTGGAACGTGCTGTGGCAGCAGTAAAGTATGCCAAGTCATTTGTAGAGGACGTAGAATTCTATGCAGAAGATGCAGGCCGTACAGATAACGAATACTTAGCCAGAGTCATTGAAGCAGTTATAAAGGCAGGAGCTACCGTACTCAATATACCCGATACCACTGGCTATTGTTTACCAGAAGAATATGGTGCAAAAATTCGGTTTCTGAAAGAAAATGTAAAAGGTATTCACAAAGCTACCCTTTCTACACACTGCCATAACGATTTGGGCTTGGCAACTGCCAACTCTATAGCAGGAGTACAAAGCGGCGCACGCCAAATCGAATGTACCATTAATGGTATCGGAGAACGCGCTGGTAATACCTCGCTCGAAGAGGTAGTCATGGTGATGCGACAGCATCACTTATTGGATTTTGATACCAATATCAATTCGAAGCGGCTCAATGAAATTTCGAGGCTAGTATCGGATCGAATGGGTATGCCTGTACAACCCAATAAGGCCATCGTGGGAGCAAATGCTTTTGCGCATTCTTCAGGCATCCACCAAGATGGGGTTATCAAAAAACGGGAGACCTATGAGATTATTGATCCCTTAGACGTGGGAGTTGATCACTCCAAGATCGTGCTAACTGCGCGTAGTGGTAGAGCAGCTATCGCATTTCGCGCCAAGCAGATCGGATTCAATTTGACCAAGATAGAATTGGATAATGTGTATCAAGGCTTTTTAGAACTCGCTGATCGAAAGAAAGAAGTATCTGATGGCGACCTAGAAGGCATTATTGTGAATCGACGAGCCACAACACCAGTGGCCTAGTGTATTGTTAAACTATTTAATGAGCTGGAGCAGATGGGTAAGACCTTGTTTGATAAAATCTGGGAAAGTCATGTAGTCGATCAAGTAGATGGCGGTATGGAGATACTGTATATTGATCGGCACTACATTCATGAAGTAACAAGTCCTCAAGCGTTTGATGGCTTGCGTAAAAGAGACTTACCCGTTTTTAGAACAGATAAAACGGTAGGTACAGCTGACCATAACGTACCAACTAAAAATCAGCATCTTCCCATAGTGGAGGAACTGTCGAGGTTTCAGGTAGCTAAGCTACATGAAAACTGTGAAGCTTTTGGTGTGGAGTTGTATGGTCTGGGGCATCCCTATCAAGGAATTGTACACGTGATTGGGCCCGAGCTAGGACTCACACGGCCAGGTATGACCATGGTTTGTGGCGACAGCCATACCTCGACGCATGGTGCCTTTGGCTGTATTGCTTTCGGTATTGGCACCAGCCAAGTAGAACAGGTGCTAGCTACTCAATGCCTGCTGCAAAAGCGTCCCAAAAGAATGCGCATCACTATCGATGGAGTGTTGCAAGAAGGCGTTTTATCAAAAGACATCATACTGTATATCATATCACAGCTTACCGCAGCTGGTGGCACTGGTTACTTTGTAGAATATGCGGGTAGTGCCATTCGATCGCTATCGATGGAAGCTCGAATGACTATTTGTAATATGAGCATTGAGATGGGTGCAAGAGGGGGACTAATCGCACCAGATACGACCACTTTTGAATACGTAAAAGGTCGCGAGTTTGCGCCAAAAGGTGCAAAATGGGATCAGGCAGTAACCTATTGGAAGACCCTCTACACCGATGAGGATGCTATATTTGATAAAGAATATCGTTTCAAAGCAGCAGATATTGGGCCGATGATCACTTATGGTACTAACCCAGGTATGGGGATTAGCGTAAGCGATGAAATTCCAAGTGCTTCCACAGGAGGCTCCTTTGATAAGGCCTTGAACTACATGGGTTTTCAATCAGGAGAAGTGCTAATGGGTAAACCGATCGATTATGTATTTATCGGTAGCTGTACTAATTCTCGTATTGAAGACTTGCGTATTGTAGCGGATTATGTGAAAGGCAAGCAAAAAGCGCCACACGTACAGGCCATGATTGTGCCTGGCTCAAAGCAAGTGGAAGCGCAAGTTAAGCGAGAAGGCCTAGATCGTATTTTCCAAGAAGCGGGCTTCGACTTTAGAGAACCAGGCTGCTCTGCCTGCTTAGGTATGAATGAAGACAAAGTACCAGCCGGTGCTTACTGTGTGTCTACTTCGAACCGCAATTTTGAAGGGCGGCAAGGGCCTGGTGCACGAACCATTCTGGCAAGCCCGCTGATGGCGGCTGCCTCAGCTATTGCTGGAAAAATTATTGATGTGCGCGAACAACTCAACTAAGACGATGCAAAAATTTACTAAAATACAATCTACTGCTGTTCCATTACCGATGGAGGATATAGACACCGATCAGATTATTCCAGCACGTTTTCTAAAAGCGACTACGAGGGAAGGGTTTGGAGATAATCTTTTCCGAGATTGGCGATTTAATCGTGATGGTACACCAAAAGCAGACTTTGTACTCAATAATACGATGTACAGCGGCCAGATTCTGGTGGCGGGGCGCAACTTTGGCTGTGGATCCAGTAGGGAACATGCGGCCTGGGCATTGGCTGATTATGGTTTTAAAGTAGTGGTCTCCAGCTTTTTTGCAGATATTTTTCGGGGCAATGCCCTCAATAATGGCATACTTCCTATACAGGTAAGCCAAGAAGATTTGCACACTATTCTCACAGCTATCGAGCAGGAACCCACAACAACTTTTGAGGTAGATTTGGAAAAGCAATCCTTTATTTTGCCAGGTACTTCCTTAGCTATTTCCTTTGAAATTGACCCTTACAAGAAAATGTGCCTACTTAATGGCTATGATGATCTGGACTTCTTACTTAGCAAACGCAAGCAGATTGAAGCCTTCGAGGCACAGCAGCTTGTCTTTTAAAAAAAATTGAACTAGTACGACTAAATAATTGGATTAGTACCACTCAAATTAAACACCCATGAAGATTAAAATTGCGGAATTACCAGGCGATGGCATAGGCCCTGAAGTGGTGGAACAAGCAAAAAAAGCATTAGATGCCATCGGCAGTCGATTTAATCATCAATTTGAATACTGCCAGGCAGATGTAGGTGCCATCGCCATTGATAAAACGGGGAATCCACTCCCCGATGTAACCCTTGAAACCTGCGTCAACTCTGATGCTATTCTTTTTGGAGCCATTGGCCACCCAAAATATGATAGCGATCCGAATGCCAAGGTACGGCCCGAGCAAGGGTTGCTGAGACTGCGCAAAGAACTTGGCTTATATGCCAACCTACGGCCAGTAGCCACCTACTCGAAATTACTGCACCTTTCTCCCTTAAAAGAGGAAAAGGTAAAGGGAGTAGATTTGCTCATTTTACGGGAGCTTACTGGAGGTATTTACTTTGGTGAAAAAGGGCGTAGTCAGGATGGCAAGTCTGCTTATGATACTTGCTCTTATGCAGCCTATGAGATAGAGCGCATTGCTCAATTAGCTTTTGAGAATGCACAAAAGCGCCGCAAGAAGGTAACACTCGTCGACAAAGCCAATGTACTGGAATCTTCTCGCTTATGGAGGGATACGGTGCAGAATATGGCCAGCAACTATCCAGAGGTTACCCTAGATTTTATGTATGTCGATAATGCTGCTATGCAGCTTATTCAGTATCCAATCCAATTTGATGTGATGCTCACCTCAAATATGTTTGGAGATATTCTTTCGGATGAAGCCAGTGTGCTATCCGGTTCGATGGGGCTTCTTCCTTCCGCATCCATAGGTGAGAAGACTTCCCTTTTCGAACCGATCCATGGCTCCTATCCGCAAGCAGCAGGCGAGGATATTGCCAATCCTATGGCTACTATTTTGTCAGCAGCTATGCTGTTAAATAGCTTAGAGCTTAATGAAGAAGCAAAGATTGTACGCTTAGCTGTGCAGCATATTTTGGAGCGCGGCATTGGCACTCCTGAGCTAAAACCAAGTATTTTGTACAGCTGCTCGCAGGTTGGCGATATGATTGCCCACCTGATCGAAGAAGCAGAAGATTTTACCATATATAATGATAAGATTAACGAAGGAATCTCTACTATAATTTAAGGCTTTCCTTTAATAAAAGAGCAAAATATTAGTTGTGTATTTCCAATAGTTCGAAGTATAAACGATTTGAGTTTCGAGCAGTATCCTTAGCGGTGCTGCTCTTTTTTTTTGCCTCAAAACCAGGGAATTGGAAGGAGATAAGAAAGGGTATAAAAAAAGCAAAGTCCTCAAAGAATGAGGACTCTACCCACTTAGAGAGAATAATTACAAGGCCTTAACGAAGATACTACAATATTTTGAAAAAATAATTATGTTTTTATCAAATGGGCTTTTCGTGTAGTAAATCACGGGTTTCAGATGATTTTGTGTATATTCCATCGAATATAGTTTACAAATAGTTAACCTCTATTTAAGATTTTTTTAAAACCATCAAAAGATAGCGGAACTGGGAAAAATCTAACTTTACCCTATTGTGTAATAGTAGATGTTATAAGCGATGGATGCAGTAAAGATTCTGATTGTAGATGACGAACCAGATATTTTAGAGTTTCTAAAATATAACCTTCAAGAAGAAGGCTTCGAAGTATATGTTGCCTCTGATGGTGAAGCTGGTATAGAAGTAGCTGAAAGAGAGCGTCCTAATCTTATCATTCTAGATATTATGATGCCCAAGATGGACGGGGTGGAAGTGTGCCGACAATTGAGGAGCAAGCCAGAATTTGATAGCACCGTCATTGCTTTCCTTACAGCTCGGGAAGAGGATTATTCGCAGATTGCTGCCTTGGATGTTGGTGGAGATGACTATATCACTAAACCGATGCGCCCCAGAGTATTCGTTAGTAGAGTACGGGCTTTGCTGAGACGATCCGAGCGATCTGTTAATGTAGAGGAAGAAGATGTTATTATTCGCGTGGGGGACTTGGCAATCGATCAAGAGCGAGTGAGTGTACAACGTGGAGAAGAAGTAATTGAACTTGCCAAAAAAGAATTTGAGCTCCTAAATTTATTGGTTTCTAAGCCAGGTAAAGTGTTCTCTAGAGAAGAAATATTCAATAAAGTATGGGGTACTGATGTAATCGTGGGGAATCGCACTATCGATGTACACATCCGGAAATTGAGAGAAAAAATTGGAGATCACTATATCAAAACCATCAAGGGCATCGGTTACAAATTTGAGTTTTAATGCATCTTTTTATTTTTTGTTTTGTTCAGAACTTTTGAATAGCATTGCCCATGTTAAAGAACCCAACGCCACAAATTATCGCCAGATTAGCCTCCTTGATTATTACTGCTTTGAGTGTAGGATCTATCCTATTATATGCCCTATTTCAGCAGGCCGCTAATCCAATTGTCCTCGTTCTGATTGCTGCCGTTCTCATTTTCACCGGAACCTACTTCACGACCGCTTACTACCTCGAACGATACATTTACCGCAAGATCAAAGTCATCTATAAGACTATCCATAACCAAAAAGTGCCCAAAAAAGATAAGAACAAGTCCATTGACCTGAGCACTAATATCATCGAAGAAGTAGAAAAAGAAGTCAACGAATGGGCAGATAACCAACAGAAAGAGATTGAAAAGTATAAACTTTGGGCAGAATACCGAAGGCGATTTGTGGGTGATATTTCGCACGAACTCAAGACCCCTATTTTTAATATACAGGGCTATCTACATACCCTCTTAGATGGAGCTATGCATAATCCCGATACTAATGAAGCTTTCCTGCGCAAGGCCGTAAAAAATGTAGATCGACTTCAGACCATTGTAGAAGATTTAGAATCTATTTCCCGTTTAGAATCTGGAGAGATGCTTTTAGAACTCCGCCCTTTTGATATTAAACAGTTGGCGGAAGAAGTATTTGAAGAATTTGAAATAAAAGCGGCGCGGCGCAATATTTCCTTGCTCTTTAAGGAAGGGGCGGCCCAAAATTTTCAGGTGATAGCCGATCCTGAAAATATTAGACAAGTGCTCACCAATCTAGTGCACAACTCCATAAAATATGGTATCGACAATGGCTTGACGAAAGTGGGCTTCTACGATATGGATCGAAATGTGCTAATTGAAGTAGCAGATAATGGCATAGGCATCAAAAAAGAGCACCTCCCCCATGTCTTTGATCGATTCTATCGGGTAGACAAAAGTCGTTCTAGAGCAATTGGAGGCTCTGGCTTGGGGCTTTCTATTGTAAAACATATAGTTGAGGCACACGCTCAGACCATTAATGTACGTAGCACCCAAAACTTGGGCTCCACTTTTGGGTTTACCTTACGCAAAGCCTAAAATACTTTCCTACTGGTTCCAAAATTGTCTGATTTCCTATAATTTTGGGCTTCATCTTAATTGCACTTATGTTAACGGCTTCTAATATTTTCGTAAAGTATGGCGATCGGGTATTACTCGACAGTGTAAACCTAGTGATTGGTGAGCGTGACAAAGTAGGTTTAGTAGGGCGAAATGGCGCAGGCAAATCGACTATGCTGAAAATCATCGCAGGCTATCAATCTTCAGATGGTGGCAATATTACGCGACCTAGCGGCAGTACCCTCGGCTTTTTGCATCAAGAGATGAGTTTGCCGAAAGGCCGAACCGTCATGGAAGAGGCGCTCACTGCTTTTGATGAAATCAAAAAGCTAGAGCAAAAAATCAACCAGCTTAATGATGAAATTGCGCAGCGCACGGATTATGAAAGTGATAGCTATACCAAGCTGCTAGAAGCATTTTCGGCAGCAAACGACCGTTTTCAGCTCTTGGGTGGTGGTGCTAGCGAGGCGCAAGCAGAGCGCGTACTTCGAGGATTGGGCTTTAAGCCCAGTGATATGAACCGCCTAACCGACGAATTTAGTGGTGGCTGGCAAATGCGAGTAGAATTGGCAAAAATGTTGCTGCAACACCCCGACTTTTTGCTCCTTGATGAGCCGACCAACCACCTCGATATTGAGTCGATTATTTGGCTAGAGCAATTCCTAAAAGACTATACTGGATCGATCATCGTCATTTCGCACGATAAACAATTTTTAGATAACGTCACCAAGCGAACGGTAGAAATCGAACTAGGCAAACTGTACGATTACAAAGCCGCTTACAGCAAATACGTAGGACTTCAACAGGAGCGCCGCGAAAAACAGCAGGCCGCCTACGAAAACCAACAGCGCGTCATCGCTCAAAAAGAGAAAACCATCAACCGATTTATGGCGAAAGCCACTAAAACAAAGATGGCCCAGTCGATGCAGAAACAGCTGGATAAAATGGAACGCATCGAAATGGACGTGACCGATATAGCGGCTATGCGCCTGCGCTTCCCTCCTGCCCCGCGCTCCGGCCAAGTAGCACTAGAAGGTAAGCGTGTCACTAAAAAATATGGTGACCTGCTCGTTTTAGAAGAAGTAGATATCAAACTAGATCGTGGCGATCGAGTGGCTTTTGTAGGGCAAAACGGGCAAGGAAAAACCACCCTCGCCAAGATACTGATCAACGAACTGAAACATTCCGATGGAGAAGTAAAGCTGGGGCACAACATCCAAGTAGGCTACTACGCGCAGAACCAATCAGATGCGCTGTACCAAGATGCTACCCTACTGGAAACCATGGAGATGCACTCTCCGCCCGAACTGCGCACCAAGCTGCGAAGCATCTTGGGGGCCTTCATGTTCCGAGGAGAGGATGTAGAGAAGAAAGTAATGGTACTATCCGGAGGGGAGCGAGCACGCCTAGCCCTCGCCTGCCTCTTGCTCAAGCCCTTTAATCTATTGGTACTGGATGAACCTACCAATCACTTAGATATGATCTCCAAAGATGTGCTCAAGCAGGCATTGATGGATTATGATGGTACCCTTATTGTGGTCTCGCACGACCGGGAGTTTTTAGCTGGCCTGACCACCAAAACCATCGAATTTAGAGATCGGAAATTACATAATCACCTAGGTGATGTCAATTATTTTTTAGGCAAACGCCAGCTAGATGATATGCGTTCTGTAGAGATGAGTAGTAAGAAAGAAACCGCCGCCGCACCTAAGAAAGAGCTGAGCTTTGAAGAGCGGAAAAAACTCACTAGAGCAGTGAGTAATGCGGAGCGCAAAATAGAACGTATCGAGGAGCAAATAGAGCAGATCGAAGCACAGATGGCAGAAGTCTCATTTTACGAAAGTAAGGATGCAGAAAAAACGATGAAGCAGTACAGCCAGCTTAAAGAAGACTTGGAAACAGCGATGGAAGCATGGGAAGAGGCCCAATCCGTTTTAGAAGAATACGAATAAGAACCTCTCCCCTACGATTGCTCTTAATTATCTTCGTCCTCCCGCTCGTAGAGCGGCTTGCCATCTAGCGGCCAAAATTGATAGGCTGGCATTTCATGGATGCTTGGTAACTCTTTACTAAAATCTTTGAAGCTCGTCTGCTCCAAATCCAAGTCCATGAAGCTATATACCTTACGCATCAAGTCGGGATCATCAAAGATCAGTGCGCGCTTGGCATTGTGATAGCCTCGTTTTACAGTAATCAAGTGTCCATTCTCTAAGTAATCCATCAGGAAGAGCGCATTCTCATAAGGCGTACTCAAATCCATATCGCCCTGAATAATAATGATTGGAATGTCGTGCTTGACATGCTGCCGGAACGCTGGCGACACCTTGGGTGCAGGGCAAATATCCGTGGTAGAGGTATAATGACTGTTCACATTACCTAGCCATTCTATTGCTGGCCGACTGTTAAGTACCGCAGCTCTTTTTTTGGAGATGTCAATGCTGTTATTGACTAATGTATTAATCATTCGGGAAGACGAATTATAGACCCTTCCTCTTACGTTATCCGCCAATATCCGATAGTCGCCATTGTACATGTCCATGATATACTTTGGCCAGCATTCCATATCCATTACGTAACTACGCGCAATGGGACACATATAGTTCATACGCAAATCATCGGCTCCTACTACAATGGTTGCTTCTTTTCCATCTTTCCCTATCAGCGTCACTGCCTGTGGCTGCGCCTCTAGGCGCTCGATAATGGTCTTGAATGCACCTGTTACTCCATCTTCAGGAAGCAGGGCCTTCAGCTTAGGATCAGCCTGGGCATAGGCATTTATTTTTTCTAAAACGCTCCACCGATCTTGTGGGTCATCGTAGTTATGATCGAGTGGTTCAATACCCGAAAAGATAGCGCGATCCACATGCTCGGGGTAGCGTTGGATGTACCCTAATCCCCATTGAGAACCAAAGCTATTGCCAACGAGTGCTAGCTTTTCCACTTGCAGATAGGTTCGAACGGCCTCAATGTCATCAATAAAATGGATAAAGTCATAGCCCTTTAGATCGACTCCTTTTTCTTGATAGCTTTTGATAGCTGCTGCATAGGCCTCTCTTCTATTTTTTGCCCGCAACGCAGCACTAAAAGGCTTATCCAAGGTACCACCATTTGACCACCGATACCTGAAGTTGGAAATTTGAAGACCAGGCGCGTTAGAGTTGCCGCGTTGGTTGATGAGGATGACGTCGCGTTTTTGATTCACTAATTCTAGCTCAAAGCGCCAGGCCTCTGCCCGTTTACCTTGAAAGAATACTTCTGTGGAATAGGGCTCGCCTGGCCCAGCACCGAGAAAAACAACAGGAGGTAAGTCTGATTTTTCAAGCGCAGGAAACCTAAAAAAATGAACAGGAATCAGTCTACTTGCGGGATCGTCACGATTCTCAGGGAGGAGCATCATATGTTCGGTTCCTTCAAATTTCCAATCATCATCTGCGATGAGAACTGGTTGTGATAGTACAGTAGGCTCTTTCGGATCAATCCCTTGTGATAAGGCATTGGAAAGTAAGAGCAGGAATGCGATGGGTAGTATTATTAATTTTTTCATACCCCAAAGCTATTCGCTCCTCCTCTTTTATGCTTGTATAATTGGGACAGGTTAGTAGCTAGCTCTTCCAAAAGAGCGTGTTATCCACAATCCGTAGCTGTTCAAAAAGTTCTTTGGGAGTAAGGTCAGCGCGTGCCTTCACATGATGGTTAAAATCCGCCTGATCGTAATAATTACTTTCCATAGCGATATAACTCATGGGCTCCTGCCCCTTCGTCTTCTGATAAGTAGACAATGCTTTTCTAAATCGAATTACGGACATATACTCTTCCACCGAATAGCCCAGGTACTTTTTAAATCTGCGAAGTAGGGTTCTCCTGCTCACCCCCAGTTTAGCTGCTAGTACTTGAACTTTAAGTTCTTCATCGCTGGTAGTCAGTAGCTCAACTGCTTTGAAGAGCAA